>PBMZ01000072.1 GCA_002722955.1 Planctomycetaceae bacterium | reverse complement strand
CTCATTGCGAGAGCGATCAATTGTTTAACGCCCAGCCGAAGGCGCCGACGGCCAAGAAACATTGCAGACTTGTTGGGCTACAATGTTTCTTGGCCGCCGGCGCCTTCGGCTGGGAGTTAAACGGTTGTATACATCCTTTCAATTACTGCTTTGGATCACGCAGAATTGTGATGTCGACGGGCTTGCCCGAATCCAGGACTACCTTCGATTCGGCACGACGGAGTATGCGGTTCATGACTTCCGCGTACTTTCGCTGCATGGCCAAGTTGCGAGCTTCCGTGTAAGTCTGCTCGCCGGATGACTCGGCACGTCGAAATTGAGTGACGAGTTTCTCGAAGCTATCCGCTTTACTCTTTGCCGCTTGAACCGATTGGCTTCGATAAATGCGAGCTTCGTCCAGTAGCCGCTGTCTTGCCGCATTGGCATCAGCGTCTCGTTCTTCACCGTAGGTTTTCGCTTGGTTGATGTACGTCTGCTTGTCCGCTCGAGCATTCGTTACATCCAGGAAATGTGACTTCACTCTGACTGGCGGATACACGCTGCCGATGGTGACGTCGTCGACCTCAACACCCAGTTGTTGTTTTGACGCCAATTCGCGCAGTGAACCGATCATCTGTTCTCGCAGTTCATTGCGGCCCAGCGTGTGGACGAAATCAACGCCGCTTTGCATCACGGTGTCAGCAACAACGGACTCCAGCAATAATCGCAGGCGAGATTCGGGATTCTCGTTGCGAAACAAGAAGTGCTCAACCGAATCGCTAGCCAATCGGTAATGGACGGTGACTTGTGCATTCAGAATGTTCTTGTCGCCGGTGATGAATTGCGAGTTCCTCGACAACTCGACTGTTTGCAAGAAGTTCGTTGCGTCTAGTCCTTCCGATTCCGCGATGCCGATCGTCAGCGTGCGTTCTTCGTTGACGTTGAATCGATCGACCTGAGCTAGCGGATAAGGCCAATCGAAATGAAGGCCGCTACTAATCAGAACAGGATTGCCATCGCCGTTTCGAACAATTCGACCACAACGCCGGACGATCGCCGCCTCGTTGGCACCAACAACGAAGACACCTGTTGCCAGATAACCCAGCAGCAACACCACGAATGCTATCCAACGCTTCATGGACTCACCTCGCGAGATGAATCCGGTTTGCTGGTTGCAGCGTCAGTGTTACTTTGCGCCGCGTTCTTGAGCGGCGGTCGAACTTCGTTCGTTTGCGTCGAGCGTTCGTCGGCATCGATCGGTTGGTCTAACTCGAAGCCTTCCAATCCTTCCGTCAACAGCCTCAACAGGTTGCTGTTTGCGGACAAGACTAACGTCGTACGTTCGTTGATGATCTTCTCGTAGCTGTCGAGCGCTCGCAGCATCTTGTAAAGCTGTCGGTCTTGTGAGTGGGCGGCATTCAAGATCGATATCGATTCGGCATCAGCTTCGCCTCGAATTCGCTCGGCATCTGCATTTGCTCGTGCCAGGATTTCGTTGTATTGGCGATCGGCATGGCTGCGAAGGACTTGGCTTTCGGCGTTTCCTGCACTGCGTTCGCGTTGAGCGATCTTTTGTCGCTCGCTCTTCATGCGTTCGAAGACGGCTTGTTGATTGCCGCTAGGGAAGTTTAATCGCTTAATTCGAATGTCAATGATCTCGATGCCGAGCCGATCGCGAATCGATTCGGCTTCGTTGGGACGCTGAATTACCAGTTCGCGCACATTGGCCGAGAGTGTCTTCAGTGAGTTGGCAGGTTCGCCAACAGGGGCTTGTTCGCTGTTCTCGATTTGAAACAGCCGATCTAATTCGACTTGGCCAATCTGTGTTGAAAGAATTGAGCGAACACGGCTATCTAAACGGGTCTCGGCCAATTCCTTGCCACCGAGCGAGCGGAAGAAACGCACAACGGGTCGCTTGGCGAAGTCGGCTGATTCGCCCGACGAATCAGCGATTCGCCAACAAATATAAGTGTCGACGATGACGTTTTTCTTGTCTTTCGTGAATACTTCGCGGCCGTAGGGGTCGAATAATTGAGTTCGTCGATCGAATCGTCGAATCGTCTCGATCGGCCATGGAAGCTTGAAGTGCAGCCCCCGATCTTCGTCACGATCGTAGACAGCCGCGATCTTGCCGAGTCGCTCGGAGATGACAAATTCCGTCTCATCCACAAACACGACGCAACTCCAGAGGATGCACGCCGCCGCAACGACACCAGCAAGCAATGCAATTTGACGCATTGCCGATTTGGCTACAGATTGTTGATCGTCGGTGGACATGATTTCCTCGGAGTTAGTTGGTCCCGAAGGACGCAGTGCCATCGGCTTTACCCGTGGTCTGAAAAATTAAAACGCCCCAAAACGCAACTCTGTAATACACTACAATTCGGGGCGACCACGAATTAATTCCCTAAATCTGCCTCATTGTTCGCCCCGTTGGGGCTTTGTTCTCTCTGAGCATTTTCCCCCTGGCTGAAGCCAGGGGCTATTCGACGGAGCCCCTCCGGGGCAGTTTCATTGGAAGAGCCCACTCCTGATGTCGAGCGTAACAGCGAAGGGCCGCTCATCAATAATGGATCGGCCAACAACAAATGCTGTTTGCCGGTGACCTTGGGGTCGACGATCGTCAATGGTCGTTTGGAAAGTGAACGATCGATCGATTGCCAATACAAGTGGTTCGCCGTTAGATCCGGTCGACTGCGAAAAACGCTGAGCAACTTATTGAAGCGAAGCGCTTGTCCTTTGGCGGCCTCGATTCTTTCGACTCGGCGTTGCTCGGCTTCGTAGAGCGTTTTGGCGGCCTCGCCGGAGAGAAGTTGGCGGTCGCCTGTTTTGTTGTTCAACTTGTTCCATAGATCGTCATCGAGTTCCCAGCCGCGGACTTCGCCTGTTGTCGACGCGTTCACTTGCTGGCGAACATCGGCAACCGAATCGCTCAACAATCGAATCGCGTCCTCGCCGGCGGCATTCAAAACCTCTCGCGCGTAGTAAGCTTCTGCCTGATTGACTAGTTGCTCTCGTTCTTCCAACGCGTCGGCAACTCGCCGGTAATCAGGAACGACTTGCTTGGGCGGATGAATGTCCAAGAGATGCAGATCGGTTACCTCGATTCCCAAATCGTACGCCGCAATCGCTGTTTGCGTTTCCTGCAAACACTGTTCTTCGACGCGAGCACGCTGCGCGGTCAAGATGTTGTCCAACGACAACTGAGCGGCAGCTTGCCGAATGGTCGATTCGGCGACCGCTCGCACAGTTTCGTCTGGTGCCGCGGCGGTAAACGCGAATTGATACAAGTCGCTGATGCGATAATGAACTTCCCCCGTGAAGTCAACAAGCACCTCTTCGCCCGTCAACGCCAACGATTCTGCGGACACGACTTCGATCGAGTCTGCGTGTTCGCTGGTCCATTCGATCGCTGGCGAGATCACATCATCAGTTGGCGCCTTTGGCATTGCGCCGCGAAAGCCAATCGGAACGGAGCGTACTCGGTCGATTTCTTCGATTCGCAATCTTTCGAAAGGAGTCGGCCAGCGCCAATGCAAACCTCCATCCAGCGTCGCGTGGCAGCGTCCGAATCGCGTCACCACCGCCTGCTCGTGATTCTCAATCAATGTGACTCCCGACAGCAACCACAGCATGATGGCTGCCGCGCCCGCCAACCTAAGTAGCGTGGACCAATGTCGCAACAGCCGAAACACCCATTCGGTCGGGGATAGCCAATCCAGCATTCGATCTCGCGTCGACGTGGTTCGCTGCAACAATTGGCCAAGCCACGTGGTATCAAATCGCTCGAACCACAACAGCCGTAAAGCGTTGATCATCACTGCCAAAGACGCCGCCTCGTGAAAAACAGCAGCCGCAACTGGCGAGAGAATTCCGACAGCGCCCAGTATCATGCCGAGGGCGTTCATGCCGAATGCAAAGATATAGATGCTCTGGCGAATGTTCTGCACTAGCTTGCGCGAAAGCCGTAGCAGTCCTGGTAACGGCCTCAACGGATCGCCCATCAGGACTAGGTCACCCGCTTCCGACGCGATGTCACTTCCGACTCCGCCCAACGCGATGCCAATCGCCGCGTTTGCTAGTGCAGGAGCATCGTTAACGCCGTCGCCGACCATGGCCACGGATCGACCTTGCTTCGTTTGATCGTTGATCCAGTCGGCTTTGTCAGCAGGCAACATCTCCGGATGCACCGCGTTGCCCAATCCAACTTGCTCGGCTACTTGGCGGGCTGGAGCCAGTCGATCACCGGTTAACATCGTGATGTGTTCGATGCCCGCGACTTGAAGTTCAGCGACGATGCTTCGAGATTCGCTGCGAACCGTGTCGCGGACTCCGATCACGCCCAGCAAACGACCCTGGAGACCAACCATGATCACGGTCTGACCTGATTCCTCGATCTGTTCGATTTGCTCGACAGCAGCATCCGAGAACTGGACGTTGGATTGATCCAGCAGTCGTCGGTTTCCAACGACCAGTTCGAGGGACTCGGTTTCAGCCCGAACGAGCTTGGCGATGTGGTCGCCTAGCGATCCACCTTCGACCTGAACTGCAATTCCAAAGCCTGGACGAGCAGCGAATTCGTAGACGCCTGGGATGACGCAGCCGCGGGCCTCGGCCTCTCGAACGATGACTCGGCCGATCGGATGCTCCCTGCGTTTTTCGGCGATTGATGCCGTTCTTAGTAAGTCAATTTCATCCAGGTCAGCGAATGGGTGAATCGCTGCAACTTCAAGCTTGCCCCGCGTCAATGTGCCGGTTTTGTCGAAGGCGAGCGTATCGATTTGAGCTAGCCGTTCGAGCGCCACGGATCCTTTGACGACGACGCCCGTTCGTGCCAGCCAAGCCATTGCCGCCATGACGGCACTGGGGGTCGCTAAGATCAGGGGGCAAGGACAAGCGACAACCAGCACGCTAAGCGCCGGCATGAAGCCTGGTGTCCATTCGCCGGATTGAATTCGCCAGCCGACGAGAGTTGCCAGTGCTACGGTCAAGACGACCGGCAGGAAGAGTCGCGCCAGTCGGTCTGCTGTTCGCTCAAGTGGCGCCTTTCTCGCGGTGGCATCACCGACCAGCTTAACGATTTGTGCCAGCGTTGTGTCCTCGCCGACTTTTTCTGCGGTCATCGTCAGACTGCCGAATTGATTGATCGAGCCGGAAAAGACGTGATCGCCAGTCGCTTTGTCGACGGGAAGGCTTTCTCCAGTCAGCGCACTTTCATCAATTGCTGACGTTCCATCCACGATCACGCCGTCAACGGGAACTCTTTCACCAGGGCGGACGATAACCGTTTCGCCAACTTCCAACTCAGACACCGCAACGTCAAGCTCCCGATTGTCACGGATGACGTGAGCAATCTTTGGGCAGATTTGAAAGACTCGACGGATCGCGTGTTGGGCTCGGTCGATGGTGTAGCCTTCGATGCTCTCGCCGCAAAGCGCAACGAATACAACTAGTGCTGCTGTGACTGGTTCTTTCAGGATAATGGCGGCCAGACACGCGATCGTGAGCGCCAGGTCGGCACCGACTTTCCCTTGAGTCAGCCCGTCAAGCGTTTGGTACAAAATGCGAGAGCCACCGAGCAACGCGGCGAACAACGCCAAACGATAGCCGACGATGACTCGATACGTGAGTAGTTCGTTCTGTCCAAGTTCGGCCAAGAAGCCGATCAGCAAATCGGCAGCCAGCAACGATCCCACAAAGGCCGTAAGCAAATAAACGGGAGCCGATCGGAAATGAAAACTGCGCGCTTCTCGATCCGCACCATCTTCGGCAGCAGAATCTTGCAAGAATTCGCGAGCTGATTCGGGAACGTAATGCATGGACGGCGTTTGGTACTTGGCAACAACACGTCCGTGCAATCATGGAAGCGGTAGAATCCATCTGGCCGATCATTCATCGTACCGAAGAATTGTTGGCAACGGAATCGAACGCTGCCCACCTTCTTCCGCCGTCAAGCTCTTATCACTTCTTCTTTGGCTTCTTGAATCGCTCGTCAATGATCGGCGTGTCGCGAGGTAGCGGGATTCGATTCAGGTCGACGATCTTGCCATCGACAATCAGCTCGATATAGACCGACGTTCGCCAGTACGAATTGCTCGCTTTTGATTTGGCGATCTCTGCGTCGGTCCGTGGCTTTGTATGGGCTGGTGGCGTATGGACGCAGATGCCGGCGGCCTTGCCACCGCGCAGCCAAAAACTGGGGCCTCGTTTCAATATGATGGGAGCTCCCTTTGTCTTGACCTTGAGCAAATGCGGCCAAGCGGCTTCGAATTGTTCGCGCGAATCGAATGTGATCGCATAGTGCAGCGCTGGCAGCAGCGGGCCCTCGAATGTCGACGCCTTCTTACGAAGTGGTTCGAGTTCTTTGGGCCAGGTTTTCGGCCAAGAGCCTCGGCTTTCAACAAGGTAATCGGCGTGCGAGATGCTAGTTTGGAAAGCAGCTAGAGCGACAAGACAAGTCAGGATTTTTTTCATGGCGATTCTTCGTCGATGAGAATTCCGGCAACCAAAACTACGACGTTTGTCCAGTCGGAATCTTAGCGGAAATCGGGCCAATTCGCGAAGAATTGTGTGGCAGACCAAGGGGAAGAAGCCGGGCTTTGGCCAAAAGCCTGGCTTCTCGATCATCGGCGATCACCGGCTGGCGTGTGGGTGTGCTTTCTCGTAAGTCTCGCGCAAGCGTTTCGTGCTGACGTGCGTGTAGATTTGCGTGGTCGTCAAGCTCTTGTGTCCCAGCATCTCTTGGACACTTCTTAAATCAGCACCGCCATCCAGCAAGTGCGTAGCGAAACTGTGCCGCAATGTGTGGGGCGAGGTCAACGAATCGAGACCGCATTGCAGGATGTATTTCTCAAGCATCCGTCCGACACTACGAGTGGTCAATCGGCGGCCGAAGCGATTCAGAAAGATGGCTGCCGTTTGATCCATGGACCCCTTGGGGTCAGGCTTGCGAACCTCGAACCACCGCGACAGAGCCTTGGACGCAAAACTGCCGATGGGGGCGATTCGCTCTTTGCGGCCCTTACCGCGGACTCGGATGATGTCAGCGTCGCGGTCCCAGTCTGTTGTGTCTAGTGAGACAAGCTCGCCAACACGCAAGCCGGCGGAATAGATCGTCTCGAGAATGGCACGATCGCGCAGTCCCTCTGTTTTGTTGGCAGGTGGCGCCAGCAGCAACTTGCCGACCTGTTTTTCCGTTAAGAAGTGCGGCAACTTGCGGCCGATTCGTGGAGTTCGCAGTGCTTGAGCAGGATTGGACGCAGCGAGATTCTCGCGGCAGCAGTAACGAAACAAGCTGCGAAGACTGGCCAACCGCCGAGCGATCGTTGTCCGCGCATACTCGCAGGCGTTCAAGTAGGCTACATAACCACGAAGCATCGCAACGGTGACTTGGTCGGGATTCGGAATGTGCCCGACTTGCTCTTCGAAGTAGATCAGCAGGCCTTCCATGTCCTCGGTGTAGGACTTCAGTGTCAGCGGAGATGCGTTTCGCTCGATCCGCAGATACCGCAGGAAGCCGTCAATTGCTGCGTGCATTTCCTAGATTACCAGGTGATTTCTCCAAGCCGATTTGTCTTGGAATGGGCTTGATCTTCGACTACTTCCGCAACTTCGGTGGCTTGCTGCATCCGACGAACTTTTTGGCTTAAGACAGCCGCGTCGTACCAAGAAAAGCTCAAGTCTTTGTCGGCCGCGTATTGGCCAAGTGTTGTCATCAATGCGGCAGGGCTACTGTCATCGTAGAGAAAAACGAATCGCTCGGATTCCTTCACCAAAGCCAAGACGTTGATTCCCTGCTGCATGATGTGTCCTTCCATAAGTAGGGGGGTGAGCGTAGGTTGCTCGCAGATGCTGTTATCGGCGGCGCGGTCTTGGCGTGTGAAGAATTGGTAAGCCACTGCGAGCCGAACTTGCGGACTGCTGAGAGAACTCGTCACGATTGATTGAATCGGTACAACCGGACCTTGAGTGGTGTACGCAAGCCATGCGGTATATGAGTAAAGCCTTGCGAGACACCGAACGGCTTGGGCCGTTCCGCTACGGCACTTGGAGATAAATGCTGGCGGTTGAAACAATTGCAAAAGCACATCGGAACGGGGTGTTGCCGATGCCGAAGCTTGAAAAATCGGGATCCCAGGGGTAATTTGGCGGCTTCTACTTAGAGTTTCTCGACGCGATTTTTTCACTGAAGGTTTCAACATGGACACAACCAACGGTTCCCTCAACCGTAAGCTTCGCATGGGCCTCGTTGGTGGCGGGGCTGGTTCGTTTATTGGGCGCGTGCATGCCACGGCGGCCGTCTTGGACAATCGAGCGGCGTTAGTCGCTGGTGCCTTGTCTTCGGATCCCCAGCGAGCCAAGGACTCCGCGGCCTCGTACGATATTTGCCCGGACCGCGCTTACACCTCTTACGAAGAGTTGGCCGAGAAGGAAGCGGCTCTTCCCGAGGATCAACGGATTGACTTTGTTAGCATCGCCACACCGAACCACACGCACTTTCCAATTGCCAAGTGCATGGTCGAGGCCGGTTTCAACGTAATTTGCGACAAGCCTCTGACATTGAACCTTGCTGAAGCAGAAGAACTGGCGGCTTTGGTTGCGAGCAGCAACAAAGTTTTCGCGGTGACTCACAATTACACAGGCTATCCGCTGGTTCGACAGGCTCGCCAGATGATTGCCAGCGGTGAATTTGGCGAGATTCAGGCCATCCGAGCTCAGTACATTCAAGGTTGGCTGCGAACTCGACTGGAAAACGAAGATCAGAAGCAAGCCGCTTGGCGGACGGACCCCGCTCGCTCTGGAGCCGCTGGTTGCTTTGGCGACATTGCCACGCATGCTTTTAATTTGGCTCGATACATGTCCGGATTGATTCCCGAAAAGGTCTCCTGCAATTTGAAGACTTTCGAGGAAGGCCGACAACTGGATGACTACGGCCACGCCGTGGTTCACTTCGAGAATGGAGCACTGGGAACAGTCACCGCAAGCCAGATCAGCCATGGCCGTGAGAACGATCTTTCGATTGAAATCGATGGCACGAAGGCAAGTCTCTTCTGGCGACAAGAAGAACCCAATGTGATGATCGTCCGCCGCAATGGCGAGCCTCATGCCATATACACTCGCGATCCGAATGCACCGTTCATGAACGAGTCTGGTGCCGGCGCGTGTCGTCTTCCCTCGGGGCACCCAGAGGCATTTTTCGAGGCCTTCGCGAACGTCTACCGCGCCGCATACGACGACATGGTCAGAGTGGCCGACGGCGAGACGATCGACAAGGTTAACACAGTCTACCCGAATGTGAATGATGGCACTGAGGGGATGTACTTCATCGAGCAATGCGTTGCGAGTAGCAACGATGGCGGTAATTGGTTGCCGCTCAAGCACGAGTTGGCTCGACCGTAACGTAGCCATCACTCTCCGAGTGATGAGCCAATCGACAATCGCATTGTATTTCTGTGAGTCAATGATTCAGTCGTCGCGGTCACTGTTCGGCTCGTCACTCGGAGAGTGACGGCTACTTTGAAAGCACATCAGCCCGGTTACTCGTTGAGTAGCCGGGCTGTTCAATTCAAGGGCTTCGCTTTGCAGATTCTTCTGTTTGATATTGATGGCACGCTGTTGAACTCGGGAGGTGCCGGGCAACGCGCGATGGAGCGGGCGTTGGAGACTCAATACGGCATCACCAAACCCACCGAAGGGATCTCGACGGCGGGACGCACGGATCGCGCGATCACTGTCGACATGCTCAACTTTCATGGCGTTGGTGATCAAATTGATGCGACGTGGAAAAACTTCCTTGCCGCTTACATTCAAGAGCTACCACACACGATGTCGGAATGTGATGGCATCGTTCTTCCTGGTGTTCCGGATCTTCTTGAGAAACTCGCTTCGCTGGACGACGTGGAATTGGGGCTCTTAACGGGGAACTTTCGCGAGGGAGCTCGTTGCAAGTTGGAACACTTCGACCTTTGGAAGTACTTTGATTTCGGCGGCTACGGGGATATTCATCCCGATCGAGACGATGTCGCCCGCGACGCCTTGGCCGTTGTTCATGAACGTTTTGGCTCAGAGATTCACCCAAATCAGGTTTGGGTCATCGGCGACACTGCGGCCGATGTGAAGTGTGGCCGGGCTATTGAAGCCAACGTCATCGGAGTCGGAACCGGTAATGTGCCTCGCCAATCGTTGATTGACGCGAAGCCAGATTGGTTCTTTGAGGACTTCTCGGAGCTGGATGCGTTTTTGGAATTGGTGAGCAGATCTTAGCCGACACAGCCTGGCCTTCGGCTGCGGGTTAAACGACATTGCCAATGTAGGGCGGACTTGTAGTCCGTCTCTTGCCTTATGCGACGGACTACAAGTCCGTCCTACGGAGATGCTACTTTGATTTCTTCCGTAGTCGAGTACTCTTACCTTCCTCGTCTACCGAGAAGAAGCCGCCTCCGAAACCGCTTCCGCCGCCGGTGGCAGTCAGTGGGGTGTCGCCACTCTCAATACGCGCGATAACATCGGAGATCTTCTCGTGAACGGATCGAGTCTGTCGAATGATGAGCACGGCTTGATCCATGAGAACGGCTGATGCCTGCTTTTCTTTCGTAACCGCGACGACATCTGGACGCGACGAAAGTTTCATCACGGTGCCCACCGCGTTCGGCTGCTCATCATTGATCCAAGATTTCGGCTCGACAAGCAGCGGGAGCAACACGGACAAATCCTTGGCAATGTTGATATGCATGCGATAGTAACGTGTACTGACTTCGTCAATGTCGCTTCGTTCCCTTGGTTTCGATGCCAAGAGAGCCTTGCGGTAAGTCGCCATTAGCGTGTGGATTTCTTCAAGAATCGTTTCTGTTTGGCGAACGACCAAGGCACCTGGCTTGGCGAAGATATAACTTCCGCCGTTGCCTTCATCGTTGAGCCACGGCCCGGAGGTTTGGGTCTGAATCGCATTTCCAAGCGCATCGGCTTCACTGCTGTCGCGACAAAGATCACGCACATCGAAGACCGCGGTCTTCATGAAGCGACTGGCAGTGACTTGGTCTGTCAGCCACAAGACGCCGTCTCTCAAGATCCAACGCAATTCTAAATCGGCCAACAAAACGTCCAACGTTGTGGAGAGAGGACGATCGGAAAGCTTCAACGTTATCGGTTCGCGATCTCGGACACGCGCGTTCCGCAAGCCAATGGGCTCCAAACGAATATCGGCTTTCGATTGAGTGGCGAGATCCTCGACGACTTTACTGAGTGGCGTGTCATTGAAGTTGACGCTGACGTTAGCTGCCAACTTTTCCCGCAACGCGCCATGCTGAGGCGGATCCAAAGTAAATGTCCGACGCGCGTGTTTTCTGAGTGCCGCTAGCAAACCGTTGACTTCACGATGCATGTTGTCTGTTTGCCGCACGAACAAAACGTCACCAAGCCATTCCAGGCCGCCACCCTCGCCCGACTCCTCTTCCCATGGGCCGCTGGTCGTTTCCTGGATCACATTGCTGATGGCCGCCTGCTTGAATCCGCCATCCAACAGATCACCAACATTGTAAGGTTGCGTCGACATACGCTCGGAAGCGACGCTGGTTGTCGTGATGCGAAGAATGTTGTCCTCGACATACCAAGCCAGGTTGAGTCCGCGCAAACGATTCAGCAGCAGATAGACCGGTTCGTTTTGCAACCGATCTGTGACCGGTTCGCCCAACGCGACTCCTGTTTCGTTCAATGTTTTCGTATCGAAGAGAACGGGAATCTTCTGCTCAGTCTGAATCCAAGCCGCGATGTCCCGCAGCGATTTGTCGGCGAATTCCACAGTGGCCAGCTTGGCCAATTGCTCAGGCACGTGATTCGCCGGGTCGACGGTTTTTGGTTCGTCGGGAATCGTTGGCGGCTTGGGAATTGCCTCGGCGGGATCGGCTTCATCTTGAGCCATCGACACGGAAGCTGTTCCAGCGATCAGCAGCAGCAAGGCAAAATGACGGACGCACAACATGACAGAGTTCCTGAGTTTTTCTGGGCAAGTAAAAGCATAACGGGGATCCTTAAGGATACCGATCTGCTCTCACCCATGTCATCAAAAACCCGGAACTCCAACGAGCAATCCGTGGAGTTGACGGCTATGCAGATGCCGTTTCGTTAGACTCGAAGCCGCAGTCGCGGTGAGTGCCATCGCAGAAGGGGCGATTCTTACTTGCTCCGCAGCGGCAAAGTGCAATGGTGTCCTTGCCAATGGTGTCAAAAGCGTTTCCCTCAGAATCGACGACCGTAACAGTGCCGGTGACAAGGAATGGGCCGTTTTCGCGAGTCTTAATTGTGACGTCTGACATGTTGTAACCTCGTGTTGAGTTTTCAGTTCCAAAGCTTGGACAAGATTAATCGTTGACGGTTGTTATGTCATCACAAAAGCCCTCTGGGCTCATCGGCGAAAGGATGTAATGCACCGAGGGTCTTCTTCGGCAAAGCATCGACCAATGCGGTCGCCAACGACATGTCTTCACCTGTTGTGATCTTGATGTTCATGGCGTTGCCGCGAACGACGGTGACCGGATGCCCGAACTTCTCGACCAATTGTGCTTCGTCAGTGGGATTGAAGTCGCCTCGTTGAGCGTAAGCTTCGAGCAATAATTCTCGTCGGAAGACCTGTGGCGTTTGCGCGGCCCACAATCCATCGCGCGAAACGGTCTCCTCGATTTGCGAATCATCGCCAACACGTTTGATGGTGCTAGAGATGGGAACAGCGGGGATCGCCGCACCTGACTTTTCTGCTGCGGCGAACACCTCGTCAATCCACTCCTTAACAATCAACGGACGCGCCGCATCGTGAACGGCCACGAAGTCAACTTCATCTTTGACCTGTTTCAACGCGTTCTCGACCGAGTCCGCTCGTTGAACTCCGCCCTCGATCAAGTCGATTTCCATAAACGCCAGATTGGCGCGGTACTTCTCCTTGAAGAAGTCCATGTCTTCGGAAGCAATGACGATCAACGTTTGGACAACATCTTCTCTGTTGACGAATTGATCGGCAGCGCGGACCCAAATGGGCCTTTTCTTGAGATCAACGAACGGTTTCTTACGCTTTTGATTGGTTTGAAAACGTGAGCTCTTGCCCGCTGCCGGCAACACTACTGCAAATTTAGCCATGATGGTCTATCCATGAAGTCGAACGCGTGGACAAAATCGGTTTAACGGCTTCCGATCAAAGTATTCTTGGATGTTGTCATTCGTCAACAGTTGGTTTCTCGAAACGTGGCAACTTTGAAATGTTTCGACAATCAAACACCTTGCAAAAAAAAAACATGACGAATGTGGCAAGTCGCTATTTTTCGCAAGTGGTGCATTAACAAGGCCTTAAACAATCAATGTTTCAGCGTCTTAATGCTTTGTCATCATGTTTGTACAGAAATGATAGCAGCGAACCACTCCACACACTCCCCGTCCACCCCCACCATTGCTCTCATCTCAGGAACAACCATGGAGAACCCTCTAATTGTAATTTTGAGCCGCGCCCCGGATCTCTTGGCAGACATCCCCGAGCGATGGCAGAACACGTTCGAGATCCACTGCTGTGAGGATCTCGACGAGGCCAGTGCCACGGCGCTGAAGTCGAAGCCTTGTGGGATCGTTGCCGATTTTACTGCGGCCGTCGATAGCTGGCATGCTCAAGACGGTTTGCTCGAACAACTGGCGACACACGTGCCGGACGTCGAAGTTTGCATGTTAACGCAGACCGAATGCGCCGAACCGTTGGAACGTCGTGCGGCTTGCACAGAGACCGTCCATCACCTGCGAGGCGATTTGGACGTGGCCGCGATCGATGAATGGGCCGAAACCAAATTCGGAGATCGAATCGCGAATATCTCGAATGAACCCGAGGCGACCCATGACGAAGCGGAAACGGTTTTACACGGAATCACTCGGCTGTTCGAAACCAACACGCCGCGACTGAAGCGAATGTTGACCGATTTAGAGATCGCGTCACAGCACGATGTCACGATGCTGCTGCGGCGCGACACCTTGGGTTTGATAGATTTGCGGCTGATTGACAAATTGCGTCGACCGCTGCTGAGGTTGAATCGCGTTTGTGTTTACGGGATATCCGTTGTTGTTACGCATATTGTTTCCAGTAAAGACCTGGGGCTGACGATTCGGAAACGGTGCGTTGTTGGTGATTGGTTGATTGTTGTTGGCTGGCTGATTATTGAGATTCAGGTAGACAGGACCACTTCCCTGCGCTCCGTTGCCGTTACCAACCGGCAAGCGTTGCGGAGGAGAGCTTTGAAAATTGTTTCCGTTGACGTAGTTGCTGGCATTGCCGTTTCCGTTGACTGGAGAGCCAACGGCAGGATCATATCCACGCCGCTGCGGCTGCTGCTGCCCAACCGCCGGAGCGATGGCCAGTGAGCATACAAATACAAGCGCTAGGAATGCTGCAAATCCTCGATGGAAGGAATTGCTGAAGCGAGCGTGGTCGAGTTTGGGAAACATGAACATCCCGATAACTCCTAAGCCAGTTCAAACCGGAAATGACAACACGGATGTTGTGAACACTCTTTCGCAAAGCGATTAGGCCTTGAAAATCGGCAGATTCTGCGCGTGCAATAGCGCCATCTCCGCACGAGAGTGCAGTGTTTTGTTTTTATCGGTTATTCCAATCTTGCGAATTGAAGCGGAATCTCCAGAAGTGAGCGTTCTTGAGATAATCGTTAGAATTGCTACCAGCGGAATCGCTTCGGCAGCTTGCCCAACTTGACAGGCAGTGGCTTCAGAACGGCTGCAGCCTGTGTTTAGAAGCCCGCCCGGCTCTTGAAAAAAAAAAAAAAAAAAACGGGCTTCTGCGAACCGAGTCCGCGATTGTTAGCGGTCAACCACGCGAGCACTTGCTTGAGTCATGATCTTTTTGGCAAGTGGCTTGAAGCCGGCCTGCGGCGTGATCACCAAGACTCGACCGGGCAAATCGAGCTTGCCAACCAATCTTTGAGACATCGCAAGATCAGCGGCCATCTTGGAAGAGCCGAACAGATTTGTCTTCGATCGAACGCAAAGAACAAAAAGCTTCTTGTGCGGAAAGTGATCTAGCTTCTTTCTGACGAGCCATGCTTGGCTAAGATTGTCAATTGCTTCCAACTGAGCCCGCAAGTCATATAGCTCATCCGCTGGCAACTCGTGCGGCAAGAACGTATCGCTAGCCAACACGATACTGCGCTCCTGGTGAGACGCTTCCATCGCCTCTTCAAAACGGTCGTGGCGTTTTTTGATTTCTTGAAGACGCTCGGTGTCCCCACTCAGTTGATAATACATGGCCAACGAATCAAAAGCTGCAGGAACACACTCGTCCTCGTCACGTTCGAGGATTTCCATCAGCAAACCTTCTCCCTGTGAATCTCCCTTTTGCAACAAATGTTGCCCAAGCATCAACGCGGCTCCCGAGTGATATGGGTTCTGCTCAAGCAATTGATTGAGCATCGGCACGGCTTCCTCGACACCATCCAATTGTGCCTTGACGGCGGCCTGCTCCCACAACATTGCCGTTGATGTTGTCTCGCTGGGAACATGTTGCTCGATATCGGTGAGCCGGCTTTGCAACGAACTGGCTCGGTTATGATGTTGTTTCCAATTTTGCTCGATGTCCTCTTGCCATCTCTCGGAAACACCACGTTGAATTTCTGGCAAGGTACTTCTCAACATTGTTGTTGCCGCAGATGGGACGGACGCAAACGGAAAACCTTGCTGCAACAATCTCTCGACCGATCCACCAACAGCGTTGACGCGGTCTGTCAGACAAGGATGCGTGTCGATGTTTTCCGTCACCATGTTATAGGCTTGATTAGTCCATCGATCCGCATCGTCCTTTTCAGGCGGCTGACCAATAAAACGTTCTAAACGGTCCATGATGTCATTCGGTGGTTGCGAATCCGCATTCGCCATCTTCCATGTTTCGTTCCAAAACTTCTCATGGATCAAGTTGGCATAGCAGTCAACTCGCCAGAGGGCCGATTGCACGTGCTCGGCCCCGACAACTTCTGCCGCGACCGAATCGGCTTGATATTCGTTGCTGCGCGATAGAACAAAGGCCAGCGCATTAAAACGCGGCCAATACCATTCGACGAACTTGCCAAACAGCTTGCGGCGAAATCGTCCTGGGTTTCGTTGCAGCGATTCCGCAATCCGCTCGAACAAACGACTCCATGTCATGCGGAGCCGATAAATCCATGCGCTGAAGTGTCCATGCTTCGCCGACAAATGAGCGAATTCGTGAGCCAAGACGGCTTGGACCTCTTCTCGAGATAGACAGTGCAGTAATGGCAAGCCCAGTATCAAGTGCTTTCGATGAAATCCCAAGAGCCCAAACCGAGGTAGGTTTTCAACGGCCGCATTGAAATCGTATGTGATGACGATTCGTTGGAACTTGGCCGATCCAATGCTTCGTCGCAGATCATCCAAGAACTCGTTTAGCTCGGCAGCTTCTTCGCGAGAAAGCTCGTAGCCTTTCATTGGCTCGAGCTTGATGAAGAGCAAGTCCCACGCTTGCAACCCGCCCAGCGTCAAAAGAACGGCACCAATCACTGAAAGCACAACAGCGGCCGCGTTATCGAAAGCGAGAGCACCGCTGTAAGCCACCAATGCCAGTAGTAGCAGTAATAGAAACCAAACGAAAAACAGCGCGTATCCGCCGACCAGCCACAGTGCCACTCGAAGCTGCAGCGCGATCGGACGACCTTTGTATCGCTCTTCAAGGCGACTGACGAGCTTGTCAAATTCTTCGCGAGTCATTGGGGATTCTCGAGAAGCCGTTCTCGTTTAACCCGAAGGCGAGGAAGAGGATACGCCTCGCCTTCGGCTACGGGTTAAACGATCAAGTGGTTGACCTAGTCAAACGGAACGCCAGTTTCTTGAGCAACGTATTTGAGATCGTCAATCACGGGCTGAATCAACGGAATCCCGCTCACACGTCGAACTTCCTCCGCTTCGCGTTCGGGATCTCCTGGAATCATGGGACCATTGGTGTTTGCTGCAGGTTTGGTGTTTCGAAACGTTCGAATCCAATCATCGATCTGACGTTTGAAGTCATCGACATCAATAAACGCATCAATCTGCATGGCCCCAAAGAAGTGGCCTAAGCCTTTACCAACTTGACGTGCCGGCTCTTCATGCTCGATTGTAAAAGCGGGTGTGAACGGCCCCCAGTTTGCCCCGGTCAACGGCCCCACCAGCAAATCAATCATCGCGCCGAGACAGTAGCCTTTGTGGCCGCCTCGACTTCGATCGGAACCCAGTGGCAGCATGCTTCCGCCAGCGGCCATTTTGAAGGGATCAGTTGTCGGGACGCCGTCCGAGTCTATGGCCCAGCCCTCGGGAATCGGTTCACCGCGTCGCATCGCCATTTCGATCTTCCCATAGGCGGCTGCAGGAGTTGCCATGTCGATGACGATTGGTGGTTCGTCAAGCCCTGGAAAAGCGATCGCGATGGGATTGGTTCCCAACATCCGCTCGGCCCCCCAAAGCGGCGACGTCACGCGAGACGTGTTCGTCATCGCCCAGCCAATTTGATTTCGCTCCAATGCCTTCAGAACATAGTAACCGGCAATACCATAATGATTGGTGTTGCGGACTCCGATCCACCCCGTGCCAACTTCGTCGGCTTTATCCATGGCAATCTTGTAAGCCTGCGGCCCCACGACCAACCCCAACCCGTTGTCGCCATCGACTGTTGCAGTACTCTTCCGTTCGCGAACAACTTCGATCTTCGGCGTGGGGTTGATTCGACCGAGCGAAAGCATCAAGTGATACGACCGCAGCCGAGCGATTCCATGAGAGTCAATCCCCCGCAAGTCGCCCAGTGCGAGGATCTCGGCCGCGACATCTGCTTCAGCCCGCGGAACACCGCAAGCTTGAAACACTCGAGAAGTAAACTCACTCAGTCGCTCGATCGGATAGGTTGTCGTCGCAACGGTTTGTTCTGACATTGGTTTGGATCAATGAATCATGCCGCCATTATTCAGCAGCATCCTCGGCGAGAACCTTGACGGCTTCATTCCGTAGTTGCAGAAAGAACTCGCGCCAATTTGTCATTACAAGAGGCGAGTCCCAATTGATATCTTTCGCTGGAAGGCAGTTTGGCGAGTCGTTCGAGATATGTTTCCGCTTTCATCAAGACAGCTTCGGCGTCCGCGTCTTGCCCTTGAGCAATCAGCCCTTCGCCACGATTCAGATAGGCGAGGGCCAGCGCCTCTCGAACATCTTCGTTGTCATTGTCTGCGTCGAGCAGTTTTTCTAGCACTGCAATGGCTTGCTTGTAGGTTTCAGTGGACTCGTCGTTCTCGCCGAAGCGTGCATACATAGAAGCCATGCGTGTTTGGCAGCGTCCGAGTTCCAATTGCGTATCTTGGCGGTCCGGGAATTCCTCGATCAAACCAATGAGGACTTTTTGAGCCTTTTTGTAAGCACTGTCTGCCTCGTCTCGCTTGTTGAGCATTTGAAAAACGTCACCAAGCCGGATAGACGCAACGGCTGCGGTAAAGGTTAACTCGGGGTCATCCGATTCCGTCGCGAATGCTTGATAGCGTTCGGCCGCTTCTTCCAACAAACGTTCACGGACGGTAACGCCACCTGGCCAGTACTTCAGGACATCACTGGCACCGGTCAAGAATTCGTCGACTGCTTCTTGAGCCTGAGCGAATCGTTTGGTCGCGTCGACTTTGGCCAATCGCTCAGCTTCGCGAGCAGTCTCAGCATCGCTTAGAGCTTGTTTCTCGGCGGCAAGAGCTTCGGACTCAGCCTTCAAGGCCACTTCCACACGATTGCGTGCGTTGTTGATGTAGATCGCTGCAATAACCGAGACGATCGTGATCACCGTGAGAGCCAAAGCACTCGACGCGGCAACTGTTCGGTGACGTCGCAACCAGCGGCGTGTTCGGTCGAACAAAGACTCCTCGAAAACGGAGACGGGTTCGTCGGCCATCCATCGTCGCACATCTTGGGCTAAATCGGCGGCTGATTCGTATCTGTCTTCGGGCAGGCGTTCCATTGCCTTTGAACAGATGGCGTCTAATGGTTTCGGAACGGAGTCTAAGTCCTCGCGTGGCCGGGGCGTTGGTCCCGATGAAATCTGCGCCAGCATCATATGCGTTCGGCGCGTTACTGGCTCTGACTTGTGCGGCGGGCGTCCCGTCAAGATCGCACCAAGTCCGTAGATGTCCGTTTCAATGCCAATCAGTTTTTGATTGCCGTCTGCCTGCTCGGGAGCCATGAACGCTGGTGTTCCGATGACTTGCCCTTCGACAGTCATCTCCATGTCCGCGAATTCGGAAATGCTAATCGTTGTTGATTTGGGCGAGTCCACTTCGCCCAGACGTTTAGCAAGTCCCCAATCGAGAACCAGGATTTCTCCAAAGCCGCCAGTCATGATGTTTTGAGGTTTCAGGTCGCGGTGGATGATCGACCGATCGTGGGCATACGCCATTGCGTTGCAGACCGCAATGCACGAACTCAGCAGTTGCCGCAATTCAAGTCGAGTGGGCTCGCCCTTCTTAAGCTTGCGGTGATACGACTTGATTTCTTGCTGCAGCGTTTCACCTCGCAGGAACTTCATCGTGTAGTAGACTCGATTGTCGAGCTGTGTCAGCTCGTAAATCGGTACGATGTTCGGGTGTTCCAGCTGACCCGTAATCTGAGCTTCACGGACAAATCGCCTGGACTGCTCTTCATCAGCTCGGTTTTGTCTTAATTCTTTTTGAGCGACTTCACGTTGTAAGTCGCCATCGCGAGCGAGCCAAACGCGGCCCAAGCCACCTTCGCCATGAACTCGTGTCAGCGTATAACGTGACTCGTCCATAGTGATTGGCTGGCTATCAACCGTTTCCGGCATATCGGACATGTCGACATTTGGACAAAAGTCGACCATGTGGATGCCTGCTTGCTCTGCAATCGAAACATAGCTTTGAAGACTCTCTATGATGTTGGGGTCCGTCAGCTGTTGATTTGCCTCGCCATCAACTAACGATCTGAGTGCTGCGACGGTCTCGCCTTGATGGTCCTGTTTTCGCTTGGCAATGTCCTGATTGACGATCAGAATGTGCTCGTCAGTCAGCATCTGCTGCTCTCTGACTAAGTCGATGGCATTGAGTTCGTCGTCGACAACCTTCATCCACAAGCTTTCCATCTCGAGAGAGGAAAGCAGATCCAATTCCATCGCCGTGACAAGAAACAACAGCTCATCCGTCAGCTGCCTGGAACCTGACTCTGGTTCCGGCTCAGGGACAGAGTCCATTGTCATCATCTCGGCATCTTGCCAGCCCATAAGACGATTGACAGTTTCGTTGACTAAACTTGCTTCCGTGTCGTTGGCGTTGGTGTCAGCCGCCATCGACTCGCCGATGATGGATTCGGTTGCAATCTCAACGGTGCCGTGTTTCGAGATCTCGCCATCGATGTTTTCAAGGACACTTCCGACCTGCTCATCGGTTAAGACCCCAGCTTCCACGAAAAGCCTATCGAAGCCTTGACCGGGTGATTCGAGATACTTTGTCCAGATCTCATCCACCTGCGTGGTCGTGACAACTTTCATCCGTAGTGCCACGAGAGCAAAGCTGACATTCTTGTCTTCGGTCATTTCAAACCCCGGCCCCAAATCATCCAGCGGATTGCGCGAAACTCGACGCGATATAGCATCAAGATGGCTCTACTCCACAATATACTAATCCTTGCGACCAACACAACGAACTGTTGCGTAGTAACATGCGGAACTCTGAGGGTCGAGTGTTAATTTGACATAGTTATCGATGTCTTCAGACTCGACGTGGCCGGTCGAAATGTATTTGTCTCGCAGTTGGACTGTTGAGCGTCTCATCATGGCTGACATTTCGGTATCGCCGCGGTCAACGGTTTTCTCGGTCTCGCTGGAGATGTCGCAAAATCCCAGTTTCTTGAACAACTCTTCAAGCCGCGAGCCAAACGCGTAATCCATGTCAGTCTGTTGAAATGCAGCCTCGATCGCCTTGCAGACAGCGTTGAAAGCCGCTTCTTGCTGTGCTGTACCTTGGTCGAATTTGGCGACGGAAAAGTCGGGTTCCTCAAGCACAAGCCAGCCGCCTGGTTTCAGCAACCCGTACAGCCGTTTCAGCAATTCCTCGTTGTCAGCGTTGTGAATCAGGACGTAGCGACCGTGAATCAAATCGAAATAGTTCGAGTCCAACGAAACTTCGCCGATCTTTCCTTCCAAGACGGTCAAGTTCTCGGCATCGAGCCAACCCAAGAATCGGGTATTCATATCGACAGCGACGACTCGACCGTTTGCTCCCACTTGTTGGCTGAGCCAATTCGCAATCGACCCGCAGCCAGCACCGACCTCGAGACAACACCAACCTTGAGTCAATCCCGTTCGCAGCAGCCACTCATGCGTTGCCGGGTCGTAGAGTTCCTCGATCTTCCGCAGCCGAGTGAGTTCCGAATCGTGTTCAGACGAATTGAACATGTAATCATTCTCACTCATCCTTTTTCTCCCATCACGATTCGGCGGCAGCGACCCGTTGACGACGTGTGGCTGCCTGTGGGCTGAGTCTTACCCAGCGAAAGTGCCACATCAAGACACTTTTGACGGCGATCCCAGAACCGGCAACAACCATCAATGGCCAGCCGTCTGCAATTCCCATCGCCAATGCAAATCCTAACGTTGAGACATCCTTAGCGGTGGTCAGTTGATGCATTCGTAACGACACAGCTCCGGTATGTCCCGTTCGCCGAAACCACAGAATCTGATGAGTCAGTCCTTGAACAAACACGGCCGTTGCAAAGATCGCCAACCCTGCCGAGACCCAACGTGCGGACGTCAAGCGTTGGCCGCTAAACCCCAGCCAAGCGGCAACCAGCATCAACACGATGCCGCCCAAGAACGCCAGTAGTGACAACAACGCACGTCGATCCGAGTGAATCTCGAACAGAATCCAAAGCAGCAGACACGTCGCGATCAGACGCGTCCAGACTAGATAATGCTCCATCGGATCACTGCACAGGCCGTAGACTAAGAACGAATAGAACGCCAAGAAGCTGGCGAAGAATTGATTCAGCGAAAGAATTCCCGTTGGGCGTTCATGCTCGGGCACGGCCAGCCTGTCCGCCTCGCTCAGGCCGCGAAGCTTTCTTTTGCGGCGCAAGAGCTCGCGCAACTGCTCGACAAACCCCACCAAACACAGCAGGAAAAAGAACACGCTGATGATGGCGGTAATGTGATAAGTCAACGGACGGGCTCAGCAATGGCTTCAGAATGGCTCATATCAATGCAGGTCGATATAGTAAGCGGAACTCAAACTAAAGGCGAGCGGTTCGCAAACACCCAAGCCACAGGAATCTCGAATGGCCTCAGCCACTCAACTGCGAAACTTCGTTGGCGGTCACTGGCAAGACGCCGCCGGTGCCGAGTTACTCGGCGTCAGCAATCCCGCCACGGCAGAAACCATCGCCCAAGTGCCTTTGTCGTCAACAGCACATGTCGACGCCGCCGTCACCGAGGGACTCAAGGCTTTCGCCGACTGGCGAGAGACACCCGTCGGCGAACGCATCCAACCCCTATTCCGCCTCAAAGCGCTACTCGAGGAAAACGTTGACGGACTGGCTCGGATCATCACCACCGAGTGTGGGAAGACGTACGGCGAAAGCGTCGGCGAAATCCGTCGCGGCATCGAAAATGTCGAGGTCGCTTGTGGAGCCCCGGTGTTGATGCAAGGCGTCAACAATGAAGACATTGCCCGCGGCATCGACGAGCACATGTTTCGGCAGCCCTTGGGAGTCGTCGCGGCCATCACACCGTTTAACTTTCCGTGCATGATCCCGCTGTGGTTCTTGCCCTATGCCGTAGCAACGGGTAACAGCTTCCTGTTAAAGCCCAGCGAGCAAGTTCCGTTGACGGCGGCGCGAATCGTCGAGCTGTGTGACGAAGCTGGTTTTCCCGCCGGAGTCGTCCAAATGATTCACGGCGACCGCAACGTCGTCGAGACGATTATCGATCACCCTGACGTTCGCGCGATCAGCTTTGTCGGATCGACGCCGGTAGCGAAGGCGGTTTATGCTCGAGCCACCTTGCATGGCAAGCGGGCTCAGTGCCAAGGCGGCGCGAAGAACCCAGCAGTGATCTTGCCTGATGCCAACGTTGACATTGCCTCGGAGATCCTTGCAGATTCGGCTTTCGGTTGTGCCGGACAACGTTGTCTGGCTACGTCTGTGGCCATCACGGTTGGTGAAGCGACACCAACGTTTACCGAAGCTATTTGCGATCACGCCAGCTCACGACGCGTCGGCTTCGGACTCGACGACGAAATTCAGATGGGGCCCGTGATCAGCCACAACAGCCGAACGCGCATCGAAGGAATTATCGAGGACGCGCGATCGGAAGGCGTTGGCATCAAGGTTGATGGCCGTCAGCAAACCATCGCCAACTTCGAAGACGGCAGCTTCGTCAAGCCAACCGTCTTGTCCAACGTCCCCGTCGATGGCGGAGTTTCGGGCACAGAAATCTTCGGTCCTGTACTAAGTCTGATGCACGCCGATTCCGTCAACGAAGCCATTGCGATGGTCAACAATCGACGCTTCGGAAATCAAGCTTGCTTGTTCACCTCGAGCGGAGTTGCCGCGCGCGAGTTTCGGACGCGTGTTCGCGCTGGCAACGTTGGCATCAATGTTGGCGTTGCTGCTCCGATTGCCTTCTTCCCGTTTAGCGGTTGGGATGACAGCTTCTTCGGCGATTTGCACGCCCAAGGTCGTCACGGTGTCGAGTTCTATACGGAAACGAAAGTCGTCGTCGAACGCTGGCCAGACAATTGGAGCCGCAAGTTTTGATTCAGCTGGAAGGCGTCCGAGTCCACAATCTGAAGAACATCGATGTTCAGATCCCCCTGCATAAACTGACGGTCATCACAGGAGTTAGTGGTTCCGGCAAAAGCAGTTTGGCCTTCGACACGCTCTACGCCGAAGGACAGCGTCGCTACATCGAAACGTTCTCGGCGTACGCTCGTCAATTCTTGAATCGGCTCGAGCGGCCTGATGCTGACCGCATCGACAACATTCCACCCGCCATCGCCATTCGGCAAAACGCCATCAACGTCAACGCTCGTAGCACAGTCGCCACAGCTACCGAGATTCACGATCATTTGCGTTTGCTATTTGCGCGAATTGGCAAGATCGTCTGCCCCAACTGCGATGTCGCCGTTCAAGCTGACTCGGTCGAATCGATCGTCGACACCGTGAAGAACTTCGCAGTCGGGGATCGCTTTCAAGTCTGCTTTCCGTTGACGGTTCACGAGGACGAAGGCGACGTGTTGCCACGGCTCCTCGAAGATGGTTTTACGCGTTTAATTGTTCCCGACGCTGACAAGCAAAGTTGGCAAACAACAAACATCGGTGACATCGATGCAGATTCCCGAAAGCGTCTTGCGGAATCGATGGTCATTGTCGATCGACTTGTTGCTGGCAAGACCGACGAGAGCAGACTGGGTGATAGTGTCGAGCAAGCACTACAATTCGGCCAAGAGCGCTGCGTCCTGTTGAAAGCCGTTGGTGACACCAGCACAACGAAGCTTGTCGTTGATGGCCGCGACTTCGAGTTGCACGGTTTCAACACGAATTTGGTTTGCGAATCTTGTCAGGCAGAATTCACTGAGCCTCAGCCAAGCCTATTCAGCTTCAATTCACCGCTTGGTGCTTGCCCGAACTGTGAGGGATTCGGAAGCGTCACGGCGATCTCGTTTGATCACTTAGTGCCAGACCCTCAAAAGACGTTGCGAGAAGGTGCCATCGCCGCGTGGACAACTCCAGCATACGAACACGAGTTGGAAGAATTGATCGCGTTGGCGGATGACTATGGCGTGCCGTTGGATGTACCGTTCGAACAACTCGAAACACGGCATCTGGAATTGATTCGGAATGGTGTTCCCGAGCGTGACTTCGGCGGGCTTGTTGGTTTCTTTCGTTGGTTGGAACGCAATCGGTACAAAACTCCGGTGCGTGTCTTCTTGTCGCGTTGGCGATCTTACGAGGACTGTCCGGATTGTGGCGGCAGTCGTTTGAGCCCCGCGACATTGGCGGTACAAATCCAAGGCACAACGCTTGCCCAACTGTGTCAGATGACAATCGAGCGGGCCGCGGAGTTCTTCGATGGCTTGGACGCCAACATGAACGAAACCAATCGGCAGCTAACTCGCACGGCCTTGCCCGAGATCCGTTCACGATTGAATTACTTGAGAGACGTTGGCCTGCAATACCTCACCATGGATCGCCGCATGCGCACTCTTTCTGGTGGCGAAGCTCAAAGAGTGGCACTGACGGCAGCGTTGGGATCAAACTTGGTCAACACGCTCTACGTCCTGGACGAACCGTCCGCCGGCCTACATCGTCGCGATAGTGACCGAGTGATTGACTCGATCATGAGACTGCGTGACACCGGAAACACCGTCGTTGTTGTCGAGCACGAAGATGCGTTTGTCGTTGCAGCTGAACACGTCATCGACATTGGTCCCACCGCAGGCCGAAGCGGCGGCGAAGTCATTTATACTGGTGATGTTGACGGCTTGAAAAACTGTGATGACTCGATCACAGGACGCCATTTGCAGGGCGACCGTAAGACGGATTGCCAATCCGTCAATCAAAACAACCAAACACCATCAAAACTACGCATTACAGGTGCCCGCCAACACACACTGAAAAACCTAACCGTCGAGTTCCCCTTGGGCATACTCTGTGTCGTCACGGGTGTCAGTGGCAGCGGCAAGAGCACGCTGGTTGAAGATACCTTGTATCCTGCACTTTGTCGCGCACTACGACAGCCTTGTTCGAACCGGGACAAAGGCGATTTCGATGTATTGGAAGGGACTGAGAACCTAGATGAAGTTATCTTGGTCGATCAGTCACCAGTCGGTCGATCATCTCGCAGCAACCCCGTCACTTTCATGAAGGCTTTTGACGAAGTCCGCAAAGTTTTCGCGGACACACCTGATGCCAGGCTCAAGAACTTCAAAGCTGGTACCTTTAGCTTCAACACAAAGACAGGCGGCCGATGTCCTAAGTGCGAAGGACATGGAACAGTCGAAATCGACATGCAGTTCCTGGCCGATGTCGCCATGACGTGCCCAGAGTGCCACGGATGCCGCTACGTTCCGGAGGTCCTAGAAATCAAATACCGAGGCCGCTCGATCGCCGAGGTCTTGGACATGACCGTTGGCGATGCCTTCAGTTTCTTTCGCGGAGAAACTCGGTTGCAAAAACGGCTGAAGTTTCTGATCGACGTCGGCCTAGATTACGTTCCGCTGGGCCAACCCGCGAACACGCTGTCTGGTGGCGAGTCGCAACGGTTACGTCTGGCGTCTTTCCTCGCCGCAGTTTCGAAGTCGCGCACGTTGTTTATACTGAATGAACCGACCATAGGATTGCACGCACACGATGTGACGCGTCTGTTGGATTGTTTCCAGCGCTTGATCGCCGTCGGTCACTCACTGATTGTCGTCGAACACAACTTAGACGTCATTCGCCAAGCCGACCACATCATCGACCTCGGCCCCGACGCTGGCGAGAACGGTGGCAGGATCGTCGCAACAGGGACTCCGACCGATATTGCCAACAACAGCGAATCCAAGACCGGACAGTTTCTATGACTCGGTGACACGGCGAAGTTGTTTCTGGAAGGTTTCTAAATCACAATTACTGAGACCGTGATTTCAAACAGACGGACGACAAAAAAACTCCGAAGAGGTGTTAACAATGTCGAGGATCATGAACTCTGTCGCCCTGGTAGTCTTGCTGGCGGGGTCGAATGTGTTTGCTCAGCAAGCTTCCTCGAAGATTGATTTTGGGCGAGACATCCTGCCAATTCTTTCGGGCAAGTGTCTTCAATGTCACGGGCCCGACAAGAATCAGCGGCAAGCCGAATTGCGGCTCGATATTGAAGCGGATGCGAAGCGGGATCGTGATGGACACTTTGCGATCGCTGCGGGGAAACCGGGCAAGAGTGAGTTGGTGGCCCGCGTATTCTCGAACGATCCTGATGTGCAGATGCCGCCGGCTGAGTCGAAGTTAGTGCTGAGCGAAACCGAGAAGCGGTTGCTGCGTGATTGGGTGGCTGCGGGAGCGACTTACTCAAAACATTGGGCTTTTGATGCGCCGGTTAAGTCGCGGACGGATATTTCTACTCGCAATCCGATTGATGTGTTCGTGCATCAGCGTCTGAAGGACAAGGGTTGGCAAGCAGCGCAGCCAGCGGAACTCAACGTGCTTTGTCGACGCATTTATCTTGACCTGATCGGTTTGCCGCCTTCTCCGCAAGAGATCGACCAGTTCTTGGCGGCCACGAAGAAAGATCGAACAGCGGCGATATCGGGGCTTGTCGATAAGCTGATGAAGTCTCCGCACTTCGGCGAGAAGTGGGCGCGGCATTGGCTCGATGTGGCTCGCTATGCGGACTCGAACGGTTTCGAAAAGGACCTGCCACGCAAACAGTGGGCGTGGCGTGATTGGGTCGTTCGCGCGTTGAACGCCGACATGCCGTACAACGACTTCATCATCCAGCAAGTTGCTGGCGACATGATGGGCGACCCGGATGCGTTAGTCGGCAGCGGCTTTTTACGGAACGGAATGGTCAACGAAGAAGGGGCCATTGTTTATGAACAGTTTCGAATCGAAGCCGTCTTCGATCGCATGGACTGCATCGGTAAGGCCGTGTTGGGATTATCGATTCAATGTGCTCAGTGTCACACTCACAAGTTTGACCCGCTGACGCATGACGAATACTACGGGATGTTCGCGTTCCTAAACGACACGTACGAAGCTCAGTCGTGGGTCTACACGCCGCAGCAGCGCGAACAACTTCAAAAGCTCAAGTCGCAGATCGCGAAGCTCGAAGAACAAATCGGCGGCAAGCATCCCGCTTGGCAGGCCGACATCGAGAAGTGGATCGCTCAAGAGAAAGCGGACGCCGTCAAGTGGAGTGTTCTCGATCCGCACGAAATCGAATGGGAAGGCGGCGTCAATCATCCGCAACGAGAAGACGACACAATTCTAATACTGGGCCATCCGACCACTAGTGGTCAGTTTTATTCTATCAGCAAATTAGAAGCTCAAACCATCACAGGCGTACGGCTTGAGGGTCTGCAGCATGGCGACTTGCCAAACTTCGGACCGGGACGAAATTATCTGGGCACGTTCACGATTTCAGAGCTTGAGGTTTATCGCAAACTGCCCACCGACAAGGATTGGCAACCGGTCGAGCTTGCCAACGCGACCGCTGATTTCTCGTCACCCGATCAGGACTTGCCCGAGTATTTCCGTAGCTCGTCCGACAAAGGCAAGGAAAAGGTGCGACGCGTGGGGCCGGCCAAGTACTTGATCGACAAGAAGGTTCGCACCGGTTGGATGCCGGATCGCGGCACATTGATTCGGCACACCGATTCCGCGGCTGTCGTTCAGCTCAAGACACCACTGTCGGTGCCCGATGGAACCGAGTTAAAGATTCGCTTGCAAATGAATCACGGCGGCGACGGTGACCCGGGCGACAACCAACAACTCGGCAGCTTGCGTCTTTCGGTCACTTCCGACAATGGGCCGAAGGCAACCCCGTTCGACCACCGCGCGTGGCTGGCCATGCAAGTTCCCGCTGATCAACGAACGGCCGACGATAAGACGGCTCTGCTTCGCAATTGGAGAAAAACGG
Source organism: Planctomycetaceae bacterium (assembly GCA_002722955.1). GTDB lineage: Bacteria > Planctomycetota > Planctomycetia > Planctomycetales > Planctomycetaceae. The sequence goes on along the minus strand of PBMZ01000072.1, from coordinate 24,569 downwards.
TTGCAGCGCTGAAACCCATCAATGACCAAATTGCGGCTCTCGAAAAGCAATTCCCGGTGGCTCAAACCAGCGTCATGCATCCGCGAGCCACCTTGGCCAAACACCAGCGTGAGACCCGTTTGCTGGATCGAGGCACATGGAACAAACCGAAACACGTCGTGTTGCCCGGAGTACCAGCGATTTTGCATCCGATGGAAGCCACGCATACCGGCCCCGTCAATCGCTTAGACTTCGCCAAGTGGCTCGCCAACGAGAAATCGCCGCTGACGGCTCGCGTTCACGTCAATCGAATTTGGCAAGCGATCTTTGGCGTCGGCTTGGTGCGAACTTCCGAGGACTTCGGCACTCGATCGGCTCGACCCGAGTACCTCGAAATGCTTGACTGGCTGGCTGTCAATTTCATGGAAAGCGGCTGGAGTCAGAAGCACGTCATTCGCACAATCATCAACAGTCAAACGTATCAACAAAGTTCACGGTCAAGCGGCGAGTCGTATAATCGTGATCCTCGGAACCAGTTGCTGGCGCGAGGTCCACGGTTTCGAGTTGAAGCTGAAGTGATCCGCGACATTGCATTGACGGCGTCGGGATTGTTGAACCGAAAGATGGGCGGGCCGAGCGTCTTTCCGCCGGTGCCCGCGAACGTGCTCGAATACAACTTCGGCCGCATGCATTATTGGAAGGTTGCCGAGGGTGCCGAACGCTATCGCCGCTCGCTGTACATATTCCGCAAACGGTCGATGCCCGATCCTGTGCTAACCAGCTTCGACGCGCCGAACTCGGACTTCGCGTGTGCTCGCCGAGTCCGCTCGAACACGCCGCTGGCGGCGTTGGTGCCGTTGAATGAACCCGTGTTTGTCGAGGCCGCGCGGGCGTTGTCTTTGCGAGTGCTTCGAGAAGCCGCGCCGAACGATGAAGCGCGGACCGAGTACGCATTTCGTCTCGCCACGTCGAGGCATCCGACTCAATACGAGAAGACCACGATCCAAGACCTGTTAACGAAACTACGCAACCGGCTTGCCGATGGCTGGCTGTCGATCAACGAGGTCGCGACCGGCGATCCTAAAACCAAACCGAACATTCCAGAGAAATCAACACCCCAAGACGCCGCCGCCTGGACGTTGGTGGCTCGCGTGTTGCTGAATATGGATGAGACACTGAGTAAGAACTAGCGACCATAGTAATCCGAAGCGAAAGTGGTCCCGCGACTCCGCTCGCGGGACGTTTCGAAGGAAATTCTCCGCGACGGAGTCGCCGAGCCACAAGGAAGTCACGATGCTTGGAGTGTTCACAACTTATTGTCAATCGAGCAAGACACAGAAACCCGACGCGTGAGCGAGGGTTACGATTGGGAACGAGAAACCAAATGTCAAACCAACAACAAATTCAAAGCGAGCAGGCTCGCTATCTGACGCGGCGCTGGTTCTTGGGCGAGTGCGGAGTCGGCCTTGCGGTTATGGCTTTGCACACTTTGCAGCAACAAGAAGCATCGGCCGCGCCGTCGCCGCTTAGTCCGCGAGCGCCGCATCATCGACCGAAAGCCAAGCGGGTGATCTACATCTTTCAGGCTGGGGCACCGAGCCAGCTTGAATTGTTTGACCCAAAGCCCGAGTTGGCAAAACGCAGCGGCCAATTGCCGCCTGCGGAGTTGCTGAAAGGTTATCGCTCGGCATTCATCAATCCCAACTCGAACTTGTTGGGGCCGAAATACCGTTTTATTCCAAGTGGACAATCGGGTGTCGAGTACAGCGAGGTGCTGCCTCAAACGTCCAGTATGGCGGACGACATTTGCTTGATCCGAACGATCAACACGCCGGCCGTCAATCACGCTCCCGCGCAGATCATGATGAATTCGGGGTCGCAACAGTTCGGGCGTCCGAGCTTCGGTTCATGGATGACTTACGGTTTAGGCAGCGAAGGCGACGACTTGCCGGGCTACGTTGTTTTGACGTCAGCTCGAGGAACGAGCGGCGGTGCCAGCAACTATGGCTGCGGATTCTTGCCCACGATTTACACCGGAGTTCCTTTCCGAGGAAAGGGCGACCCGGTGCTGTACCTTTCCAATCCCGCCGGCATCGATAGCGAAGCTCAACGCGATTCGCTCAACGCTTTGAGAAAGTTAAATCAAGCGACCCTCGATCAAATCGGTGATCCAGAAACAGCGGCGCGGATTCAAAACTACGAGAGTGCCTATCGTTTGCAAACGAGTGCTCCGGAGCTGATGGACTTGTCGCAGGAATCCAAGCAAACTCTGGACAGCTACGGCATCAAGAGCCCCACGGAATCGACGTTCGCCCGCAACTGTTTGCTGGCTCGCCGTCTGCTTGAACGCGGAGTGCGCTTCGTGCAACTCTTTCACGAGGCCTGGGATCAGCACAGCAATCTGAAAGCCCGCGTCAAATCCAATGCCGTCAACACCGACCAAGGTTCCGCTGCATTGCTCAAGGACTTAAAACAGCGAGGCATGCTAGAAGACACCATCGTGATCTGGGGCGGCGAGTTCGGTCGCACACCAATGGTCCAAGGTGGCGACGATGGCCGCGACCACCACAACCGCTGCTTCAGTATGTGGCTTGCCGGTGGTGGAATCCGGGGCGGTATGGCTTACGGATCATCGGATGATTTCGGCTTCAACGTTGCCGAGAACCCCGTTCACGTACACGATTTACACGCGACCTTGCTGCACTTGCTGGGCTTTGATCACGAACGCCTAATCTACCGCTTCCAAGGTCGAGACTTCCGGCTTACCGATGTTCACGGGCACGTCGTTAAGGGAATATTGGCTTGAGGTTTGGCAAACTCGCTTCGAGGCCGTGGTCTTTTCGTGGTCCCGCGACTCCGTTCGCGAGGCGTCCTGCGAGCGGAGTCGCAGGACCACTTACTCCTTCGCAGGTATGAGAAGAGAATTACGTATGTGCCTGTGCGAACTTCACGGGACATCCTGATGCCGATTACTCGTGTCGGACTGCTAGGTGCTGGAACCATTGCAACGCACCATGCGATTGCTGCACGCGCGGCGGGCGCTCTCGTCGAAGTCGCTTGTACCAGACGGCCTGATTCTCCCAATTGGACGCGGCTTCGCGAGGTAGCACCGAACGTTCGTCAAGCGGATGGCATTGACGATGTTTTGGATGATCCAAACGTTGAGGGCGTTGTCGTGTGCTTGAGTTGGGATGCGATCGCCCCGATCCTTTCACGGTTATTGGCCAGCGACAAACCGATGCTAATTGAAAAGCCAATCGTTTTTTCGTCGGCGAAGATTCCTACTGGAAGCTTTGTTAATAAGATGGTGGGCTACAATCGCCGCTTCTACAAAGTGGTTGAAATAGTCAAGCAGAGGATTTCCCAGAACGGAGTCAAGTCGGTCGAGGTGGCGATTTCGGAAGACGTCGGTCGACATATCCGCCGCCATGGCGAATCGATCGTGCCTCGGATTCTTGAGTTCGCATCATCCCATACTCTTGACCTCTTGCATCATTTGCTCGGTCCACTCAAGGTTGTTCACGCCAATGCCCAGACGGATCCCGGCAGCAAATTCACATCTTACAACGGGCTATTGCTGACTGAAGACGATGCTCCTGTATTCCTGGCACTAAACGAGAATGATCCTTTGCCGGCAGGCATACGAGTTCGATTCGTCGACCACACCGCGTGGGTCCTGTCGCCGCTGGAAAGACTTTCGGTGTACGAAGGTGTCGACGTTACCGAGCCCACCGAAAACGAGCAAATTCGTCGGTACGAGCCGATAAAGATCAACGAGTATCTTGAAGATGCATCGATGAAGCCGGGATTCTTGCAGCAGATGAAGGCATTTCTGAGCGGCCAATTTTCACAAGCCGCCACCATTGACGACACTCGACGGCAGCTACAGTTGATCAAGGAGATACGCGATGCCGGATCCGTTTCTAAATCATCGCAAGCAGCAAGAGGCGGAGCATCGTGAACGCATCGGTAATGGCAACGACCCAATGAACAGTCTCATCTCGGTCGAGATGAACATCACCGAGCTATGCAATCGCGTTTGTGTATTTTGTCCGCGTGCCGACCCTGAAATCTATCCAAATCAGAATCTGATGATGGCCCCAGCAATTGCAGAAAAGGTTGGGGGTGATCTGGCAAGTTTTGATTACAAGGGCCGGGTGTCGTTTTCCGGCTTTGGCGAGCCGCTGCTCAACAAAGGCTTTAGCGATCTCTTGCAGATATTTCGTTCTCAATTGCCACAGACACCGCTAGAAACAAACACGAACGGTGACTTGCTTACCGAGAGCGTGATTCACTCGCTGTTCGAGGCAGGATTGACTGGACTCTACGTCAACATGTACGACGGCCCCGAACAAGAACCCGCGCTTGTCGAGTTACTGCACCGGGCCGGTTTATCGGAAAAACAGTATAAGCTGCGACCCCACTGGATCGGCCCGGAAGAAGACTTCGGCTTGGTGCTGAACAACCGCTCTGGCGTTCTACAAAACGCCGACATCGGTGTTGTGCCATTAGACGAACCATTGCCGCTTCGCTGTCACTATCCATTTTACAAGATGCTGGTCGACTGGGACGGGCGTGTACTGTTTTGCTCAAACGACTGGGGCCGCGACATCGTTGTGGGCTCAGTGACGGAGAGCCACATCAAGGAAATCTGGTTGTCCGACGAGATGCGCGAAATACGGCGTCGGCTAGCAAGAGCAGATCGAAGTGTAAGCCCCTGTAACACATGCAACGTGAAAGGCACACTACACGGCAAGACAAGCTTCGATATCCTCGTCGAGTATCACCAAATCGACGCCACATCGTGAAGAGAATATTGGCTTGAGCAAATCCCACTGCGTGAAATGATTCCTTTCTGATTTGCCTTGCATGGATCAGGTAATTTGGCACAAGCTTGGGCACTGGTGCGGAGACTTGATCTATAGTGCTGGAAGCACTCAGGAAGTACACCTACTTCTAAAGATATAAGCGGAATCCAGACGCAAGAGACGACATCGATGGATGATCTGAGGGGAGAATTCAGATGACTTCGGTTAGGCGGTCCCGGTAATCGTTTTGGGGCTGAGTCGCTATGATTCAGCACAGGTTGCATCACTTAAAACTCTCACTTGATTGGTATGACATGGATCTCATTGATTTCTTCTATCCGCAACAAGCTCAGGCACACCACCTGCGACGAATGGCCAATGCTGCTCATTTTGCGCCGCGGGCTCAAGCAAGTTTCTCGGCGTCTCAGGCTCAAGAAACGGCTGAACTGAAAGAAGAAGTCAGGTTTTTGTCGATGATTCTGGCTGTGATCTTGAAGCGGCTGGCCGAGACCAAAACGATGAGTCTCGCTGACGTACAGGATTTAGTGGACGAAGTCGATGGGCTCGATGGCGTCGCCAATGGTGGCTTAGAGCCAAACGTGCTGCGAGGCCTTCTCGGTGTGTTGAAATCGTCTGGTCAACAAGAAGCAGAGGCTGACCAACAAACGTTTGACGCGATTGCCGAGCTTCACCATCGATATCGTCGTTAGCAGCTGTGCACTCGATGTGTGCACAATCGATGCTTGCTGGTGACATAAGCCGCTCAATCCATTCTAATTGATAGTTCGAATTGCGCGCGAGACATCGCGCAGTTAGCCAGAATCTATACCGTTTGCGGCGCAAGCCGAGGTAGCGGAACTCGCCAAGAGTTTCGACTACTCGCCATTGTCGAAAGCCTTGGCGGCTTCCGCTACGCCTCACGCTGCCCGCGCGAAGAATATTTCGGAGTCCTCGATGAAGATCTCTCGACGCCATTTTCTGAAAGCCAATGGGGCAACGCTGACATTGCCCTTCTTGCATTCGTTGGCATGGGCGGCGGACACGCCCAGTAAAGCCGCGAAGCCCAGCAAGAAGTTGGTCATCATGTACGTGCCGAATGGTTTGGTGCGTCGTTGCTTTTTTCCCGGCGAAGAAGAAGGCGAGTTGCCCGGATTCATTGGCGGGTTCAACGCCGACAAGGTCAAAAGCCAGCGGCGAATTCTGAACGAGCCGGGCATCTATCCGCTCGAACTGACGTCGACGATGGAACCACTCGGCAAGCACACTAAAGACGTGACGCTTGTAACTGGTTTGGATCGAACGTTTAAGAACGGTCAAGACGTGCATGCTCAAGGGGCCTCGTGTTATTTGACGAGCCTCTCGCCAGTGCAAGCGGCCGAGCAAGGCATTCGGCATCCGAACGGCCGCAGCTTGGACCAAGTCATCGGCGATCAAGTCGGACATTCGACGGTGTTCAACACGCTGGAAATTAGTTGCAACGGCTTCAAGGCCGGCAAGGAATCGATCTACTTCAATAACATCTCGTGGTACGGCCCCGACAAGATCGCTCCATCGATCAGGGACCCGAAGAAGCTGTACGATCGATTGTTCTTAAGAAACAGCTATCGGCAGCACGTGACGGACGTGACCGATTTAGTCTTGGCCGATGCTAAGAGTCTTTCGCGAAAGCTTGGCCGCGAAGATCAGCGAACGATGAGCGAGTTCATGGAGATGATTCGCAACATCGAAACGCGAATCAAAAAGATGGAAAAGATGTTAGCCGACGTCGACATCGAAGTCCCCAAGAACGAAGTCCTACCGCGCGGCGAATACATTCGCTTGCAAGCGGACTTGATGTTGCTGGCGTTTCAGATGGGGATGACGAATATCTGCACGTTCATGGTCGGCCCCGAACGCTGGGACGCGACGTTGATGTATGAAGGCGTCTTCGACAAGCCCGTGCAGCACCACAACATGACGCACAACCAAAAGGGCAACGGCTACAAAGAGCTGCAAAAGATCGACATCTTCCATATGCAACAGTACGCGTACATCATCAAACGCATGAAGGAAATCAAAGAGTCCGACGGCAGCACGATGCTGGACAATTCACTAGTGACTTACGGTGCCGGCTTGGGCGATGGGGCAACGCACCAGTACTTCGATCTCCCACTGATCGTCGCCGGGCGAGCCCAAGGTCAAATCAAGCAAGGCCGCTTCGTGAAATGCAAAAGCGGCACGCTTAACTCAAACATGTGGCTGACGATCGCTCAGTTAATGGGCCTTGAGATTGATTCGTTTGCCGACAGTAACGGTGTGATTTCGGACCTGTGGACGGACGCTTAATGGCACTTATCTTCGTAGCGGAAGTCGCCAAGACTTTCGGCATTGGCTTGGAAGACGCCGAAACTCTTTGCGAGTTCCGCTACTTCAAATCGACAAAGTGAGTGCGGCGGAGCCGCAAATCGTAACCCGATGCGTAAGCGAGGGACGCTCACACGTGATCCAAAAACGATATGCATTGATTGCTAACACGTGTGAGCGTCCCTCGCTTACGCATCGGGTTACGATTGAAGGGCTTTGCCGTGCAGCGGCTGCCATTAGGCTAACGCCCAGCGGTTGATGAAACTAAGGTAGTGGGATTCGCCAGAATCCCCTTGTGTCTTGAAACGGGAATTCTGGCGAACTCCACTACGCGCAAATACAAACTGGATAGAGCAATACTCCTAATGCGTCTGTGTAAATCCGCTTTACTGCTTCTCATCACGCTCAGCATTCACGACGCCAGCTTATTCGCGGCTGACTTCGAAAAGTCCGTGAAGCCAGTGCTGCAGAAACATTGCTTCAAGTGCCATGGTGGCGACGAAGTCAACGGGATGGTCGACTTCAAGACAACAAACACCGCGAAGCAATTCCTTGCATCTCCGAAACTGATCAAGGAGATGATCGAGGCACTCGACGCCAACGATATGCCGCCCGAAGGCGAACCTGCTTTAAGCAAGCTCGTGCGAGAAAAACTGTTATCTGATCTCAAGTCGCTGCTGCGAGAAGCGGTCTCGGAGCAAGAAACAAAGTCCGTCCCGATCCGCCGGCTTAATCGATTTCAATACAACAACGCCGTCCGCGATCTCTTCGGGTTGAATCGCGATGTATTCAGCTTGTCCGAAAAGCTGATGACGCGCAACAGCAAATACGTCACAGCGAAGCAGATGCCGAAGCAGGTTAACGTGGTGTCGATGACGTTGAAGCCTCCAGCGGGTTTGCAAGGAGTACGAGCGTTTCCGAAGGACCTGCGAGCTTCTCACGGATTCGACAACCAAGCGAATCAGTTGACGCTGTCACCGCTGTTGCTCGACGCGTTTTTGCGACTTAGCGTTTCGATCGTCGAGAGTCCTGATTTCAACGAAAAGACGGTTGGCACTTGGAATTCTTTCTTCAAAGAACCGCCTGAAAACGTGGATCGAAACCAAGAGACGAAGCGGCGCATCGGAAAGTTCTTGCGCATTGCCTTTCGTGGTTCGGTTGATACCGAGACGCTTGATCGATACACGGCTTTCGCAACGACAAAGCTTGAGCAAGGCATGCCGTATACAGCGTGCATAAAAAAGATCGCATCGGCTGCGTTGTCGTCGCCGATGTTTCTTTACCGATCGTCGCCAGCGGGACCACAATTCGAGTTGGCGTCGAATCTGTCTTTCTTTCTATGGGCCAGTGCCCCGGATGACGAGTTGCTGCGGCTGGCGGAAGCAGGCGAGTTATCAAAGCCGGACGTCTTGAACAAGACCATCGATCGCATGATGTCCGATGCGAAGATCGAGCGTTTCCTGGACACCTTTCCCGCTCAATGGATGCAGCTTGAAAACGTGTTGGCGGCGACTCCCGATCCGCAGAAGCATCGTTTCTTTAGCTTGGATAAGCAAAGTCCAGCCAGCTTGCAGATGTTGATCGAACCGCTGCTGTTGTTCGATACGGTGTTCGTCGAAGACCGCCCGATCGTTGAGCTGATTCAACCGGACTTCAGCTATCAAAGCGACTTCTTACAGACTTGGTACACATCCGATTTGAAGCCGCCCAAGATCGATCGCAAGCGAATCGACGAGCAAAACCGAAGTTACGAAGAGCAGCGGAAGAAGCTCGAGCAAATCATCAGCACTGCACAGACAAGTCTCGACGCCATTGAAAAGCCCGCCAAGGAGAAACTGCTCGAAGCGCGCAAGAAGAAAATCGGCGAACAAAAGCCGGTCGACTTGAAGCCATATGCCGCTTGGGAATTCAACGGTGATCTGAAAGCGTCAGTGAGTTCGCTGAATCTCAAACCAAACGGCAAGATCGAATTTCGCGACGGCATGGTTGTTCTGAATCGAGCCTACTTGCTCAGCGAAAAGTTGCCCATCGATCTAAGAGCCAAGAGCCTCGAAGTTTGGTTCAAAGCTCACAACCTGGACCAACGCGGTGGCGGCGTGATGGGCACTCAAGGCCCCGGCGACTTCTTCGACACGATCGTCCTGGGCGAGCGAAAGAACCGCCACTGGATTTCAGGCAGCAACGGATTCAGTCGCACGTTGGACTTCCCCGAATCGCCCCCCGAAACGCTCCAAAACGAAATGCTGCACCTTGTGATGGTCTATAACGACGATGGCTCAACGCTGCTATATCGCAACGGAGTCGCTTATGGAAAGCCATTCAACAAAGGTCGCGCGACGTTTCCGAAGAATCGGACTTCGATCATCTTCGGACTGCGTCATCTTCCGGCAGGTGGTAACAGATTTCTTTCCTGCAGTATCGACAACGCGCGTTTGTACAATCGCGCTCTGACGGCCGAGGAAGCGAAAGCCGCGTTCTCGGGCAAGAACCTTTATATCTCCGAAGAACAATTACTGGCCGCATTGAGCGACGAACAAAAGACGGAACGCGCGGGCTTAAAGAAGCAACTGAAAGAGAAAAGTGAAGCCTTAGCGAAAGTCCCCAAGAACATAGACCTCAAGGTCGTTCAGCAAAACTCACGCAATCAATTCGACAATCAAATGCGAGGCAAACTGCGAGGCCGCGACTTTGTTCGCGTTCCTGCTTCCGATCCTCGCTACGGCGGCGTGATCACCAACGCCGCGATGCTCAGCATGACCTCCGGTCCCAAGCGAACGCACCCGATCGCTCGCGGAGCTTGGATCATCGAAGTCATCTTCAACGACCCGCCACCACCGCCACCGAACGATGTCCCAGCACTCAACGAAGAAGCATCATCCAAAGACCTAACCATCCGCGAAAAATTCGCCGTCCACCGCGAGAACCCCGACTGCGCTGGCTGCCACTCGCGCCTCGATCCCCTCGGCTTCGCACTCGAAAACTTCGACATCACCGGTCGCTGGCGCGACAAATACGACAACGGCCGAAACGTCGATTCCAGTGGAACATTGGTCCGCAAATACCCCTTCACAGGAATCGTGCAATTCAAGAACTCACTGGTCAAAGAAAAACGCCGCTTCGCCAAAGCCTTCACGGCCCACCTATTAAGATTCGCAACATCAAGAGAACTCGAACCCCGCGACGCTTTGGTCGTTGATAGCATCGTGTCAAACGCCGCCACCGCCGAGTTCAAACTAAGATCACCCATCAAAGCAGTCGTTCAGAGCGAAAGCTTTCAGCCTGCACAGTGAAACTAGAACGCCCAACTGAGCGGTACAAGAGCGATCGTGATTAGCCAGACGATGATGGATAACGGGCCGCCTAGCCATAGGTAGTCTCGGTAGCGGTAGCCGCCTGGGCCATAGACCATTAGGTTGGTTTGATAGCCGATTGGTGTGGCGAAGCTGGCGGCGGCGGCGGCCATTACTGTGATGGCGAAGGGGGTGATGTCCGCTCCAATTCGTTGAGCGGTTGCCATAGCGATCGGAAAGACCAAGACGGCGGCGGCCTTGGCGGTGATCAGGTTGGTCAACACCATTGTGACTAAATAGATGAGTGCTAACGCAGCTCTGGGATAATCAACAGCGCTGCGGCCGAGTGACTCGAAGCCAACTTCCAGGCCGTTGATTAGGCCGTTCGCTAGGAACTTGGCCGTGCCGCTGGATTGCATGGCCTCGCCAATGCCAAGACCCGCGCCGATGACCAACAGGACTCCCCAGTCGACAGCCCTCTTTGCTTCAGCTCCACGGCAGCAACGGGTTGCCACCATCAGGCCGGCGGCCAACAACGAACCTTGCAGCATGCTGAGGAAACCGAATCCCACGACCACCACCATGCCCAGCAAGATCGAGCGGGCGATCCAGGCTCGCTCGTGGTTCAATAGTTTCGAGCCTTGCAGCTCGCTCACCAAGTAGAAATCGCGTGAGTTTCGTTGTCGCTGAATGAACGACGGGTGAGCTTCCAAGAGCAAAGTGTCGCCGGCAACCAATTCAATGTCACCGATTTTTTTGTTGACGCGTTGTCCGTCTCGAGCGACGGCCACGACGGCGGCGTTGTAGTGTCCACGGAACTTGGCATCGCGAATGGTCATGCCAATGAACGGGCAACGATTCGACACGACGGCTTCAATCAAGCGGCGCGTGCTACGCGGCTCGTCCAATTGAAACTGATGATCGTTGGCAGGCTTGAGACCCGCAATCTTTTGCAAATCGATGACGGACTCGACAAGGCCCACAAAGACCAATCGGTCGTCGGCTTGGAGTTTTTCCGTCGGACCGACCGCGGGCTTGATCTCGCCCGGGCGATCAATCTCCATTAAGAACATTTCCGGCAGATGACGTAGGCCCGCGGCTTCGATGGTTTTGCCCACCAGTGGGCCACTGGGGTCCACGATCATCTCGACCGCGTATTCGCGCGGGTCATCGTGCTCGGTGATTGCTGGCTTTCGTTCGGGCAAAAGCCAGCGGCCACACACCATTAGATAAATCAAACCGGCGACGCTGGCAGGAACTCCGACCGATGCGATTTCGAACATCGAGAGGCCTTGACCGCGAGCCTCGATCAGCTTGCCATCCAAAACCAGCGTCGTGCTGGTGCCGATCAAGGTGCACATTCCGCCTAAGATGGCCGCGTAGCTGAGCGGCAGCAGCAAACGTGAAACCGACAAGGCATGCTTTTTCGCCCAATCGTGAAGCAACGGCAGCATCATGGCCACGACCGGAGTGTTGTTCAGAAAGGCACTGGCGATGGCCGTGGGAAGCATCACACGGGATTGTGCCGAGCCGATCGTTTTGGGTTGCCCCAGAATTCGTTGCCCGAACGCCGAAATGCCGCCGGTTTGTCGCAAGCCTTCTGCGACCGCATATAAAACGGCAACCGTCACCAAGCCTTCGTTGCCGAAACCTCGTAGTGCCGCTTGAGGGTCCACGACTCCGACCAAAAGCAGAATCGTCAAACCACCGAGCAATATCAAATCAGGCCCGACGTTTAAGACGCAAAGTCCGACGACGACCGAAATCAATACTCCCAGGGTTGTCCCGATTTGCCATGTCATGAAGCGGAAAGCTCATCAAGCACTTGAATCACGCGACCGTGAATTAGCCCATTGCTGACAACGACACCTTTATTCTGCTTGAGTTCGCGGCCGTGAGTGAAATCGAGCGGTTTTCCATGGATGTCGGTTACGCGGCCGCCCGCTTCCTCGACGACAATCACGCCGCCTGCGTGGTCCCAAATCTTTTCGTTGTAGTCTTTGCGAGTCGGCAGCCGCAGATAAATGTCGGCCTCGCCCCGAGCAACGACTGCGTACTTTGCCTGGCTATCAAGACGTACGGGCGGCTTTGTAATGCCGAGCATTTCGGCACCCCGGGCGGATTGGCCGTGAGCACTGTGTCCGCTTTCGACCGATTCGCAAAACCGTGCCTCGCTGGTGTCGGCTGTTTGCGTGACCGCAATGGTCTCTTCGACGGCGTCGTCATCCAGGCATCTCATCACAGCCCCTTGTCCGCGAACGGCACAAAAGGTGGCACCGAGTCGCTCGTCCGATTCGCTGAGTGGCAAATTCGGGCAACACAGGATGCCGACTTCGATGTTTCCGCTGATGATTAATGCCAGCGAGATCGCGTATTGTTCGCCTCGCAAGAATCCCTTGGTGCCATCGATGGGGTCGAGTGTCCAAAATCGATCTGAGTAGTTGTTCTCTCCCCCGTGATCGATCCACTCGCAGATTTGCTCGATCGAAGAATCGATGCCAACCGCGCCCAGTTCGTCATGAATCTTGTCCAAGAACGAAGCGTTGTCCGGTTCTCGCAGCGCGGCCGCTCCTTCTTCGCCGATGACTGGGTCATCCGGAAAAGCGTCCTTCAACGTTCGGCAAATGATTGCTTGCGCGGAATAGTCCGCTATCGTTACCGGACTGCGGTCTTTCTTTTCGAGTACCTCGGACGTGATCTTTGCCTGCACGTTTCGGCAAACCCGCGCAGCCACTCGTACTGATTCGAGAGCAACGTTCAATTCATTTTCGTACACAGTTACGATCCGTTGACTGAAATTTCACGATGTCGTGGTGACGTTCGCTTGTATGGAGATCGAAGAACGGCGAACTCAACACGCGTAAGATAAGCTGTCGCTGTGGAATCACCAACCGCAACACTTGTTAGCAAGCAACAACTGTAGCCTGGCTCTCTGAGTCGGGCCGGCAATTGCCCGACTCAGAGAGTCAGGCTACGAAGTGCAACTCGGCCGGCAAAAACTGTTGCCGCAGACGTGATTACTTGCGATTGACGGTGTAACCTAGCGGTATCCATAGCCATCTCGCCAGCTATTTCAACGCGTTTTTCCATTGAAGGTAATCCATGAGTGTCGAAGCGAAACTTTCTGAACTTGGAATCACTCTGCCCGAGGCTCCTGCTGCAGTCGCTGCCTACGTTCCTTGGGTTCGCACAGGGAATCTGGTGATGACGTCGGGGCAGTTGCCCTTTCAGAACGGACAGTTGGCGTTCGCAGGCAAGGTCGGCGGCAACGTGACGGCCGAAGAAGGTTATGAGTGCGCGAGAATTTGTGCCATCAATGCGATCGCTCAACTGAAGGCTGCCATTGGCGACTTGGATCGTATCGTGCAAATCGTTCGGCTCGAGGGAAATGTTCATTCCGCCCCTGGATTTCAAGGTCAGCCTCAGGTCTTGAACGGAGCATCTGAGCTGCTGAACGAAGTCTTCGGTGACCGCGGGCGACACACGCGAACGGCTCTGGGAATCAACGAAATGCCGCTCGACGCGCCCGTGCAACTCAGCGTGTTTGCAGAGGTTACGGATTAGTCTTGGGAACAGAGATTCGAAGCTTGCCGTTGCGAGCTTCCGCAGTTTTGGGCGGTAAAACCGCTGAATCCCTCAAGAATCGCGAAATCCCTAGTCAACAATTCACTGCACGTGCTATCCTTCGGATAGGCCAACACATCAACGTGCGGCAGTGCGCGCCGACACACCATGTCGAATACTACTCCTGCGGCAATCGCGCGTCTCAAATCATATCACGAATTCGCTATTCACGATTGAAGGTAAAAGAAGGATATGGATCTTCCAACCTGTCCTCACTGCAAGCAATCCGTCCTCGACGAGGATGCCGAGATTTGTCCGTTCTGCGATCAGCCGATGAAGGGCCCCGCAACGGCGGCTCCGCCAAAGCCTGAGAAGAAAGCGGCGGCGACTTCGACGAAAGTCAAAAAGAAGCAAGCGGATGACGACGACGATCCGTTCGAGCTGGAACGCGCAACGGTCTCGAAAGTTGTGGGATTGAAGCCAAAGCCGTCAAAGGGGCGCATGTGGAAGCTGACGTGTCCGATGTGCGAGTCCGATGGCTTTGCACCACGAAGTGCCGCAGGCCGTGAAGTGAAGTGTGCGAATCCTGAATGTTTGGTTCCTGTCTTCTCGGCACCCAAGCCAGAAAAGAAAAAAGGTGAAGAAGAGGCTCCCGTATCCGACGAGCCCAAGAAAAAGATGAGCTTGATGACTCTCATCATCGTCTTGGTCGTTGTTGGTGGTGGAGTTGGCGGCGGCTTGTACTTTTATATGTCGCAGCCAGACCTTTCTGGCGTCAAGTTAACACAACCGTCCGATATACCGTCTGTGTTTGGCAGCGAGGACCCCGTGACTCCCAACAATGGAACGGAGAATCCGAACACTGATCCTGGCAACAACACGGAAGTGGAGCCAACACCGAAGCAAGACTTAGCAGAGCTACGGCCCGCAATCTTAGCGGCCATGGTCAAGGCGGCTCGCGAACGCGATCGCAATCGAAAAGCATTTTGTCGACGATTGACGGCCGAAGCTTACGCAGAAGTTGGCCAACCAGACGAAGTCCAAACGCAGTTAACTCAATTGGACAAAGTTGGCAGTTCGCTGAAGTACTACCGCATCACTCCACTATGCGAGTTGGTTCGGCATTACGGAGCCAATGGCAATTCCGCCGGCGCAGAAGCGTCACTGTCCGAAGCGCTCCAGCTTGCACAGAACTTACCGGAATATGGTCTCTATGCATTGTCGGCGTCAACAGAACTCGCCGTCTTGTTAGTCATCAACGGTCGCAATGACGATGCCGCCGATTTGATCAGTCGACACGCAGATAATGGGCCGTCGGCACAGTTCTCGGCCATGATGATTCAAGCTCGCCAACTAGGCACTTATAACGTGGCGGATGTCGCCGCACGGCAACCTTTCCAACCGTGGCAATCACCGAATCGGCTGCTGGTGACGTCAGGCTTGGTGGCTCGTGGACAAATCGACAATGCGATCGATTGGATTGGCAGCGCGGATAGCGCGCAGGTGCGATTAGAGTGTACCGCAATCTTGGCCGAGTTTGTTGGTATTTTGAATGGAGCGCAACAAGCAAAGGTTGACGGTTTGATTTCGGCATTGCCCGATCGCGACCAAGCGTGGGTCTTGTCGCGGGCCGCATGTGCAGTTCATTCCAGCGGTGACACGGCTCGCGCAAAAGCACTCTCGGATCGATCAGTGGCGGCTCTGGCCAAGGTCAACGCAGGCAAAACCATCAATCTAGGAACTGTAAAAGAGACGTTTTCACTGAAGTTGCCGGATTCGGTTCCCATTCGAAATTCAGCCTTGGCCGCAGCCGAGGTGGCTCGGGGTCAAGCCTTCATGCAACAGCTAGACGCGGCAGCCGCCACGATCAACAAAGCCATGAAGTTCGCTCACTCAATCGGACCAAGCCAAGCGGCCGTTGACGCAAAGCGTCAGGATTTTACTCGCGGCGGAGGCACGTTTATCAGAACACAGCTCAAGGCGGAATTCGCATTGGAAAGCGATCAGGAAGCGGCGCGGTATGTCACAATGTATGGTCAACAATGTCGACGTCTTGATCTTGCCGCCGCAGAACGATTCGCATTGCAACTTGATTTGCTCAGAGCTGCTGTTGAGTGGAAGATGTACGACGCTGTCTGGAGTTACGTGAAAGCGAAGCTTGCCGAAGAGGATGTCAATCAACGGGAAAACTTCGTCGATTCGTCGCTGCTTCCACAGTTGGCGCTGTTAGCCAAAGCGGACAACAGCCTGGCGGTTTCCAATGCTGTGGAATTGGCCATCACAGACAAGTCCACAGGCGACGCAAAGGATTCGCTGCGTCAGGCAACCGCCACGCTTGTGGCAAACGGCACTCCTGAAGACGCCGCGAAGGCCTCACAGGCGCTTCGAAACTTCAAGATCGATCAGGAATCGGAAACCGCCGACAAGGACAATGCCTGGCGTGATATCTGGACGATGACACTGGCGGGGCGGCTTGTGAAAGCGGACAACATCCGAGCCGCGGTGTTTTTCGTGGGCGTCATTTCTGACCAGTTGGTGCGAGAGCAGGCGTTCCTGATGGTTGCTGCTCAAGCACAAATGAAGACGTCCGGTCACGAAGTATGGGAAATTCTGTCCAACAGCAATCGAATGCCAACCGAGAAAGCGGCCACCTACCGTGGATTGCTGGCGGCGCTTCATCGTCAGGGCAAGTAGTCTTGCCGTAGGTCGGATTGCTAATCCGACCGAAGAGCAGACGGATTGGCAATCCGTCTTACGCTTCACTTACGAGCTAATCCAAAACTGTGTCCAAGTGAGATTTGATCACGGCGCCCCAGCGATCGTACCCGCCTTGATTCAAGTGTAGCTTGTCATCGACAAACAGATCCGCGCGTGGCTTGTCGTTGGCATCGAAGTACACACTCTCCGTACCAATGAAGTAAGCATCTTTGGTCTTCGCGCAGAATTGGCTGACAGCGGTGTTCGCGGCCTTGATCTTTGGCCATACTTCGAATCTTGCCTCTGTTGGCGTGACCGCGATGTAAAACACGGGAGCCGTCGGATTGTGCTTTCGCAAGGTTGCCAAGACGTTTGCGAACAATGCGACAACTTGCTGTGGCGTTTTGTCCGATTCCTTGCCCGAGATGTCGTTGCCCACGAAAAACACGGCAGCCTGGAACTGATGCGGCGTAATCAATCGCTCTGCGAAAATGGCCACGTCCGACCACTTGGCACCGCCGTAGCCGCGTTCGATGGCGTGATAAGGAGCCATGTCGGTGGCAATGTTGTCCCATCGACGAATGCTCGAGCTGCCAACGAACAAAACGCTGCTATCGGGATGCTTTTCGGTTTTGTCCTTTTCTTCGAGCTTCGCGATGTCGTTTTCCCAACGTTTAACGGCATCGGCTCGGTATTGCTCGATGTCGATACTTGGGGCTTTTGCCTTTGGTTGCTCAGCTTCTGCTGAAAGATGTCCTAGCCCCCAACAACCAAGACCTGTTGCTCCGAGACCCTGAAGAAATTCGCGCCGCTGCATTTCTTTCTCCGATTATCACCATCAGTAACTCGCCGCATGAGCAAGGAATGACGCATCATTGCCAAGCGTCCTTCGCTCACGCGTCGGGTTACTATAAACCGCTTGTCGCAATAAAACTAATTTGAGCGCAGCGCGGGCCAAGACTCGTAGGGCCTTTGCATTCACAACTTGTAACAAGGCTGCTAAATTTCGGAAACCGTGAACCACTCTTTGTCGAAGGAATGCCCGATGCGAATGCAACTGCTGTTAGCTGCTTTAGTGCTTTCTCAAACCGTGACGGCTTGGGCTGATGAGCCACCCGCGCCCAAGAAGATCCGCTCGATCGAAGGGATCACCGAATACCATCTCGACAACGGCATGAAAATCCTGCTGTTTCCCGATGCATCGAAACCGAAGGTTACGGTCAACCTGACGATTCTCGTTGGTTCTCGACACGAAGGCTATGGCGAAGCCGGTATGGCTCACTTGCTTGAGCACATGTTGTTTAAAGGAACGGAGAAACATCAGGACATCCCAAAACTGCTCAATTCTCGCGGGGCAACCCGCGTCAATGGCACGACTTGGTTAGACCGGACAAATTACTACGAGACGCTACCGGCCAGTGAAAAAAATTTGGAATTCGCGTTGCGACTTGAAGCCGACCGGATGATGAACAGCTTGATTAAGGCTGAGGATCTCGAGTCGGAGATGACCGTCGTTCGCAACGAATTCGAACGTGGTGAGAATAGCTCTTTCCGAGTCCTTGGACAGCGAATGCTCTCGGCCGCTTTCGAGTGGCACAATTATGGCCGCGCGACAATCGGCAACCGCGCCGACATCGAGCGAGTGCCGGTCGAGCGATTACGAGTCTTCTATGAGAAGTACTATCAGCCCGACAACGCGATCTTGATCGTGGCCGGACAATTCGAAGAGCAAAAGGCCCTTGAATTGGCCCATAAGTACTTCGCCGTCATTCCTCGCCCCAAACGTGTTCTTGAATCGACTTACACTGAAGAGCCCGCTCAAGACGGCGAGCGCGCCGTGACAATTCGACGAGTTGGAAAGGAATCGGCTACGGGAGCCGTCTTTCATATCCCATCAGGTGCCCACCCCGATTACGCGGCCATCGAAATTCTATCGAACATTTTGATGTCACAACCGTCGGGACCTTTGTACAAATCGCTTGTCGAAACAAAACTAGCATCCGGGGCCTACGCGTTTGCGTACAACTTGCATGATCCGGGGTTTATGAAGCTGCATGTCACCGTGAACCCTGGCAACGACGCAAGAGACGTGTTGAACCGAATGATCGACACGCTGGACGAAGTCGTCAGCGATGGCGTGACCGACGAAGAGGTCAAACGTGCGATCGGCAGCTTGCAAAAGAAGATCGAGGTCGACGATGCGGACACTTCAAGCTCCGCGATTGCTCTCAGTGAATGGGCCGCTCAAGGAGACTGGCGGCTGAAGTTTCTCTACAGGGACAGAATTGAAAAGGTAACAGCCGCAGACGTTCAGCGTGTCGCCAAACAGTATTTACGTAGCGACAATCGCACTGTTGGCTTGTACTTGCCTGTTGAGAAAGCCAAGCGGATTTCGATTCCGGAAACACCGAACTTGGTCGAGATGATCGGCGATTACAAAGGCCGAGGAGCTGTGGCTGCTGGTGAAGTATTTGAGGCATCGCCTGAAAACATTGAAGCTCGCACTGTGCGTACGAAGTTGGCTGACAATGTCGACGCGGCCTTTCTCTCGAAGAAAAACCGCGGAGAGACCGTGTCCTTGAAGATCTATCTGCGCTACGGAACACCGAAGACGCTAGACGGTCTGAAATCGGAAACAGAATTCTTGCCGGCATTGATGAGACGCGGCACAAAGAAGATGAGCCGTCAAGAGATTCAGGACGCCTTAGACAAATACAAGGCCTCGATTTCAACGTCGGGAGATCCCGGGTTGGCGACATTCACGGTGTCGGCGAAGCGTTCAGATTTCCTCAAAGTGATCGAAATACTAAAGCAAATCATGCGAGAGCCTGCCTTGCCTGAGGCAGAATTGGAGATCATTCGACAAGGTCAGGTCACGGCAATCACTCAACGCATGAGTGATCCGCAAACGTTGGCGATTCGGAAGCTGCGGCGAGCATTTCGTCCGTTTAAGCCCGGAGACCCAAGATACGAACCGACGCTGGAAGAAGAGTTGGAGCGTGTCAAAGCAGTGTCTCTGAAAACTCTGGCCAAGTTGCACAGCGATTTCTTCTGTGCTCGCGGACAAGTGGCTGTGGTCGGTGACTTCGATCTCGAGGCAACGAAAGCTGCGCTCACCGATGTCTTCGCCGATTGGGAGCCGATGCACGAGTTTGCTCGCATCAAGCATCGCGGTGACCTCAAGCCGAAGCCACAGACTGTCAAGATCGAGGTCCCCGATAAACCCAACGCAATGTACATCTCCGGCTTTGTGTTCGAGATGGATGACACCGACGAACAATTCCCAGCGTTGGTGGTTGGCAACTATATCCTTGGCGGCGGCTCGCTGAGTTCTCGACTTGCCGATCGCGTTCGCCAAAAGGATGGCTTGTCGTACTTTGTCGCCGCATACTTCAGCGCCCGAGCTTTGGACAAACGTGGTTCATTCACGTCGATGGCGATTTGCAATCCGGCCAACATCGGCAAGGTGCAAACTGCGATCAAGGAAGAAATTGCGAGTTTGGTGAAGGACGGGATCACCGACGAAGAACTTACAAACGCCAAGAAAGGATTGCTCGATGGGCAAGATGTCGGCCGCTCCGACGATTCCAGTCTGGCCTCAATGCTGGCAACTCGACTTTATCTGAAGCGGACCATGATGTTCGACAAGACGTACGAAGCCAACATCGCCAAGACGTCAAAGGAACAAGTCAACGCGGCACTGAAGAAGTACTTCAATCCCAAACAACTGTTTGTGGTCATTTCTGGCGACTTCAGCAAACCTGCAGAGACGGAAACGCCGAAGGAAAAGTCCGAGTAACCAGACGCACCTGAATCGGTTCTCAGAAGCCCGCCTTTTCGCAAAAGCCGGGCTTCTTTTCGCTTCGCCACATTTTTTGAGCGGCAAGGCGCTTGCCGCCGGTAACGCCGTAAACCCCGCAGCTACGCTTCTCGAGACGACGATTCCGCAGCGCGACGAAGGAAGTCGGGGAATTCGGGCATTTCTGTCAAAGCTTGGCTGATCTTCGGATTCGCGAAAACTCGAACGCGCTTAACGTAGTGGTCGAACTCCGTCCCGGACATCGCGTTGACGATGGGTGAGACTTCTTTCAGCGGCCGATAGACGTCTTCTTTGGGATAGTAGATGTCGACCTTGAATTCGACCTCACGGTGAGGCGGTGGCGCATCGATCACGATGTCGACTGGACCAACATCGAGATCTGTCTCTGTGGAAATCAATCGAGCCAACTGCGTGCCGCAACGAACAAGAAATTCGTACGGACGTCGTGCCAGCTGGAAGTAGAGTTCTGGAACTTGATACATGCTGTACTCGACGACTCGTTTATGAAGGACGCGGCGGGGACCAAAAACGCCCTCCATCAGGGACTCGCAAAGCGTCCCTCGAGCCGATTGGCGAAGCACTTCGATGGTTTCTGATTCGGTGGACTGAAACAGCGACACCAAATCCAATTGCTGATGCAACTCGTAAAATCCGCGAGCGAACATGCAGGTCGCCGATCGGACGGCATGGTGCCAGTAGACCTCGCTAAACATGACATAGCGAGCAAACACCATCAGCTCCGCCGCCGTCTTTCCCTTAACAGTGATCGCCAGCCCGTCGCCAGCTTCGTTGACGACCAGTGATTGGATCAAGCGATTCTTGTCAAAGTTGCGACCGTACGGAACACCGGCGTGCAGACTATCTCTTTCGAGGTAATCCATCTTGTCGATGTCGATGGGCCCAGACAGAATCGACCGCACCAATCGCATCGGCGCCGAGTCCGTTCGCTTGACCAAGACATCAAGGACCTCGCTGGGATCGATGCCCCACTGCTCGTCCAGCACTTTGGCCAAACCACGGTCCTTCGCAAGGAACTCGGCAGCGAAGGCTTCATGCGGCGGCAAGTCTGGCAGCGACATATCCTCGATCGGGTGGCAGAAGGGCCAATGCCCTAGATCATGCAATAACGCGGCAACGATCAAGACCTCGCCAGTATGTCGATCGACAACATCACAGAACCGCGGATCCCGCGCCAGCTGCCATAGGTATTTCAACGCATTGTGAAAAACACCCAACGCATGTTCGAAGCGAGTATGCGTTGCCCCCGGATAAACTCGAGCCGCCAAACCAAGCTGCGTGATGTGATGCAGCCGCTGATACTCGGCCGTGTCGACCAAGTCGCGGACTCGGTCCGTAAACGGAACGTCCTGTTCCATCGGGATGCGGACAATGCTGCGATCCGCATTCAGATTGAGCAACTCGGGGATATCGCTGACTGCATTTCCCATTAGCACGCATGCTTTGAGTTCAGAAGAAGCCCGACCTTTTCGAAAAGCCGGGCTTCTAATCGGTTATTCAAACACGCAATGCGTGTTATCGAGTTTGATAGCTGCGTTTCTTTCCGTCTGGCCCGATCTGCACGGTGTAGCTGGAACCATCAGGAGCCACGGAGGCCTTGACCCAAACGCCTTCGCAGCCTTCCGTCAATCCGCTGTTGGCGATGAATTCGGCCGGCGTCTGTTCGTCGGCTTTCAGTTTAATGTTGCGGTGAAGCTGATACAGGTTCTTCAGCGATTTGACGTTCCGTAGCGTCTCTTGCACATCCTTGTGGCCACCCTTTGTCGGGCCATTACACATCACGGCAACAACCGGATCCACGGCCAACACCAATGCTGGGTTGTTGCTGCTGGGCAAACCGTGGTGAGTGACCATGTACAAGTCGACTTTGCCGATGGGATTGTTCGGCGTCATCAGCTTTGCTTCGATATTCCAAGTCAAGTCGCCGCAGCAGAGAAATTTGAAGTCGCCAAATTTCAGCAAGAAACTCAAGCTAGCAGCGTTATCACTTTTGTCCTCGGGCTTGGCCTTGTGCAGCTTGGCAAACGGGTTGGGTTTGCCTTTGTTCGGAATCACGTTTCGGCTGGCTGTGACGATGTCGATAGAGATTGGTGTCTTGCCCTGTTGCAGCGGCAGCTTGTCACCAGCCTTGAGCATCTTCGATTTGTTTTGAGTTGCGGAGCGATAATCGGCGATGCGATCAACGAATTTCTTGTCCTCTTGCAAGAAATCGGGAATGCCGCGATCCCAGAAATTCTTGATTTTGATTTGAGTACTTAACGCCGCGTGATTTCCGTAATGATCCAGATGCCAATGAGTCACCGCGGCATGATCGATGTGCTTCAATCCCGCCACCTCACGAGCCACTTTCAAGATGCGATCGCGATCGCGGCCGTTGTTGTCCGGATATCCCGAATCGATGAAAAGGGACTCGCCCTGAGGCGTCACGAACAACGTGCAGGCTCCACCTTCAACGTCGACGAAGTAAATGTCCAAGCGACCGTCTGCTTTGCCAGCCAGCAACGAACTGCTTGCCGTAACAAGCACCAAAAGGGTAAACGCGAGCTTTGTGATTCTTGCGGTGATCATCAAGCATACTCCAGGTTGAGGGACAAGTTGCATCGCTGCCAAGGATAGCCGCAAAACGCCCGCAAGTCATGCCAGTCGTTGACATCTTTGGTACGATCAGCGAGGAACGAAAACGAAGTGTGGACAAGACAAGCGCGGCAAACGCATCTGAAGACAAATGCAAGTATTCGAACGCCCTGAACTATTGCCAGCAGAACCCAACATCGATCCGGATGTCACCAGCAAGTTACGCTGGGACTTTGATCGGTTCGCGACCGACGGCTTACCGGACGAATTGGAAGCATTCATCCTGGAAGAGTACGGCATTGACGTCTCGTCCGAGTACGCTGGTTACGAAATCCGCAATCCGTGGGGTAAGGCATCGGGACAACTCTCGATGACGGCGCGCCAAGTTCAAGAGGACGTTGATGCCGGCCTGGGATTTGTCGTCCTGAAAACAGTCATCGCCGAAGACGGTGCTGGCGAGCAAACCATGGCAGCCTGGGCGATCAAGGAATCTCGAATGCTAGTCGAGTCCATCGCCGGCCAAAACGGCGAAACGGGATGGACCGTCAGGTGGAAAGGCCGCGGCTGGTGGCAATCGTTCGACGACTACTTGCGCCTGATTCGCGACGCATCCGACATCGCCAAGTCCAGCGATACACTGATCGTGCCATCGTGCAAATATCATCTTCCTCGCCCTGACGAGACTGAGTGGAATCGCAGCGAATACGAATTCACCACGCGGGCGATGTTGGAAGCCTGGCACTCAACGGACGAGCGGCCCATGCCACTCGAAAAGGATTTTAGCCCGACACTTGCCGGAAGCGATCTGGCGACCGTGCAGACTCAAATCCTTGAGTGGCTCGAAATTGTGCCGAGCTTGATTCGTTACCTTGGGAACGTCCCAGTCGATAACGCCCAGAACAAACACGCGGAGCGTGCGCCGGTGAGAATTGGTTTGAAGGTCTTTAACGCGATGTTCGATGACGAGTTTCAACTGCGAATGCTCGAAAAGGTCCATCAGACGGATGCCGAGCCGTGCGACTTTTACATTCACGGCAATCGACTGTTTGACCCCGATCGCGATTTCGATGGCCACAAAGGCATCGCTTATGGCGGACCAGATTTGAGCGATCGCAATTTGCGAGTGATGCACGAATTCGCAAGGCGCCGGCAGAACGCGGGTGGCTTGCCGTGGTGTGCGACGGGCAATATCCTCAGCGGTCGAACGGCCGTCGAATACGCCTTGTTGGGGGCCAGCAGCTTTCAGTTGCACACCGGATTTCAACTCCCCAGCGAAGAGTATTCGATGAAGGTCGGCAACAAGACTCAAAAGACGCTGCACAAACTGTACTTTCACCCGACGGACGGTTTCATCGCGTGGTGTTTGCACGTCGCCGGGCAGAAATCTCTCGATCATCCGATTCGATTCCGAGACATAGTTGGTTAAGTGATCGCGGGTACGAACCCGCTCGTTTAACCCGTAGCCGCAGGCGAGGT
>PBMZ01000071.1 GCA_002722955.1 Planctomycetaceae bacterium | reverse complement strand
CCCGGCTTCGGAGTCCGCGACGGACCCGCCTGGCCGTCAATGATGAAGATGCAAGCTTGGGTGAAGATGCGACATCCGGTGTAGCGGGTCAAGAAACAGAAGCCCGGCTTCTTTGAGAAACCGGGCTTCTAACCCCCTCGTCACATTTATTGAATTGAAATCTCATATCTGAAATCCATTGTGAATTCCCCAGGAGCACACACCATGACGATTCGAAAAACTGTTGCTTTTCTTTCAGCGATCGTCCTCGCATTCGCGACGACGGCCAAAGCTGATCATCACATTGAAGTCTTCGGCAAAACCAAAGACGGCGAGACCGTTCACTCTTACACAATCAAGAACAAGAACGGAATCACGGCCAAATTCATCTCTCTGGGAGCGACACTTCAATCGCTGATGGTTCCCGACAAAGATGGAAAGATGGCCGATATCGTGTTGGGTTGGGACGATGTCGCCGGCTATCAAGGCGAAGACAATCAGTACTTCGGCTGCACGACCGGTCGTGTTTGCAACCGAATCGCTAAAGGCCAATTCACGCTGGGTGGCAAAGAATACAAGCTTGCCATCAATAACGAGCCGAATCACTTGCACGGCGGAGTAAAACGCAGCTTGGACAAAGTCGTTTGGAAAGCCAAGGTCAAGGGGCAAGCCGTCCGATTCACATACAGCAGCCCTGATGGCGAAGAAGGATACCCGGGCAATTTGGACATCACAGTGTCCTACACGCTCACGGATAAGAACGAATTGAAGATTCTGTACAAAGCGAAAACCGATAAGGCCACGCCCGTCAACCTCACGCACCACAGCTATTGGAACCTGGGCGGTGCCGGATCGAAGACGGTTTTGGATCACGAGCTATGGTTGGCAGCAGACAAGTACACTCCCACCGACGACACCTTGATCCCAACCGGAAAGATCGAGCCAGTCAAAGGAACGGTCTTGGATTTCACAAAGTCCACGCGAATTGGCGATCGCATCGAGAAGCTGACGGACACCGCGGCTCTTGGCTATGACCACAACTTTGTGTTGAACTCGCAAGACGGCAAGTTGGCGTTGGCCGCCAAGCTGAAAGATCCCGCCAGCGGCCGAGTGTTAACAGTTCACACGACCGAACCCGGCATTCAGTTTTATTCCGGAAACTTCCTAAAAGGCCAAAAGGGCAAGGGCGGCAAGACCTACGCTCACCGCAGTGCCCTGTGCCTAGAGACGCAACATTACCCAGACTCGATCAACAAGCCCGATTGGGACTCAATCGTGTTGAAGCCGGAAGGAGTCTACAAGCACACCTGTGTCTACTCTTTCTCGGCTGAGTAGTGTGTTAGTTCACGACAAAGCGGCCCCGCCAACACCGGGCCGCTTTGTCTTATCTGGGTTCTTCATTCAAGTTAGGGGGGGCTGGGGACGAGTCTTCGAGCACCCAGATTGATGATGTTGTCCGGCTCGGAGGCACGTTTCAGCCACTCGATAGTGCCCTTTCCCGAAATACGGCGTAATTCGACGCTAGGAATCCAATCACAAGCTCAAAGGGCAGGGCAAATACGCAAATTCGGCCTCAAGGTCGACATAATCGTCAAAAACCGCCGAGAATTCGTTACCGTAAGCTGTATCAGTGTTTCCGCGCATTGCATCTCTGAGGAATTAGGCGAATGCCGCTTGTCAGCGTATGATTGGTGGGATTTGTGTCAAAAACTCCACAATGTGGGAAACCGTGTTGTGGCGGGACGCAGCTCCCACTGTCGTTCCCGACAATAGGGGAATTCGGTTAACTTATGTGCCGGATTCGCCAACTGACTTTTCGCGATCGTCGAAAGCTCAATTTATGCCGGTAGCTTTGGTGCCGCTGAAACAAGGTCGCAAGATCATGCTCGACAAGCCTGTCCTGCTTGTCGGTCGGCACCCGGATTGCGACGTCATCTTGACCAAAAGCCGCAAGATCTCGCGAAAGCACTGTGCCATTGCTCACGTTGATGACCGCTTGATGATTCGTGACTTGGGCAGTGTGAACGGAATTTGGGTCAACGGACAACGTGCCGATCCCGTGCTTGAGATTCGAGTTGGTGATCAAGTTGGCATCGCCGATTTGCTGTACTGCCTGCAGATTGAGAAGAAGGTTAATGGCAACGGCAAGGCGAACGGAAAACCACCGAAGCAAGTGGAACTGAAGCCTCAGCGCGTTGAAAAACTGCCAGAAGATTTTCGGCCCGAGCCCGAGGATAAGGAGCCGGATACCGAGCACCAGATGCAGGCGTTTTCCCCGAATGCCCACGTCATCGGAAGTGACTCTGAGAGCATCGAAGTCACCAGCTCGCCGCCGTTCGATCTCGATCGAGACAGTGCCAGCGACGTCGTTCCGCTGAAAGACTAGTGCTCAGTCCAACTTCGCTTGCGCGTCGTGCTTGTGTAACCAGGAATTCACGTCGAGAGCCCCTCGATCACTTCGCTCAATAGCTTCAGGGCTTCATCACGAGTCTGAATCGTCTCGTCCAATTGCGCATCGCGAATCTGTTCCAGAACGACTTTGAACTCCGGACCAGGCTGAAGTCCCGCGTTCATCAGATCGCCGCCATGAATGAGCGGTTTCGGATCAATCACTTCTGCTGGTGTCGACCGCAAGAATTCCTCAGCAAAGTCGATGTCGGCGACCTCTTCGTTGCGAGCCGTCTTGCAACTTCTCGTGAGTGCAATGAGATCGCTGGCCCATGGATTGACCAAAAGCCGCTTCAAACGCGATTTCGAGAATCCGCGCGCACCATCAAGGGCGTCGCGATGTTCGGCTAACGCGGCAATGTGATCGTTTTCGGCATTGGACATTTTCAACCGCTTGCAGATTTTCTGAACGCGCGATGGCGTTCCACTCAACAGCAATCCGCACGCCAATTCGAACGACGCATCTTCCAAGAATTCCAATGCCTGCAACAGAGTTGTCCAGCGGGCTTCGTCATCGGCAACCGACGTCAGCTCCGGCAAAATGTGCGGCAGCAACCCCAACTGGTGAATCATCGAAATCGCCCGGTGTCGATTTCGATTCCGCTGCATCTTTTTCAACTCGTGAGTGATCCTTTCGGCACTCACAGCGTGAATTTCGCTGGCCAATTCAGAAACGGCCGTCGCAGTGGCCTCATCAAGTTCAAAGTTGAGCGTTGATGTGAACCGAATCGCTCGCAGCATTCGCAATTTGTCTTCACCAAAGCGATCACGCGGGCAACCGATGGCTCGGATCACGCGACGCTTCAAGTCATCCTCACCGCCGACAAAATCAAGGATTTGCTCGGCAACGGGATCGTAGAACATTCCGTTGATGGTGAAATCTCGCCTTTGGGCGTCTTCCTTAGCCGACCCAAACGTGACGCTCTCTGGGTGTCGACCGTCCAAGTATTCGCCATCTGTCCGAAATGTGGCGACCTCTATCTGCCCAGCGTCTTTCGAACCCAAGACGACGATGACTCCAAAACTGGCTCCGACGGCTAGTGTTCGGCGTCGTCCGAAGACGTCTCGCACTTGCTCTGGATGAGCGCTGGTCGCGACATCGAAGTCGTCAGGTTGACGTCCCAGCAAGAAATCACGCACGCAGCCGCCCGCCCAAAGTGCTTCATAGCCGGCAGACTTGAGCTGATCGACAACTTGCGTTGCGAATTCTTTGTTGAGATTGGCGTTGGTCAATTGCATTGAAAGTAGCCACTCCGAAAAAGTAGCCATCACTCTCCGAGTGATGAGCCTAGCGAGAAGAACTCAATATTCCGGTAGCGCTGCAAGCTATGAACTGGGTTATTCGACCTGCAAAAAGCTGTGATGAAAGAAATCTGGCTGGAGAAAAATAAGTTGCTCCCGGAAGGCCCATCACTTTGAAAGTGATGGCAACTTTGGCGCATAAACAAAGGCCGCGCGTAGGAACAACGCGGCCTTTGTTTGAAGGTTGTGAACACAAAGCCTCGGTCACATCTCAATGTGGCAGGACTTCAAATTGCAATCGAGTTGATCGAGAGCGGGTTACTCAAGACCGGAAAACGGGTGTTTGGCCGATTCCTTCTTGGCAACCATCTCGTCAGCACTCGGCTCACCACTCATGGCGCGAGCGATGGACAATTTGGTGGCTTCGTAGTTGTATTCGTAGATTTTCTTGTCGTCGTCGGCTTCCCAGTGAATGAAGACACCGCAAACGATGACAAGGTTCTCTGCTTGATCTTTAGGAATGACGCCTTCGTCGACGCTATCGGCAACAGCTTTGGCGACCGCGTATTGGGCGGGACCAAACATTTGCACGGCTTGGCGGGCGCCTTTGATGGTCACTTTGGTGATCATCACGGTGGCGGGCTTAACAGCCAAGTTCGGTTCCAAAACAGCAAGCAAGTTACTGTGACCAACCTTTTGGTCGGAAAGAGCATTGGCGAATGCAACACCAACGGGTCCCTCTTTGTCACCGATCATGAGATCGATATGGGAAACTTCATTACCTTCACCAACTAATGCTTCTCCAACGAGCAACGACATGCGTGTTCTCCTCTAGGTCTAATCTTAGGCGTTGCAATAAATGCATGACTACGTATGGTTGACCCGACGGATTGGCAGAGCCAACAACTTACGCGATTCATACCAACTCTGAGGTCGAAGATCCAGCATGACGATGGCGAAAACGACACATTTGCCAAGCCCCGCTGATCTGATCGTCGTCGGTGCCAGCGTCCGCAGTGCTTGCCAATCTGCAATTCGTAGTGGGTACAATCCGATCGGCATTGATCTATTTGGTGATATCGATTTGGCCGAGGCTTGCCAGGCGATCCGGATCGAAGATTACCCGGCAGAGATTTGTTCTGCTTTAGAAAATCTCGAATCGTCAATTCCATGGATGTACACGGGCGGGATTGAAAACTATCCCGATCTCATCGAAGAGGTCTCGAATCGCCGAGACCTCATCGGCAACACTGGTTCCGTAATCAGTAGAATTCGGGATCCTTTCTGGATCAGCAACGTGCTCGCCGATGCCAATTTGCCATCATTGCGAGTCGCTCGCTGCGAGGACCTCGCGCCAGGCAATAATTGGCTCATCAAACGCCTGCGAGGTGCCGCAGGGCACGGGATTCAGCGTTTGGATCTAGGCGAACCGCTCTTGGCCGATTCCGGTGAGAGTTACTTGCAACAATTTGTCGAAGGACCCAGTTTTTCAGCCGTTTACTTGGCACTCCCGGACGAAGTCGTCTTTGTGGGTCTGAGCCAGCAGTTGGTTGGTGAAAGCTTCCTCAACGCTGGCGAATTCGAATACTGCGGCTCGATCGGTCCCATCGGCAACGAGGCGCCGGAACTCCACGGTAAGCTGAACCAAGACACGATCGAGCTTGTCAAAAGTTGTGGTCGAGTCCTCGGGCGAACCGCCAATTTGAGGGGGTTGTTCGGAATCGACCTGGTTGTTGCTGATGGAATTCCATTCGTCGTCGAAGTCAATCCGAGATACACGGCGTCCGTAGAAGTCTTCGAGCGTTCGCTGTCATTGCCGTTGGTCGCGTGGCACGTTCAAGCTTGCACAAAGGTCGATTCGCTTGACCCCGCGATGCTAAAAGCGGCGATCGACAAGCGATACGCAAGTCCACACTTACTGACAGGCAAAGGCATCTTTTTCTCTCCGTGTGATCTGACGATTGGCGACTTGCATTCGGGAAGCCTTGAGGACTCGATCATTGCCGACATTCCATATCCGAAGACTTCGATCGCGAATGGTTCACCGATATGTACCTTCATCGTGACTGGGGACTCTCTGGAAAGCTCTCGCGGTTTGTTATGCCGAGCCGCTGCGCAACTCGAGCGCTATGCGTCAGATTGCGATAGATGAGCGGGAAATTGTTGAAATCTTCGATGATCACCGATAGAATCCGCCTTGTTGGGCAAAACGATCCACGCTCACACTCCTTATGGGAACCACGTAGACAAACCTGATCAAACGCGAAGCTCGCATAGTTAGTCATGGCCAAGTCATCTGATATCCGCATTCTTGAAGCGCGTTGTACGTTTGAGCCCGTTCCATTTCGAAGTCCACTCAAATTCGGTGGCCGAATCGTCGAAAACTCGACACTCATCAATGTTGAAGTTGATGTCGAGAATAGAGAAGGTCGCCACGCGACCGGAATGGGGAGCATGCCTGTCGGCAATATTTGGGCTTGGCCGACGGATATCGACGGCGAGCAAACTGAAGAGGCGATGAAGCAGTTTGCTTTGCGAGTCACCGAACTCGGCGACAGGTATCCCGAGTACGCTCATCCCATCGACATCATCTATCTGCTTTCGGCCGAATACTTTCATCTGGGAAAGACCGTTCCCGAGAAGCTTGGGTTGGGCGAGCCAATGCCGGAGCTAGCACAGCTTGTCGCAGCCAGCCCGTTCGACGCCGCTGTGCACGATGCTTATGGTCGAGTCAACGACGTCAATTCGTTCAACGCTCTCTCTGACGAGTTCATGAACCACGATTTGTCGGAGTACTTAGACGAACGCTTCGAGGGTGACTTCTTAGATAAGTACACGCTTCGCGAACCGAAGGATCGGATGCCGCTGTACCACTTAGTCGGTGCGCTCGATCCGCTGATCGATGCGGACATTTCCGAGTGGCTAGATGATGGCCTTCCCGAAACGTTGGGAGAATGGATCAACGCGGACGGGTTGACACATCTGAAGATTAAACTGGCTGGTGATAATCTCGACTGGGATGTTGCCAGAGTGCTCGACGTTGATAGTGCATCTGCCGAAGCCCAAGCAGCTCGCGGATGCGCCGAGTGGTGGTATTCTGTTGACTTCAACGAGAAGTGTGAAAACGTCGAGTATGTGCTCGATTTCCTGAAGCGAATCGAGGAGAAGAACGCGGCCGCTTACCAGCGAATTCAATACATCGAACAACCAACGAGCCGTGATCTCGAGTCAAATCCCGACAACAAGATGCACGAAGCGGCAAAGCTGAAGCCTGTTGTTATCGACGAGGCACTGGTTGATTTCGATGCCTTGTTGCTCTGTCGCGAAATGGGGTATTCCGGTGTCGCCTTGAAGGCTTGCAAGGGGCACACGGACGCGTTGCTATTGGGGGCGGCAGCCCAGAAATTCGGGATGTTTCTGTGCGTCCAAGACCTGACTTGCCCAGGCTTTTCTTTCTTGCACTCCGCGAGTCTTGCCGCACGCTTGCCAACCATTGCGGCCATTGAAGGCAACGGTCGACAGTACTGTCCAGGTGCCAACAAGTCATGGGCGAAGTCATTTCCGTCTATGTTCGAGATCACTGACGGAACTGTTGGCACATTGGCCTTAAATGGTCTCGGTTTAGGATTCTAGATCCCCAAAAGCCGGCGATGTGTTCTAACTTCAACACAGCTACCACGACGTGTTGTCAACAGGCAACGTGTTGCTTGCGAGCCACTTACATCAGTGCTGTTTGATTCTGCAAAGCGCACATTGCAACAGTTGATCAATTCTGATCCCACGGCGTGTCCTAAAAGAGAACTACTCACTGAGGAAATTCAGTCCGCGAGTTGATGTAAGGTACTTCGAAACACTGACTTGCGTGCACTTTTGTAGTTGGCGCCACGAAAAAGATGCTTAGTGCAGATTTGGCGCGCGGTTCGCTAAGTCAGTCTATCGCCACTTCCTGCAGCTTTTGCTGTTTTCATGGAACTCAGTCTCACTAACTGCCCTATCATTTCCATGAGCTGATTTTTGCGGCCCACGCCCGCGGAAATCTCGCGTTTGCTCTGAACGTATCACTTCATCACGGAGCACTTGGAATGCGCAAACAACTGTTGAATCTCTTGGGCAACGAATTCGACACTTGCCGTTGCCAACTAGACAAAGCTTTCCGAAATAACACCCAAGGCCTTCGATCCACTCGCCGGTTTGGGTTTCAGGTCGAACCGCTTGAGTCCCGTTTGCTGCTTTCACGTGACGGGCTCTTCCCAAACCGTGGTGCCGCACCTCCCGCCGAGATTGGTGAGTTCGATCCTGGTGAAGAAGCGGATCAAGACAGCTCGCAGAACAACGAAGCATCGGAAAACAATGAAGCTGGACCTTCCAATGGGAACGGCAATAACGCAAACGCCAGTAACAACTCGAACGCTTCGAACGGTAACTCTTCTAACTCCAACCCTTCGAATCCGCCGATCAACAACAGTGCTCCGCCACCCATTGTTGACCCCATCACCGTAATCCAACCGATCGTGACGTTCGAACCGATTGGTTCAGTGATCCAGCCCGTCGACGTTATTGCGTTCCGTCGCGGAGTTGTTGTCGACACGATCGACAATCATGAATCGGACGAGGAATCCGATGCGGACAACTCGAACGAAGGCGAACAAGAAATTGATCGTCACAAGGACGACAGTGTTGTTAATCTCATCGAAACGGATGATCGCACGGAAGCTGAGACGGAAAATGATCAGCATGGTTTGGAAGAAGACCGGCACACGGAGCGAGATGACGATGGACAAGAAACTCCGGTCGTTGATGATTCCGAGCCTCGCGTTGCTGTCGTGAACTCAGAGTCAGCGGCAACAACACATCATGATTATGATGCCGCCGCACAGGTGCAGCCCGTTGAAGAGCCGATTGCTGTGGCTCCCGGCCAAGTCACCGAGCCAACCGAAGACCACTCGCTTGAGTTTCTGAAACATGTGGCTCGCACGACAGACCAGCAAGAGCCAGCCGAGGATGCGTTGCCAGCGAGCGTGTCCACGCCGCCACTGATTCACGTCCAGGTTGGGGCGGATCAAGCTTATAGCTACGTAGCGGCTCCGCTCTTCGCGTTCATGCTGGGAGCTTTGCAGCGGCGACAAGATATCGCGGGCGGATACGATCCCATTTCGATTCCTTCTCCCGGATTGCCATTGAATCGAGACGGCTCGCCAGCAGACCGAAAGAAGAAATCAAAAGCGAAAACCGACGACGGAATCATCTCAAGCCAACCCGCCACAAACGGGCCTCAAGCGATCCCCACCGAAGAGTCGGCGGCCAGCCATCGGTTGCGACAAGCAGTTCGAACTATCGATGCTCAATTCGCTCGCGCGGAATTGATGGATTTGGTCAGCGATATGCCCGAAGAAGGCAGCAGCTACGATCAGCTTGCCAACTTCGAATCGGAAGAAGAAACGCTCGGATTGGAAGCGGCCAGCTTGTCACTTGGTGGTGCCATTGCCGCCGGAGCTTTGACCACAGCTGCCACCAGTGTTGCCATAGCGAAAGCCCAAGGACGCACCAAGCAAGGTCGGCTACAGACACCGAAAGCCCCCAGCTACACGGGTGAGACCATCGTTCGCCCCATCGCCGATTAGTTCGTGCTTGTAGTGGACTGCGCCAGAAGTCCTCTTTCGGTCTGTTGTAGGGACTTCTGGCGAAGTCCAATACACCGCTGCCATGCGCAACCAATGATTGCATCTTCTCGACGCTTTCTGGACGCGGCGAACGAAGCTTTGGTCAACACCGCTTAGTTGATCATGATGCCCGGTCTCGGTATCTTCGAATGCTTCACTTCGTTCATCATCCCGCCTCGATCACATCTCTCCATTCAAGGAATTAAGTATGAGTCTCTACGAAGGTAAAAAGGGTCTCGTTTTTGGAATCGCCAATGATCGCTCGATTGCCTGGGCGATCACTCAAGAATGTGCCGCTCAAGGTGCCGAAATGGGATTCACTCACTTGCCAGATAGCGACGAACGTCGCAAGAACGAGAAGAAAGTTCGCAAGCTGGTCGATCCGCTCGGTGCCAAACTGGTCATGCCTTGCGATGTCACCAAGGACGAAGATATCGATGCCGTTTTCGCGGCTGCCAAAGAACAAATGGGCAATATCGACTTTGTCTTGCACAGCGTTGCCTTCGCACCGCCAGCCGATTTGACCGGCCCGGTCTACAACGTCAGCCGAGACGGCTTTAAGTTGGCGATGGAAATCAGTGCCTACAGCTTGATTAGCCTGGCTGGACGAGCTCGAGAAATCTTGAATCCCGGCGGCAGTCTGCTTTGCCTAACTTACCTCGGTGGCGAAAAGGTGATCCCCGGATACAACTTGATGGGACTCTGCAAGTCCGCGTTGGAGAGTGCTACCGAATACCTCGCGGCCGAACTCGGAGCTGACGGCTTTCGAGTCAACGCACTCAGCGCGGGCCCTCTGCGAACAATCAGTTCCGCAGGTGTCGGCGAGTTCAACAAGATGCTAAAGCTGTACGAAACGTTCTCGCCACTGAAGAGAAACATCTCGGCCGAAGAAGTTGGCAAATCAGGAATGTTCTTGATGAGCGACTTGGCCAGCGGCATCACTGGCGAAACACTGCACGTTGACGCCGGCTACCACGTCATGGGAGCCCCACCGTTGGACGCGCAAGGCGACTGACTCGTCGTGTTCAACCCGGTGCTAATTGGCTTTTTAGATTGTGAGCAAGACAGAAAAACTTGATGAAAACGGTGAAGCGTGCGGCCAAGCAACGTCAGATGGCTCGCAACAGCCAATGTCACGAAGCAGACGATTTTTGTTTTGGATCGTCATTATATTTGTATTCATTGCTGGCACCAATAAGTTACCATTCTACAGCTGCTCGTAAACTGTGGAATACGCAACTCCCTCATTGTTGATCAGCTATGGTCGGCAGTCATAAGCCCAAGTGATCCATACGATCGTGTACGAGGGACTGATCTATTAGTCCAGATTGGTCCGAACACACCATACGTGGTGTCATCCTCTGAGAAAGTATTGCTGTCGCCTGATACACCGAATCGTGCACGGTACTATGCAGCAGATGGTCTAGGACGGATTGGATCAACGCAGGCCGAAAAGGCGCTGATTGTAGCGATGAATTCTGACGATGAGCAATTGCGGGCAGCAGGAGTTTTTGGTGCACGTTTATTGAAGCGTGCGCCTCTATATCGAGATTCGTAAATTACTATCTGACGACTCAATTTATGTCGTCCCATGGGCGTGCATCGCACTCGAGAACACCGGCAAGGATGCCGTCAATGCTCTACCTGAGCTTAAGGCATTGCTTTACGATAAACGAGAAGGCCGATCAATGTGGGCAGAGGCCGCGCTTTCACGTCTTGCCTTAACTGAACAGAAGGCGGCCTTGATTCTAAGCGATTTCGAAGAAGAGAAAGAACGCGAGCGGAGTTCTGGCTCTCTCTGACGACGATTGCATAGGTTAAGCCTTGCCGAGGCCACCATGAATGCTGGCCTCAAGATATATTTCGATAAATAGTCATGACACACATCTCCAAAGCCGTCCCAATCGGTATTGCGCTCGTCGAGAACGATGGTCAATTCTTGGTTGGTCTTCGTCCGGATGGAGTAGCACTGGCAGGCTACTCAGAATTCCCTGGCGGAAAGTGTCTCGACAACGAAACACCCGCCGAATGTGCAATCCGCGAATGTCATGAGGAAACAGGTCTCGTTGTCGTCACCATCGAGGAACTCGACAGAACAACGTTCGAGTATGAGCATGCAACGGTTGACCTGAGCTTCTGGTTGTGTCACTTGACCGGTCAGTTGTCGCGGGTTGAACCGCCGTGGGAATGGTTGTCGCTCGAGTCCCTCAAAACACGCAAATTTCCCGACGCAAACGCCGGAATTCTCGAAAAACTCCTCCTGTGTGAGGCCAGAAAATCGCAATGATTTCTTGCAGTCATGCCCCTAAGTGTCGATAATCAAATGGGCCAACGTCTCACCTCTTTTTCCGTCGATCGGGGACGCCAATTTCCGTCCCTTTCTGTTAACATCGCCGAGAATGCCGAAAGGAATCGTCCATGAGACGACCGTTAGCTGGTAAGCGTTCACATCATGGTTTTACGTTGGTCGAATTGCTGGTAGTGATCGCGATCATCGCGACTCTCATCGCTTTGTTGCTTCCCGCAGTCCAAAACGCAAGAGAAGCCGCGCGGCGAACGCAGTGCAAGAACAACATGAAACAGCTGGGGCTGGCACTTCACAACTACTACGAGATGCACAACACGTTTCCTTATGGTTTTGACTACCATGGAGCCGGTTGGGCGATGTTGATTCTGCCGCAGTTGGACCAGATGCCGCTCTACAACTCGATCACGAATGCCGAAACTGGCGTTGGTGATTGGACCGTCAATGGCCAAAACGAGGCCGCGTGTTCGACCGTGTTGTCAGTCTTTCGATGCCCATCAGCCGCGTTGAATCTGCATTACAACGACAATTCGATCGAGGCTCGCGTTGCCAGCAATTACATCGCGAATGCGTCTGGAACATCAGTCATCGACGGTTACTCGCACGAGCCAGGCAGCATCGGCAACGGCGAGCAAAACGGCATCTTCTACTTGAACAGTTCGATCTCGCACGCCGACATCTCCGACGGTGGCAGCAACACAGTCGCCTTGGGTGAAGTGATGTCAGACCCCGAATTGCAAGGTTATCGCTGTTACTACACTCACGAGTTGCAGGACTTTGACCACTGGTATATTGGTTCGCCCGAGATCGACGGCGACAACCCGGTCACTGGCTCGTTCACGGCTCAGTCCGACTTTTCAGAGTTCGTTGGTTCCATGGGTGCTCGGATCAATATCCAGTACAATTCCAACACCGACGCCGACGAACGCGAGCTTTCCTACAGCAGCTTCCATCCCGGCAGGACTCACCTGTTGATGGCGGATGGTTCTGTGCATTTCATCTCCGAAAACATATCCGGTCGAGTTCGTCAAGCTTTGGGAAGTCGCAACGGTGGTGAAGATGTGAGCGACTTCTAGCCCACAAACATCGTGAAGAGTTAGCCATACCAGAAGCCCGGCTTTTCGAAAAAGCCGGGCTTCTTTCCTTAACCCGCTAGCGATTCCATCCAATCATGTCGCCCGTTGGCCTCAACGCACAGACCGTTGGAGTACAGCCTTTAGGCGCTTCAGATGGGCTTAAGAATTGCATTTGGCGGCTAAAGCCTGCACTCCAACTGACAGTACGCTATGTGGACTAGCGACGATGGCGCCGCGCCGTCGATGGTGTCCGCAATTCGCGCTTGCTAGACTATTGGCTCATTGGTCGAGAACTTCACTCGCACCCGTCGTTGCACTCGCGTCTAGAGGTAGTCATGCAGAAGTTGGTGTGGGTCTTGGTGGTGGCGCTGATCGTGCTACATCAGGACTGCTGGAATTGGCAGAACGGCAACTTGATCTTTGGGTTTCTGCCCGTTGGACTTGCTTACCATATCGTGCTATCGATTGCTGCCAGCGCCGTTTGGTTGTTGGCAGTTCAGTACGCTTGGCCTGACCATCTAGATGCCGATGACGCTGCGACCGCGGAAGCTCCAGCCGAAGGAGCGGGCGAGTGACACAGCTACAAATCATTATTGGCTACTTGGTTTTGCTGTTGTGTTTGGGCCTGTACTCCAAGCGGTTGGCTCGAGGCACCAGTGGTGATTACATGTTGGCCAGTCACACGATTGGACCATTCTTGCTCTTGATGTCATTGTTTGGCACGACCATGACGGCCTTCGCCTTGGTTGGCTCGACCGGCAAGTCTTTTCAAATTGGCATTGGCGTCTATGGCATGTTGGCGTCAGCCAGCGGTATTGGTCACTCGCTTTGCTTTCTGCTGATCGGATTGAAGCTGTGGTCGCTCGGCCAGAAGTACGGTTACCGCACGCAGATTCAATTCTTCAAGGACCGGTTGCAAAGCGAGCGAATTGGCTGGCTGCTGTTTCCGATTCTGGTGGGTTTAATCATCCCGTATCTTTTGATCGGTGTGATGTCTTCCGGTGGAGTCATCAACGCAGTCACGCGAGGCGCCTTCGAAACCGCATTCGCCGACTACGGAAATGGAGTGCCGCCTTGGTTGGGCTCGCTCGTGATTTGCGGCGTCGTTCTGGCCTATGTGTTTACAGGTGGCATGAGAGGCACGGCATGGGCCAACGCATTTCAAACCGCCGTCTTCATGATTCTGGGTGTTGTCACTTTCGTCGTCATTGCGAACGCCCTGGGAGGCCAAGACAGCCTGCTCGCCAACATCCCAGCCGCGACGAAGCAGGTGCAAGAGTCACATCCCGAGATGCTGACGCGAGAAAAAATCTCTGAGTGGACATTCATGAGTTTCATGCTGATTCCACTTTCGGCTGGCATGTTTCCTCACCTGTTTCAGCATTGGCTGACTGCCAAGAGCGCTGCCAGCTTCAAGCTGCCTGTCGTCGTGCATCCGATCTTTATCATGATCGTTTGGGTGCCATGCGTCTTGGTCGGAGTTTGGGCCACCTCAGCGGTCGTTAATGGCGAGTTGCTGGTGCCTCCCGGTACAAAAGATGTGACTGTTTTGGGAATCATGGTCGCAAAACTCTCTGGTCCCGTGCTCTCAGGATTTCTCACAGCAGGAATCTTGGCGGCCGTGATGTCATCACTGGATAGTCAGTTCCTGTGTATTGGCACGATGTTCACCGAGGATATCGCTCGATCGCTTAAGCCGGACGCCGATGACAAGTCGACAATGGTCACAGCTCGGCTCTTCGTTGTGGCCGTCGTGATCGTGACCTACCTCTTAAGTCTGATTGCCCCCGCTCGAGTCTTCGGGTTGGGGATCTGGTGTTTTAGCGGGTTCGCTAGCCTAGTGCCCTTGGTCTTGGCTTGCTTGTATTGGGAGAGAACCACGAAGGCGGGGGCTTATGCCAGCGTAGCGGCGACCGGTGGCACTTGGATCTACTTCTTCGTCCAATCAGGGTTTGCCGAGAATCCTAAGTATGCGGTCTTTGGAATGCTGCCGGTCGCCACGATGTTCGGCGCTTCGACGGTCGCGCTGATTGTCGTTTCTCTGATGACGAAGCCGCCGAGTGAAGATGTTCTTGCCAGGTTCTTTCCCCGATGAGTGCACAATTCACGACAACTCGACGTGTTGAGTTTGCTGACACCGACATGGCCGGCATCATTCACTTCACGTCATATTACCAGTACATGGAGCAAGCGGAGCACGAGTTCTTTCGCTCGAAAGGGCTCAGCATCATGCTGCCTCACGACGAAAACACTGTGATCGGCTGGCCTCGCGTTTCGTGCAAGTGTACTTTCGAAGCACCTGTGCGCTTCGAGGACGAGTTAGAAATCCGTTTAGACGTTGAACGCCGTGGCGTCAAATCGCTGACGTTTGTGTTCGAGTTTTGGCACGACGGAAAACGAGTCGCCCACGGCCGAACCAAGACCGCCTGCTGTTTGTGCCGTCATGGCAAGCCCCCCGAATCAATAAAAATCCCGGCCGAGTTTGATTGCATTCAGGAAGCCGAGGTCTCTTAAACGTAATGCTTGAGCTGTTCCCTAAGATCGAAGCCGCCACCGAGGCAATTTGCCAGCAATGGCCCCATTCCGCGAAAGTTGGGATTGTGCTGGGTACGGGTTTGAATGGCATCGCGGATTCGCTGGGATTGGACGTGGTCTTGCCGTTTGAATCGATTCCGCATTTCCCCTCGTCGACTGCACTTGGCCACTCGGGCAAACTGCACTGTGGAAGCTTTCAGGGCCTCAACATTCTGACCATGCAGGGCAGGACGCACTATTATGAAGGCGCGAAGCTTGCCGATGTGACGTTGCCGGTTCGAGTCATGAAGAGTTTGGGCGTCGAGACCTTGATCTTGACCAATGCCAGCGGCGGCCTAAACCCACAATACGCTCAAGGTGATATTGTCGTTGTCGAGGATCACATCGACATGCTGCCGGACAACCCGCTCCGTGGAATCAATGATGATCGTTTGGGGACAAGATTCCCGGACATGTCGCAGCCCTACGACTTCGAACTTGTCGATCAAGCTTTAGCTATTGCGCGAAACAGCGGCTTCATTGCCCATCGCGGAGTCTATGCCGCGATGCCTGGGCCGAATTACGAGACGCGTGGGGAAATCCGATTCATCCGAAAGCTAGGAGCTGATGTTGTTGGCATGTCGACCGTGCCGGAAGCCATCGTTGCCGCGCATAGCGGACTGCGGACGCTTGCTCTTTCGACCGTCACCAACGAGTGCAAGCCATATGTAGCCACGACAACTGATGGCGAGGAAGTCGTCAGCGTCGCCGCCTCAGCCGAAGCAAAGGTGAAGAAGATCATCTTCGGAGTCCTTGAAGCGGAATCTCAAAAGCAATGACTCCCGCCACCATCATCGCTCGCAAACGCGACTCGCATGAGCTGACAGAATCGCAGATCGCCGACTTCATTAATGGCTATGTCGATGGCAGTGTGAGCGAAGGTCAAATGGCCGCGATGGCGATGGCTATCTTCTTAAACGGTATGACCGCTGAGGAAACGGCCACGCTAACTCGAGTGATGTTGGAAACGGGCGTCGTCTTATCTTGGAGCGATCAAAGTCCTGTTGTCGACAAGCACTCGACCGGCGGCATTGGCGACAAGGTCTCGTTAGTGCTGGCGCCACTGCTGGCGTGTTGTGACTTAAGAGTCCCCATGATCTCCGGTCGCGGTCTTGGCCCGACTGGTGGTACGCTTGATAAGTTGGAATCGATCGCTGGATTTCGTTGTGACTTATCGATCGACGAGATTCGGACTCAGACTGATTCCGTCGGCTGTGTTATCACGGGAGCCACTAATGAGTTGGTGCCCGCCGATCGAAAGCTCTATGCACTTCGAGATGTCACCGCAACCGTGCCATCACTGCCTTTGATCACGGCGAGCATCATGAGCAAGAAGCTAGCCGAAGGTCTGGATGCATTGGTGCTCGACGTGAAGTACGGTAGCGGTGCTGGCATGAAGTCGCTCGACGACGCTCGCAAGCTTGCACAATCAATGGTTGATGTTGGAAAGCTGATGGGGCTGAACACGTCCGCATTCCTAACGAATATGCACGAACCGTTAGGACGCATGGTTGGCAATACCGTCGAGGTCAATGAATGCGTCGCCACGCTACAAGGCCAAGGCCCAGCAGACTTGCGAGAACTCACATTGGGACTTGCCAGCGACTTGTTGCTGTCGATCGGAAAAGAGTCGGACGAGAACGCCGCACGCGAAGGACTCGCCAGATTGCTCGATTCAGGAAAGGCCTACGAGACGTTCGCCGAAATGGTGCAAGCTCAAGGTGGCGACATCGACGCGACGCGACCGCTTGCTCCGCAAACGGAAATCGTTGCGGAAGAATCGGGCTATGTCGAGTTCATCGATGGGGAGAAGTTGGGGGTGGCGGTGATTGAACTTGGTGGCGGTCGCAAGTTCCCCAATGATCGGTTGGACCACTCAACTGGTGTTGAGACGCTCGTCAACAACGCCGAAAAGGTGACTCGGGGGCAGCCGCTGTTTCGGGTGTTCGCTGAACCAGAACAAGTTGATGCGATTCGACCGTTGCTGAGTGCTGCTGTTGGCATCCGAGATGAGTGTCCCACGGAGCGATCGCTGATTGCGGAGCGGCTTGGGTAGCGTGCAATGACTAATCTCAAATAACTAATGACTAATGACTAATCTCAGCTTCGAATTAGTCATTAGTTATTTGAGATTAGTTATTTGTCATTGTGATGTTGAAGCCCGACTCTTGGCGAGTTCATTACCGGCGTTTGAGCATGGCGTCTCGAAGATCGGCTTTTGATTTGGCCTTTTCCATCTTGTCGCGTTTGTCGTGTTGCTTCTTGCCCTTGGCCAGGCCGATTTGGACTTTGACGATTCCACGTCGGAAGTACACGGCTAATGGGATCATGGTGAGTCCCTTTTGTGTCGCGGATTCCGCGAATTTTCGGAACTCGCGTTTGTGTAACAGCAGCTTGCGCTGACGCAACACGTCGTGATTCATGACGGTTGCTTGAGGGTACTCGCCGATATTGGCGCCGACCAACCAAAGCTCGCCTTCGCGGACTCGGGCGTAAGCTTCGTCGATTGACATCTTGCCATTGCGGATGCTTTTGACTTCGCTGCCATGCAAGACCAGCCCGCATTCCAACTGGTCAATGATGTCATAGTTGTGCCAAGCTTTTCGATTGCGGCATACCGTCTTCGAGT
The DNA here is from genome assembly GCA_002722955.1 of Planctomycetaceae bacterium. Classification (GTDB taxonomy): domain Bacteria; phylum Planctomycetota; class Planctomycetia; order Planctomycetales; family Planctomycetaceae. The sequence goes on along the minus strand of PBMZ01000071.1, from coordinate 14,869 downwards.
TCAGGTCCTCTTGCTGAGATTGTTTCTTTTTCTTGCCCATCGTTGTTGCTCAACAGAATCGAAACGCGAAAAGAAGCCCGGCTTTTTCAAAAACCCGGGCTTCTGCATTGTATCACATCGGCACTAGACACTAGGCGGCTTGTTCAGGCTCTTGTCGATCGTCTTCTTCTTTATGGTTTTCGTCAATCGACTGGTTAGTGCTGTCTTGATGGTGTCATCGGCTTCTTCTTCGTTGCTCTGTGAATCATCGTCGGCGACTTCAGGTTCGGCTGCTTCCTCTTCCTCGTCGGATTGCCGTTGGCTCAATTCGCCGCGGAGCATCTCTGCGGATGACTCGAAAGCTTCCTTTCCTTCGATGATCGAAGTCGCATCGAAGCGGCGACCGAAGTACTTGTCCTGAGCGTCTTTGTTGCTCAATACGGTTTCCGCATCACCGCTGACTAAGACTTTTCCTTCGGAAATGATGTAGCTGCGATCCGTGATCGTCAACGTTTCACGCTCGCGGTGATCCGTTAATAGGATGGAGATGCCGCTGCTGCGAAGATCAGAGATAATGTCTTGAATGTCGTGAATCGTGACGGGATCGATGCCCGTGAACGGTTCATCCAGCAGGATCAAGCTGGGCTCTGTGGCCAAGCAGCGCGCGATCTCGAGCCGTCGTTTTTCACCACCGGACATTGTTGAAGAGACTTGCTTGCGTTTCTCTTCCAACCCGAATTGATTTAAGAGACGGTCGACCGTTTCGCGGCGATCGGACTTACTGGTGTGCAGGTATTCGAGGACGGCCATGATGTTTTGCTCGACGGTCAGCTTCTTGAAGATGCTTTCGTCTTGGGGCAAGTAACCCATGCCGGCTTGAGCTCGCTTGTACATTGGCCAGCTTGAGACCTCTTGGCCGTTGAGGAACACTTGGCCTTTTGTCGGCGCGATCATGCCGCAAGCCATGCGAAACGTGGTGGTCTTGCCAGCACCATTCGGTCCAAGTAAGCCGACGATCTCGCCTCGCTCGACGTGAAAGTCAACGCCGTCGACGGCTCGCTTTCCGGGGTAGTCTTTCACTAAACCGGTGCATTTTAGTAGTGACATCTTGTCCTCCGTGACGGAGATGTATGTTGCTTTCGTGCTTCTAGACTGTGGCTACTCTCTCGACCAGAACCTGGGTTTGGAGCAAGAATTGGACATTCAACTCTGACGTGAAAGCATCCTTCCCAAGCTGATGCCTAACGTATTCGCTTCATCCTTCCGACGTTTGGGTAGAACGGAACACGGAACCCAGGGTAACTGGTCTTTTCGACCTTGCCATCTCGAACTTGGTTGTGGAAGAAGTAAGGTGCGTTTCGCAGCATCGAATCTCCACTGTCTGGATAACCTTTGCCGTCGTTGAGGAAAGGAATCCCATGCGGCCAATAGATGAAGAATGCCTTTCCGACCAAGGCGGATCGCGGCACCGCATGACGCCTTTCCGCTCGGCGTTGATTACCCCACAGGCGGCTGTCTTTGCTGCGTGGGCTGTTATCTCCGAGTACCAAGTATTCATCGTCGGCAAGTTCGAATTCGACGGCTTGCATACCATCGTTGTATTGCAAGGCCCACTGCTCAGGGTCGTGACGATCGTGTCGCAGCGACGATTCGTGCCGCGACTCAAGCCGTCCGGATCCAAATTCGTTCTGAACGATTTCGCTGCGATAGTAGATATCCCGCTTGATGACGAGATGCTCGACGGCAACATCCATCGACTTTGCTGCGATCCCAATTGGCGTCAGGTCGCCTTCTTGGGGATTCGGGTTGGCTGTTTCGGGGATCGACAGGTTCGCCTTCTCGCCAAAGTCAAGCAAGCTGTTGTCGACCCAAACACACAACCGATTATCGACGTTTGTAAAACGAATGTGGTACGAGCCTTCTCCGCGCACATCGGATGCAGCCGATCCCAACTCTTCTTCTTCAAGCTCGCCACGGTTGAACTCGACGACTCGAAATAGTTTGGCTTCACCAGACGCAGGGTTAATTCTGCAACGGTATCGGCGGACGCCTTCGTTGATCTCGAGCATGAGTTCGGCGCCGTCAGCGATTTTCTTGACGTCAACTTCACAGCCGAACGTCAAGTCGTTGCACCAATAGGACTCGCGAAATAATTGGCCGCCATTGCCACCCGTGTACGAGTTGTATCCGCAGAAATCGAGGATCAACTCGGGCGATGGTGGAGTGTTTTTCCATTCCAGCTCTTCATTTTCAGTACCGAGTTCCTCGACCGCATTCCAAACTTGTGGCGAGGGGACGATGTGGCGATATCTAAGCCACTTTGCCTTGTCCGAGTCGGCACCTTCCAACAGAAAGCTTGTGGCCGTGGGAGCCGTCCAGCCCTGGTCATCGTCAATCCACCCGGCGATGCCACCGCCGATTGTTGATGGTTTGACGGATGCCCATCGATGGGGCCAGCCAAACTCGTGCAAACCGGTTTCCGGATGATCGTGGTCGTAGATCACGATTTGGAGGTCGTCTTGTTTGTATGGATCGGATTTGCGGACGATTTCCCAGTCGCCGGAAGTTCCGATTTTGTAGATGTCACCGCGGAGAATCCGAAGTCGCTCGCCGGGAAGACCGACAACTCGCTTGATGTAGTTGGTCTTGGGTTCTTCGGGGTACTTGAAAACGACGACGTCCCATCGATCGGGTTCATCGAACTCGTAAGTGAATTTCGTCACCAGAATTCGGTCGCCCTTAAAGACTGGCATGTCATACATGTCGATTTCGAAGCGACAATTTGGGCACGCTGTCGTCTCTAACCGCATGTTCGGCTGCAACTTTCCTGTGTTAGGAAAAACTTCGTCGCTGGCACCGACTGTGAAGTGCATTCCGCACTTCGGGCAGTCCACGTCTTTGTGCCGTCCCAGAAGCGTCGGAGCCATGGATCCCGTTGGAATGACGAAGGCTTCGGCCTCGAACGCTCGGAACAAAAACGCCAGTACAAAGGCGACGACGATCGACTCGAAGGTTTCGCGCGTGCCGTCTTGCTTGGCGTTCTTCTTTTCCGCGGTCGCATCGGCCTTGTCCGTCTTCTTTTTCTTGACGAACGACAGAAACTGATGCAACGCTGAGGGATTGTTATCGGATTCCAACATGGGGAGCCTCGTTTCAACTTTGGAACACTAGCGAATATACCGAATTCGGGAAAAATCCGGAATGCGGAAGTATCCTACGTAATTGCCAATTTGAATCTTTCCAGGCTTCGACGGCAGGTGCACGAGCACTGGTTTCCCTAGCAGCATGTGACGTTTCACGGCTGCCGTCTCCCATCCTCGGCTATCAAGCGAAACAGGACTGTTATCTCCCAAACAAAAGTACTCATTTTTTCCTAAATGAAATGGTTCCGCGACACCGTGCCGTGCGGACCCCGTCGTGTCGTGAACGTCCCGAAAAAGCTGCAATTGGGCGACTTCGACATCCAGTCCGCGAGACGCAAACCCTAGTGGTTGCCTGGGATAATTCCTGCTCCTCGGCAAACGGGCCGCTTCGTCCATGGGTTCAATGACAAGGGGCTCACCATCGATGGCGGCAAGCAGTTGTCGGTCGAACAATGACATCTCGAAAAGAAATTCTTGTCCCAGGTTCACTTTCGAGAGAGCAAACTCGACGATCGGCTCGGAGTTCTCGATGTCTCGATAGACTCGCAATCGACGGGCGCCGAAATCCATGACGCAGTCGAACACGGATTCGCCATCCGTCATGCGGACGGTAAAGAGGCCGCGCCCCGAGTTGACTGTCACCCGCATTGATACCATCAAGTCGCGAACGGCGACGTGCTCGGACAAAACACTGCTGCGGTTATAACCGTAAGTGTCCAAGATCGGCGATAGGTGCGATTGACGGTAAAGCTTCCAGATGGCGTCTTGAAACTTTTCATCCTTGGATTGTTTGAGCATCTTGTCCCGAAGATCGTCGCTCATTACTCCCCGGCAGACGATGCTGCCAGACCGCGAGTTGTAGCGCAGTGGGGAAAACACCGGGTTGGGAATCTGCACTCCGACGGGCCAAGTTCTGAGTGCGACCGATGTTTCATGCTCGCCGCCGGATCGAATCCAGTGACGGTAGCTAACCCAGGAGTTCGCTTCTTTTCGAGTCGCCTCGATTCCACGCGGCTGCCGACAAGTGAAGGTCCCGCCGGTGACTTCCCAGTCATCATCGTGAAGCCATCGGTCTTTCCAGGTGGGATCGTTTTTCGGACGAAAGCTTCGATCGTAAACGGGAAGTCGTACGGTACGTTGTTGCTCGAGCGACTTTCGTTGCAAGTTGCCGTCGATCCAAACATCGCCGTCACGAATTTGTATCGAGTCGCCTGGAGTTCCCACGATGCGTTTAACGTATGCTTGTGTTGGGTTGTTGGGATTGCGAAAGACGACCACTTCCCAGCGTTTCGGAAGCAAGAAAGCGAATGCGTTCTTCATCACCAACAACTGGTCGCCCTGGTTGCGAGGAACCTTGCCGATCTCAATTTGGTCGCGCCCGCAATTGGGGCATTTGACCAATAGAGATTCCGGATCGGGTTTGTCGAAGGCGATCCCGAAGGTAAACGGGAATTTGCAAGTCGGACAGACCACTCGTTTGTGATAACCCAACAGGCCGGGGGCCATTGATCCAGTGGAAATGATATAGCCCTCGACAACGAATGCTCGGAACAGAATCACAGCGATGGCCAATGAAGCGATGGATTCCATCAAACTTCGAAAGCCACCACGACGCTCGTGCGAGCGGGGTGATTCCTGAGGGGGACGAGATTCGGTCAAGGTCTAAGTTCTCCATGCTGCGACAAACTGCATTGTATGGAATTCAGTGATTCGCCGGAATCGACGATTTCTTGTGTCGTTTAACCCGTAGCCGCAGGCGAGGAATATTGCTGGTAATCCTCGCTTGCGGCTACGTGTTAAGCGAACGGCGCTCTCAGACTTGCCTGTTGACAAGTTCACATGGTGTCGGGAAACTTCGTGTGCAAATCACACCTTGTTCAATTTTATGACCAGAGTTTGCTATGAAGCATACCTACGATTATCCACGACCAGCCGTGACGACGGATTGTGTTGCGTTACGATTTTCGGCGGGCCATTTGAAGTTGGTGTTGATTCAGAGAGCGCACAAGCCATTCAAAAATGCGTGGGCTCTGCCCGGCGGTTTTCTCGACATGGACGAAGACTTGAAGACCTGCGTTTGTCGCGAGCTTGAAGAAGAGACCGGCATCACCAATGTGTTTGTCGAGCAGATCAAAGCCTACGGCACTGTCGATCGAGACCCCCGCGGCCGCACCGTGTCAGTTGCCTTCTTGGGGCTGATGAATCCTGACGACTCGCAACTTGACGCTGGTGATGATGCTTCGGATGCACAGTGGTTTCGGATCGATCAGTTGCCAAAGTTGGCATTTGATCATGGGCAAGTCATTAAGGATGCGTTGGCACTACTGAGAACGAAGGTGCGGAGTGAGCCGATTGGCTTTGAGCTCTTGCCTAAGAAATTCCCGCTTCGTGATCTGCAGCGGCTTTATGAGATTATCTTGGATCAGAGTTTCGACAAGCGGAACTTTCGCCGCCGCATTCTTGATCTAGGAGTCTTGGTTGATGTTGGCCAAGTCGAAAAGAACAGCAAGCACCGTGCTGCGAAGCTGTACCGGTTTGACCGAAAGAAATATAAGCAGATGAAGAAGAATGAGGTTGCGTTTAAGCTGTAATCCAGAAGGGTCCTCTGCCTGTCCTCGCAAAGACTACTTCGACTTTTTCTTCTTCCGTTTCGGCTTGGGCATCCCGTTTTCGCTCTTCCAGAGAACGATCTCTTTGACGTCGTTCTTTGAGGCTGCCCCAGCGGTACTGCGGCCTCGTTTTACATCGGCTGTCAGTTGACTGAGTAATTGTTGTGCCGTATCGGGAGTGTCGATGTAGAGATTGTTTCGCTCGCCGGGGTCTGCGTCGAGATCGTAGAGTTGTGCCTTGGGAGCACCTTCGGGCACTTGATTCTCTTTGGGAGACGTCCAGCCACCTGAACCTCGCGCTAGGATTAACTTCCATTTGCCGGTGCGGTATGCAAAGTGACCTGAGAATGAGTGGTGAATGACTCCGGCGCGAGTCGATTTGATGGGATTGCCAGAAAGGGCTGGCAGGAAGCTGGCGCTGTCTTCGCAGGTTGATGCTGGTGTTGGCTTGCCGATCATTTCAGCGACGGTCGCGAACAAGTCCGTCAGGCAGATCAATTGATCGCTCGTCGATCCGGGTTCGACTTTTCCTGGCCATCGAACGACGAACGGTATGCGATGACCACCGTCCCAGATGTCTGCCTTTGAGCCTCGCAGGTGAGCACTGACGCGATGCCCTTTCTCTGCCAAGTTGGCGATACCGGCTGCTTTCGAACAGCCGTTGTCGCTGGTGAAAATCACCAGTGTGTTCTGACTCATACCGTGTTTCTTAAGCGCCTTTGTTACCTCGCCAAGAACATTATCCGTTTGCATGACGAAGTCGCCATATTTGCCAAGGCCACTCTTGCCTTGCCATTCGGGCGTTGGAACGATTGGCGTGTGGGGCGAACCGAGCGGCACGTAGAGAAAGAACGGTTCTTCCTTGCCGGCTCGCGATTCGATGTACTCAACGGCCTTCCGAGTCAAACGCGGCAGCATGTTGATGACGTCGTCGTGTTCAATGACTCGATCATTTTCGATCACGGCTTTCATATTCCGAGCGTGATGAAAACCGTGGTAATAATCGAAGCCGCGATGAATCGGGCCGTCAGGAATCTTGGCTTCGATGGGCGGCGTCTTGTGTTTTTTTTTTTGTGAGTAGCGTTTGCCAGTTTTCGGGTCGAGGTATTCGAAGTCCAAGTGCCACTTTCCGATCGCCGCCGTCGCGTATCCGTTTTGCTTCAAGAAGCCCGCCACCGTCATTCGGTCGCCGGCAATCAGACTGGGAGCAAATCCTGTGACGACGCCTCTTTGCAATCGTGTTCGCCAGCTATAGCGACCAGTCATTAAGCCGTAGCGCGTTGGTGAGCAAACTGACGAACCAGAATGCGCGTCCGTAAACACCATTCCTTCCGAGGCAAGTTTGTCAGCATTCGGGGTCGGAATCTTGCTTGTTTTCGGTGCAAGGCACTGCACGTCGCCGTAGCCCAAGTCATCGCAGATGATGTAAACGATGTTGGGCTTCTCGGCAGCAACAATCGGCACGGCCAACAATAAGGATAGCATCAATGTGGAGAGCAGTTTCATGTTCGGCATTCCGTCGTTGCCAATTCAAGCAGTTCATCGATCGTTTAACCCGCAGCCGCAGGCGAGGCAGGAAGACCGCGCCTGCGGCTACGGGTTAAACGGGTCGGTTTGGTCAAAGATGTCCGGCTTTTTCGGGAAGCCGGGCATCTAAGTCCCCCAAAACTGAAACAACACCGACGATTGGTCTCGTCACCGATGCAGCAAATGCAAGTTCGCGATTGTGATCCCTGAAAGCATCGATCCTACGATGCCGAGGAATCCTTGATCGGTGCCACATAGGAATAGGTTTTCAAGATGGGTCTGGCCGTTGCGAATTTTGTGAGGGGCTCCGTAAACGCAGCCGTTGATGTGGCCCGTGTATTTCTTAATCGTTCGCGGAGTAAACATGTCCGTGTCGACGACGTAGTCTCGGAAGTCCGGCATGTGCTTGACTGCGGCCTCGACGATTTCGCCGCACCAATGTTCTTTGGCGGCGATGTATTCCTCTTCGGGCAGATTCATCCACTTGTCGGGATTCGCTAGTGCGGTAATGCGAACTCGGCCTTCGTCCAGACGCTCGTCGTACTCGAAGTTGTTGGGCGAGCAAATGATGCCGCTGCGGATATCGACCTGCTCTTCGGGGTTCTCGTAATAGAACTTCTCGGCGTCGTTGTAGAAGATGATCGTTTGTCGATGGCAGAAGTCTTGTGGGTCTCGGTCGAGTGAGAAGATGGTCTCGGTGAAGGAAATCTTGCCTGGTTGGAATTGCTCGTTGTTGTCTGGGGTCGTCTGGTTCGAGCACATCCTCATGGTTTCGGCCGAGCCGGCTGATGACAGCACGTTGTTTGCTTCGAGGACCTCGCCATTGTCCAGCGTGACGGAAGTGGCGCGTCCTTTGTGGCTCGAGATTGCTTGCACGCCGCTTCGCAGTTTTAACTCACCACCAAGCGAGCGGAATTGGCGGACGAGCTTTTTCATGATCAGCCGCACGCCCTCATAGGGCCGACCGAAGCCCTCGTAGAAAATGCTCTTGAACATGATTACGAATTGGCTGAAGTCCATGTCGTGTGGGGTTGGACTTCCGTAGAACATCAGCGGGCAAAAGATCATGTCGACCAGCACGGGGTTGGTGATGTGCGAGGACACGATTTCGCGAGCCGATGTTTCTCGGTTGCTTAAATCCAATTCGTCGTGGGCGTCGACGGCAGCCGCGAGCTTTCGAAAGCCATCGATTTGGTCGGGAAACTCGTCGGCAACTTGTTGGCAGAGAAACTCGAAGTCATTCGTGAACCGTAGCTTTCGCCCAGGGAACGCAATTGTCGATTCTAGCTGTGGCGAAAGATTGAAGTCGTCCCAACGCAATCTCAGTTGACGAAGCAGCTTGCTGAGAGGCCCGGTTTTCGTCCCGGGTTCAGCATAATTTGTGATGGCGTGAAGCCCAACATCATGGTTCCGGTCGCGCAGCCGATAGAACGAATTCAGTCCGCCAATCGTCGTATGACGTTCGAGTACGCAGACGCGTTTCTCGAAATAGGCGAGCCGAATTCCTGCAGCCAACCCAGAAAGGCCGGCACCGATGATGATGGTATCGTACTTCATCGGGTTGAGTTCTCGTGGTGCGCGAGCGGTTATGGCTTGTCGACATCTTTTAGCATCGGGGTCAGGTAGGTGACCGTGCTGCTCATGGTAATCAGATTCTCGTAGTCTTCCTCTGGAATCTGAACTCGGTATTGCCTGCGGAGTTCCATCACGATGTCCAGGAAGTCCATGCTGTCCAATTCCATTTGATCGCGAAATGGCTGGCCATCGTCCAGATCGCTTAAATCTTCGTCGGGAGCAATGTTCGTCAGGATATCGAGTACGACACCGCGTATTTCTTCCGAGGTCATTCAGAATTCTCCGTAGGTTGTTTTGAGGGTGAATGCTATATGCGTTTGAGTCGATGAGCGCGGGCCCTTCGACTGATGTTTGAGTTGTCTGCACGAAGTCTACGCACGGAGTGCGATTCGTGGTTGCTCCAGAAGAACGCCGGCTAGACGTTGGTCTTCGCGGAAAGATTAGAGGCTGCGCTCGGAAATCAGCGACGCTCATAGCGGCATTAGCCTCTCGACTAATGATGCCGCCGGTGTCTCCGCTCCTTACTCGCTGTATTTTTTGAGAATCAGGACTGAGTTGATTCCCAGCATCCCGAACGAGTTGTTCAAGATGTATTCGACCTTTTCCATCTGTCGCGGTTCATTGGCGACAACCTGTTTTAGGCCACAGCGAGGATCCATCTGATCCAGGTTGATTGTAGCGTGTGCGATCCCATCATTAAAGGCAGGCACATTTCCTAAAAGTTCCAAGGCGCCGGCTGCCCCCATCGCGTGGCCGATGAAGCTCTTGGTGTTGTTGATCGCCAGCGAAGGGCGGTCGCCGAAAACTTCACGAAGCGCCGTCGATTCCTCGATATCGCCTTGCTCCGTCGCGGTTGCGTGGCTGCTGACGATGTCGATGTCGTCGGCAGTCAAGTTGGCACGTTTCAATGCCAACCGAATGCACTCAGCCTGCCGATTCGAATCGGGCAAGACAAAGTCGTTCGCGTCCGAATTCATTGCGTAACCAACAATCTCTCCGTAGATCTTCGCGCCGCGAGCTTTTGCATCGGGGAGTCGTTCGACCGTGCAAATCCCGCCTCCTTCGGCGACCACGATTCCGTTGCGATTCGTATCAAAGGGTCTTGATGCCTTTGTCGGGTCTTCGTTCGAGGCAAGTGCTCCTTGGCTGTTGAAGCTGGCAAAGATGCCAAAGGTGTGAATGCTTTCCGAGACTCCGCCGGCGATTGCCATGTCGACTTCGCCCAGTCGCAGCATTTGGACGGCTTGGATAAAGCCCGCGTTTCCGGCAGCACAAGCAGCACCGACCGTTAGGTGTGGTCCCGTGACACCCAGGCTCAAAGTGACCTCGCCCGCCGGGCTGTTGGCGACTGTGCGAGGATTATGGTGGTGGGTCCAGAACTTGGTGTCGTAGTCGAATTGCGAGATCTCGAAGATTTCGTTCTCGGTCTCGACATTGCCGTGTTCCGTGATGCCCAGGTACACGCCAACGCGGTCCTTGGCCACATTTTCCCAGTCGAGACCCGCATCGAGGACGGCCTCGTTGGCGCAATAGACGGCGACTGAACCAGCTCGAGTACCTCGGCGGACCTCTTTGCGCTTTTGGTGCTTGACTGCATCGAAGTTGCAAACACCAGCGAGCACGGGGGGCATGTAGCGAGTTTCAAAGGGGACGACTCCGGATTTTCCGGCCAAGAGATTCGCGCGGAAGTCGTCCAAATTGTCGCCATTCGGAGACGTCAGGCCGACTCCGGTGAGCACGATGCGAAAGTCGTCACTATCGGGTAAGAACATGGAATCGCCCAGGACTCGGATGTCATGCTGAATGGCATGGCTAGCGAGGTTAAGTACGCTCGAGGCTAATTACGGAAGTTGTCGGTCAATTGTGGGAGAGTACCCAGAGCGGACCGCGTTCGCAACAATTGCAGACGTAACGCACGGCGAAAAACGTCCTTGACTGCAGATTTGGCGGGTACCGCCCCGTTTTGCAGTTCACCAATGTGGATGGAGTGCCGTGCAGCAATTCCTGGCATACAGAAGCCCGGCTTTTGGCAAAAGCCGGGCTTCTCACCACTGGGAGCCGAGTTGTCAATCTATTCTAAATGCTTTGAAAATAACCGTTTGCATGAAAGGCGAGTAGCTGCGAGCTAGGTCGAGACGAACGGTGGCTCGTGTGAGTGCGATCGGTCGTGGATCTTGTTGGGATTTGAGGGAGTAACCTTCAATTTCCGTTTATCAAAAGTCGATTTACTTCTGAATGCAAAATGGGACCCGCCTGAGCAAGTCTGCCGAATCTGCGAAAATCCTGAATTTTCTTGGGATTGATCCAGCAGATAGCAAGAAAAAAGCGAAGTTCACTTTAACCAAAAGTGTCTGTCGAACTCGTAGACGGGGGCCGTTTGCGCCTGTCCTGCGTCGACAAAACTGATTTACTTTTTTTGATTTGCCCCTTTGTGATAGCGTCATTTTGATTGACTATCAGACTTGGATGCTTCAAACTGATCCGGGTTTTCCCTAGCGCCATAATGTGCGGAGGGTCCGTCACATCGGTGGCGTCAGTCGATCAAGACTTCAGAATAAGGGTTCATACAGCAAATGACGATGCTCAACAGGTCTCTCCTCTTTGTTTTGTCAGTGAGTTTGTTCGTTGGTTGTGGTGGCGGTTCCGATCGCATGGCCACCGTTAAGGTTTCCGGAAAGGTTACCTTCAACGGGCAACCCCTTGAAGGTGCTCAAGTGCAGTTTCTGTCAGACGGTGAAGGGGTTAATCGAGGTCCCGCTGCTCGTGGTACAACAAACGCTCAGGGTGAATACACTTTGTCAACTTATGAGCCTGGCGACGGTGCCGTTCCAGGCAAAAAGAAGGTGACGATTACGAAGACAGAAGGCGGAGCCGATCCCGGAGCGAACACTGGTGAAGACGGTCTGGACGCCGACGCTCTAACTGATCCTGCAAAAATGGGAATTGATCCCGACGATCCCGATGCTAGCGTGGAAAAGTCAGTTATCCCCGATACATACGCGAATCCTATTGGAACTCCTCTCACTGCGGAAGTTCCTGAGTCCGGCCCTGCCGAAGGTGTTAATTTCGATTTGGTAGAGTAATTTTTATTCTTATTTTCCCTTGTATCTTAGGATGTATCATGAAGGCTTTGGCTCGACGGAAACGAGGGTTCACACTGATTGAACTGCTCGTTGTGATTGCGATTATCGCAATCCTCATTGCCCTGCTGTTGCCGGCAGTGCAACAAGCGCGTGAAGCTGCACGGCGATCGACGTGCAAGAACAATCTCAAGCAAATCGGCTTGGGAATGATGAACTACGAAGAAACGTTCAAGATCTTCCCGTCGCAATACTGGACACCTCACGGTGGTGCTCTTGGCGGCAACACTTGGACGAACTCGGCCAAGGGTAGCTACTTGGTTCAATTGCTTCCTTTCCTCGATCAAGCTCCGTTGTACAACCGCTTGAACTTCGAAGGTCTTGGTGGCGACAACGCTGCGAACTGTGCGGCTGCAACAGGTATGGCTGCTTGCGGTCTCGAGTACCAACGAGTTGGTACGAATGGCCAACGTGCTCGTAGCGAGATCATTCCGTTGTTCATGTGCCCGACGGATGATGCTCAGCCTAACTACACCCACGGTGCCAAGTGCACGTACGCCATCTCTGGTGGTGCACAGCGAATGAGCAACAGTGGTGGCTGCCCGATCACCGGTAACTTCTTCGGTACGGGTAACACGAACCACTCGAACACGCTCGATCCAAACGGCATTTCTGGCATCAACTCCCGTTGGGGTTGGGGTGCCCGGATTCGTGACATCAAAGACGGTATGTCCGACACCATTTTGGTCGGCGAAACCACGCCGGCTTGCTCGGATCACCACAGAAATGGTTGGTTCCACTTCAACGCTCCATGGGCGGTGACAAGTGGTGGAGTCAACTGGCCGATCCGTAACTGCCAAGGTCGTCCGATTACTCCGGACACCTTGATGGCCGTTCCTGGTTGTCACACCCGAAACGACCACGCATACGCAATGAGCTTCCGTTCTCAACACGAAGGCGGAGCTCACCACTTGTTTGGTGATGGCAAAGTCAAGTTCGTCAACGAGAATATTGACCTGATCACCTACAACAAGCTCGGTGATCGCCGTGACGGTATGGAAGTCAGTGGTTGGTCAAACTAGCGTTTAAGCGTGCCGCGTTAACCCCGCGGCACGCTCTTTTTAGAATGGATGCTTTCGTTTGAGGTTACGGCAAAAGGGCTGAAATCATACTTTTTATGATGCGCAAGTCGGGTGACTTGGCGCCGTTTTTTCATTTCTGGTTTCACGCGATACGAAGCTATCGCGCGGGGAGGAAGACACATGAAAGCACCATTGCGTCGTAAACGAGGATTCACGTTGATTGAACTGCTCGTTGTGATCGCGATCATTGCCATTTTGATCGCACTACTTTTGCCTGCCGTTCAGCAGGCACGTGAAGCGGCTCGTCGCTCAACATGTAAGAACAATTTGAAGCAAATTGGTCTTGGCATGGCGAACTACGAAGAGACCTTCAAAATCTTTCCCGCTCAGTACTACAACGTACACGGCAGTGTGTTCGGTGGTATGCGATGGACCGACAGTGCCAAGGGTAGCTACCTTGTCCAATTGCTGCCGTTCGTTGATCAAGCCCCGTTGTACAACAAGATCAACTTTGAAGGTATGGGTAACCAAGGTGCCTGTAATACAAATCCAACGAGCTGTGCTCCCGAGTTCCAACGCGTTGGTACAAATGGTCAACAGGCTCGATTCGAGATCATTCCGTTGTTCATGTGCCCGACGGACGATGCGCAACCTAACTACAACCGTGGCGGCAAGTGCTGCTATGCCATCTCCGGTGGTGCTCAGCGCATGAGCAACAACGGTGGTTGCCCGATTACCGGAAACTACTTCGGTACCGGAAATTCCAACCACTTGAACGGCTTGGATCCGAACGCGATGTCCGGTATTCACTCTCGTTGGGGGTGGAGCTGCCGTATCCGCGACATCAAAGACGGTATGTCCGACACGATTTTGGTCGGCGAAACGACCCCGTCTTGCTCGGATCACCAGCGTAATGGTTGGTTCCACTTCAACGCTCCTTGGGGCGTGACCACGGGTGGCGTCAACTGGCCGATCCGTAACTGCCAAGGCCGTCCGATTACTCCGGACACCTTAATGCCAGTTCCCGGCTGCCACACTCGTAACGACCACGCTTACGAGTTGAGCTTCCGTTCTCAACACGAAGGCGGAGCTCACCACTTGTTTGGTGATGGCAAAGTCAAGTTCGTCAACGAGAACATTGACTTGATCACCTACAACAAGCTCGGTGATCGCCGTGACGGTATGGAAGTCAGTGGTTGGTCAAACTAGAACGATTTACCTCGTTCTCGTAACTTACTTGAAATGAACAGTTTGCGTCACACGCACTCTGTTAAATCCAGAAAGGTAGCTCGAACGCTTTCGTTCGAGCTACCTTTTTTATGAACATTGGGTATTTAGGTCGCCCCATGGGTGACTAATTCGGGCCATTTTAAAGAGTTGCCATTAAGTTCGTTTATTTATCTCGGTGTAGCAGGTTTCCCAAAGCGCTGTAGCTGGTGTGGAGATTTGCACATTTAGGAAGGATTGGGCAGTAATGAAACGCTCGCAGGCCGCAAACGCGGCTTTACACTCATCGAACTTCTAGTTGTTATTGCGATCATTGCGATTTTGATCGCGCTCCTCTTACCCGCTGTGCAACAAGCACGTGAGGCTGCTCGTCGATCGACGTGCAAAAATAATCTCAAGCAAATACCTAAGTTCAATGAACAATCATTTAATGCTCCAGTTTCCTCGAAATATATACCAACAAATACTGATCTCGTTTTACACTGGAAACTCAATCCAGCAAAACTTCCAAACTACATCGAAAGTTATCAAGATAAAGCAAACAAGAATAATACAAATAAGAAAATAAGTTTTATTATAGATTCTGCTTTTAAATTAATTAGTCTTGATTTCGCAAAAGATATCTCAAAATGGGTTGGAGATTATGG
>PBMZ01000070.1 GCA_002722955.1 Planctomycetaceae bacterium | reverse complement strand
GTCGATGCGGTCGGCCGGTGTGGTCGTGAATTTCGGCGCGATGGTCCAGGCCGAAGCACCAATGTCCGCCGCGAATCCCTCCGCCGGCAAGCAATATTGAATAACAGTCAGGCCAATGGTCTCGACCGGCACTTGAGTTAATCTTTGGTGTGCGGCCGAATTCGCCTAAAGCGACTACTAAGGTTGAATCCAATAAGCTGCGGTCATCCAGTCTTTCTGTTACAACACGTTCCAGTTCTTCCCCCGAGATCTCTCGTCCGTAGTCCCGAGCCTTGGTCAGTAATTCTTCGATGTTGGCCCATTCAAATTCATCTAGCTCAAGACCAATCAGTTCAGGTTGATGCCGAAGAATGAAACTTGCTGGTCCTCTTTTGTGATTGCTTCATTTTGTCTTTCTCATGTGTTCTGAATTTCTGCTTTAATGATCTCAGACACATCGAAAGAGAATTGGTTCCGCGTTCCACACCTTCACTCACTTGAATGAACACCCAATGGCCAAGAAACGGAGAATTCTCGCCATCTCGGTTTCGATCACAATCGTCTTGTTTCTACTTGCTCTGCCGTTTCTACATGAATTGTACACAGTAGGCTGGTTGATGACGGTTCGGAACGGATTGGTGATGTATCACCATGCAATATTCGACTATCACAAAGACAACCACGAATTTCCGTTTCCCAATAAAACCACGCACTGGCAACGTCGTCTTTGTCCCTACATTGGCGACTTAAGAGCGGAATGCGAAAACGACAACCAACTGTCAGCGATCGATTCCTACGTTTATTTGTTGGTCGATGAAGATGGAACGTACGCGCCTTCACTTCAAGAACCTTCAAAATGGAGGCCGGACATGATTGTTGCGGTTGGTGATTCGGATGAGTTTCTTACCAATTACATTGAAAATGAACACGAGAATATTTTAGACGTCAAAATCCTCTTGAAAGCTGCTTCTGAAATGCCTGACAAGAGAATCTTCCTTGCATCACCTCGAAGCGGTATTGATATGATTCAATTGCGACATCTAAAAGAATACCTAAACATCGATGAAAGACATCGATTCTGAAGGAGCACACTCAAGTCTGCTCAACGGGCCGAAGCAGTTCAGCCAAACAGCTCGGTCAATGGCCTTCCGTCAGACAAACGATGCGGCCGACCAGTGTGATCGTGTATCTCGGCGCGATGATCGAGACCGAAGCACCAATATATAGTGGCGGCGAGATCAGCAGGAGTGCATGGATTGGTGTCGGGGTACGCTCCGATCCGATCGCTCGAACCGTAGACCTGACCGCCGCGGACGCCACCGCCAGCTAAGAATATAGAATAACAGTCTGGCCAATGGTCGCGGCCAGCGTTTCCGTTAATCTTGGGCGTACGCCCAAATTCCCCTAAAGCGACGACTAATGTTGAATCCAATAAACCGCGATCATCCATGTCCTCTAAAAACGCCGAGAGAGCTTGATCGGCAGTTGGCAACAAGATTCGTTTGTGTTGCCCAAAATTGTCTTGGTGAGAATCCCAATTGCGTCCCTGTTGTCGAAAGTCTTGAACATTCACGAATGGAACACCGGCTTCGACAAGCCTCCGAGCCAACAATAGATTTTGTCCACGCAAGATTCGATTGGCCGATGATGCAGCCGCCGCGTCGGTCTTTAGTGCGGCATCGGGTTTCAAGCCGTACCGCTCCCGTATTGCGGCTGGTTCTTTTTCAACCTTGAGCGTAATTGGCAAATCTTTCGAATCGAGCAGTTCGTAGGCTCGCTTTGAGAACGAATCCAATTGCCGCGTCCCGGTCGTTGCCTGAAGTGTGCGCTCGGTTTCGATTTGAGACAACAATTGGCGGCGTTGCTCGATTCTCTCTAAAGAAAGTTCGTTCGGGCGTTTTAGCATCTCGGCTGAGTAGCTCACTTTGCTGGCGTTGCCAGAGATCAGGAACGGATCGTATTGGTCGCCAAGAAATCCACCGCCCTGGCAGGGTGTCGTCACGACATTGTGAAACAAGAATGGTAGCGTGGCGTGAGTCACTTTATCCCGAATCTCACCCGCTTGCTGATGCTGAAAGATGCTCTGTTGTTTGTCGTAGTAAGTAAGTGCGGAACCGTGACACGGGTAGAACTGTGCGATCGGTGCGAATTCTTCGCGGTCTCCCATCGGTCCCTGTCGACCGGTGAAGGTTTCGGTCGAGGCTGAATCATGCAAACGATTCGTATGATGCATGCTTCGCACAATGGCGACTTTATGCATCAGTTTCGCCATCCGAGGCAAATGCTCGCAAACCTGAAGTCCGGGTACGGAACTGCTGATGGGATTAAATTCGCCACGGACCGAACTCGACGCGTTGGGCTTCATGTCATACGTATCAAGATGACTTGGACCACCGTAATAGAAGAGAAAGACACACGACCGTATACGGGGTGGCCTAACGACGTCTTTTGATGCAGCTAGAAGATTGCGAGCATTAAGTAATCCGCACAGATTCATGCCTAGCAAGCTACCGCTAACTTGGAAAAGTTGGCGACGTGATACATGGTTCTCAAATTGGTGGTTTTGAACTGACATGTTTGCGCAATCGTTAAAGTCAGCTATCAGCAGACCGAACACTTTACAATTCTAGTAAACCATGTGGATGTCAAAACAGTCTAGTTAGTTTTGATTCGCGTTTGCAGTGACGTATTGAACGTTGCGTGCCGGGCAAGAATTGGCTGAAGCGAATATCTATTGTCCAAAGGCGAATACCCCACGGCTTCATGCATACGGACCACTCAGCCTGGCATTCTTTGTCAGGAATGAAATCCACAAATCTGAGGGAAATACCACATCCCAACTGTCTGTAGCGAACCAATCATTCTCATAAGTGCTCTATTGCGAAGATGGCGCAGGTTCGTAACCACGGATACAGCAAGGGGCTTAGTTCTGATCGCTGTATCCGTCGCCACAAGGCTTGATCGTCTTGGTCGTTTGAAGCCTTGCCATGTTATTAGTCCAGACTCTTCATACTGCTGGCAAGAAACTTAAAGTCCTCACCCCCGATGGTCCGAAAACATAACTCAGACGGTTGGCAAGGAATCTTGCACAGGGACTAAGGTTCCCGATTGCAAGGAAGTAATCGAGCAAGACGATTTGACCAACCGATAACTAGGGGGACGGCGGCTGGTTTCCAGCACGCAGCCGGATGCTTTGGCGATTGAATCCGGACCGCTCCGCCCCTCTGCGGAAAAGGAACTTCCCGAGATATTTTCCGAAACGGACTTACCAATAAATCCCCTTTTACTCGACTGCCCATGTACAGGCAGCCGATGTAGTTGTTCATCAACTACGACTTAGACCCAAACCCTGAGATTTGCCCCGACCCAAGACCTCGGTGGTTCTCGACAAGGACCCAAAGGCTAGGAGAGCCAGCCATCGTAGGGGGGTGCGAACTTGATTGTCGTAATGAGAATCTGGTTTGCATAGTTATTTTGATTGGAGCCCGCAATGAAAACGATCTTCACTACTGGACAGGTAGCTAAGATCTGCAAGGTTGCACCCCGCACCGTCAGCAAATGGTTTGATTCAGGGCGACTCCGCGGATACCGAATTCCCGGTTCACAAGACCGTCGAATTCCGCGGGAGCACCTGATCCGTTTTCTTAAAGAACACGGAATGCCTTTGGGCGAGCTTGAAGATGAAGCCATGGGCAAGATTCTTCTCGTTGGAGCCGAAGCACCCATCCGTGGTAGCCTCAACGATTTGATGTCGACCGACGACTTCAAGATCGAAGTGGCTCAAAGTGGTTTCGAAGCCGGTATTCAGGCCGAATCTTTGCACCCAGATTGCGTTGTCGTTGACTTCGCCATGGGCCGCAACGATGCCCTGATGATCGCCCAGAACCTCCGCAAGAATACGGAATACACCGAGACGGTTTTGATCGGTCTACTGAGCGATGAAGATAATGCGAGCGGATTTGATCGCACCATCTTCAATGAAACGTTCCGTAAGCCTTTCGATTCGGCACTACTCGCCGAACGAATCCGCACTTTGGTTGGCCGCAAAAAGCAGCTTTCCTAAGTCACGGTGACAACCGCTTCAAGACTCGACAAGCTTCATGGAAGAAGCACCACGTCGGGCTCTTGAAGGCCGATACTTAATGGACTTGTCCAAAAAAATAAAATGCTCGACCCGAGCTAGCTTTGGGTCGAGCATTTTTTATTTCTTTGATCAACCGCTGACTATTCTCCAACCGGCATTTTCAGCAAAGCACATACTCCATCTGAGTTAAATGCCTCAGCTCGTCTTGCCAAGACTTCATTCCATGCCGCTTTCTTTGCGACATCGTTTGAATTCCGGCCCATGTTTGAATGGCTGGATAGCGAGCCACAAATGGAAGTCTGCGATCAAGGTGGGCTCTCACGTGGAAACAGTTCGAGAAATCAAAGAACGGCCGATGGTCATCTTCGCGTTTTTCTTGATCATTGCTCCGTTTGTATTTGGCTTCATTCGCTCTCGCCAAGCGAGTCAAGGCAAGGCGGACGTGCGGCTAGCTGTTGTTGAGTTAGCCAAGCGACGATTTGCTGAAGAGCTACTGTCCATTCGATCGCTGAAGATCGTCATGGACGACGAAAACTCAACACACGCCAATGAATTTGTTGAGCGGGCCGCTGTTGGATTGATGACGGAGTTCAATGCCACAGGCTTTCGAAAGGCTTTGAGTCGAGAGTTCGCGTTGCAGGCCGAGCCCGTTGCGACCAACGCCACCAAAGATTCTCTCAGCGACACCGATGCTGTGATCCGTCTCTCCATCGATGAGTTCGAGCCAACCAGTTTCTCTCCGGCCACGGACGAAGAGGAATGTTACCTGAACTATCAAGCCAGCTCCTCGTTAAAGCTGGAATTCAAGAAGCCGGACGTTAAGCCGATCGAGCTGGTCTCGACGATCAACGGAAGCCAACTCTTCGCTCGCAACGAAGCACCAACCGAACAGGAAGCGGTTGCACAAACGATGAATGCCATCGGAAAGCGAATTCACGCTCGCTTAATGAAGACTCTTCGTCAGCAATGACTGCACCAGTTGGCTCAATCTTCAAGCAAACCACGAACGTAGTCCCGCAGTTCTGGACCGTATTCAGGGTCCGTCAATGCGAACTCGGTGAATGCGTGAAAGTAACTGGTGAAGTTGCCAATGTCGAAGCGCCGCTCAGCCTCGCTTAAGCGGATCCCAATCCCGCGACGGCCGGAACTCAAGAGCAAGCGAATCGCGTCGGTGAGTTGAATTTCGCCGCCCTTGCCTGGCTCGGTTTGCTCAAGTGCATTGAAGATTTCAGGACTAAAAACGTAGCGAGCGGCGACCGCCAAGTTACTTGGAGCTTCGTCGACTGACGGCTTCTCAATCAAGTCTTCAAGCTCGAACACGTCCGCCGTGTCACCATGAGGCTTCGCGATTCCGTATCGCGTGACGTGCTCTTTCGGCACAGGCTCGAAAGCAACGACGGCATGAATGTCGTCTGAACGATCGTATTCGTCAATCATCCGTTGAATGATGTTGGACTTCGCGTGAAGACCGATGATCGAGTCGCCCAGGGCCACCACGAATGGTTGATTCCGAACAAACGGTTGCGCGCACAGCACAGCATGTCCCAGGCCAAGCTGCCGGCGCTGGCGTGTGTACGCGTACTCCATATCGAATCGTTCATACTCAAGGTCCTGTAGCTGATCTTCTCGACCTGTCGTACGAAGATACGAAATCAACTCGTCGTCCCAATCGAAGTGATTTTCGATGCTGGTCTTGCCAGGCCCCGTAATAAACATCGAGCGGCGAATGCCATTCAAGGCCAACTCTTCAACAACGTATTGAACAACCGGCTTACGGCCAACAGGCAACATTTCCTTTGGCTGACTTTTCGTTGATGGCAACAATCTCGTACCGTGACCAGCAACAGGAATGACGGCGATATCGATGGACATAGAGTGGCTTCCGTGGCAAAGTGATCTCTAGCTGACTTTCAACAAGCGTCAATTTAGGCCGAAGCATCAAAAAAGACAACGTGCCTTTGACATAAGGATCACCATGAAGCCGACCGCATTCGTCATCGCGTTGTTCGCAGGAATCTTGCCCCAACTGATTGCAGACGATTCCAAATCCATCAAGCCGCATCCGAAGGCGTTACCGAACACTCATAAACCCGGCGAAGTCGACAACCCAAAGCTCGTCCCGTTCATCGTCAAGTCTCCGAAGAGACTCCCAGGTATCGTGCTGGATGAAACAGACGCCCAGCTCGAGGGAAGCTGGCGTTACTCGACACACACGCCCCCCTATGTCGGCATCGGTTATCTTCACGATCAAAAAAAGAACAAGGGAAAGTCGTCAGTCACCTACACCCCGGACATACCGCGCGAGGGAATCTATGAGGTGCGGTTGTCGCACTGCTACAACGTTCGACGATCCACGAATACTCCGATCACCATTCAGCACGCAGACGCGAAAACAACCTGGCGCATAAATCAACAACAGATACCTGAGCACGACCGTTTATTCCGTTCGTTGGGCAAGTTTCGTTTCCGAGCCGGTAAAGAGGGTTACGTGCGAATCTCGACGGAAGGCACAGATGGCAAGTATGTGATCGCGGATGCAATCCAGTTCTTGCCCGTTCCGTCCCCGATCGTTACACAACCAAAGCTGTTGTTTGAATCAGGCAAACTCTATAAGCGTTTCCGTATCCCGTCGCTGATCGTTGCACCTGACGGCACACTGCTGGCCTTTTGTGAGGGCCGCAAAGATGGCGGCGGCTTAACAGGCAACATCGACATCGTCGTGCGTCGCAGCAAAGATCACGGCAAGAGCTGGTCACCCATCGACGTCGTTCAAGATTACGGCAACGACACATTGGGCAACCCTTGCGCATTCATTGATCGCCAGAAGAATCGCCTTTGGATGGCGTTTACTCACAGTCCGGGCAAGTTCACAGAAAAGCAAATCGTCAATGGCGAGAGTCCCGAGTCGACGCGTGTCTTTCTTATCCATAGTGACGACAGCGGCGTCACTTGGTCAAAACCAACCGAGATCACCAAGAGCGTGAAGTTGGATTCGTGGACTTGGTACGGCACGGGACCTGGGTTGGGCTTGCAGCTGTCAACAGGACGATTGGTTGTTCCTTGCTATCATGTCGAGCGGTCCGATCGCATCTACCGGAGTCATGTCATCTACAGCGACGATCACGGAGTCACTTGGCAGCGCAGCACAACGATTGGCGACAACACCAGTGAAGCTCACATCGCCGAGCAATCTAGCGGGGTGCTGATCATGGATACTCGCACGGTCGTCGGCACGAAACTGCGGACATGGGCCAAGAGCAAAGACGGCGGCAAAACTTGGTCGCGTCCCTACTTCAACAAGGCACTGTTCGATCCACACTGCGAGGCGTGTTTGCTTCCCCTTCCCGAAGACGTCAACTCACAACATGTGTGGTTATTCTCGAACCCAACCGGTCCAAGACGTCACAATTTGACTTTACGGGTCAGCTTGGACCAAGGCCACACTTGGTCAAAATCTCAATTGATACAAGCGGGCGACTCGCAATACTCATCGCTGGCGCAACTGCCAGAAGGCAAGGTCGGCTGTCTTTACGATCGCTGGACGAACAACACTTACCAACTGTTCTTCACGCGAATTGACTTGGAAATGTTGTTACGCCAAAAGTAGCCATCACTCTCCGAGTGATGAGCCTTTCAGTGAAACATCGAATCACGCAATTTTCGTTGAGCTTAGGTATAGGCCACGATCCTCATTTAAGAGCACGTGTTACACGAAACCGCGGACTCATCACTCGGAGAGTGATGGCTACTTTGTTTCGCGCAAAGCTTGCTCCATCTTCTTCGCGGCACCGATCAGCAGCAAAGCGTCAACACTTCCGCAAAGCAGCGTGTAGCCATCGGCGATCGACGCAGCAACCGGATCAGCACTGACGCCGAACATCCCCAGCGGCATGTTGACGGCGTTGCAAGCATCGGTAACTCGCTTGATCGCCGCAACCACTTCGGGATCGTCGACTTGCCCCATCTTGCCCATGCTGGCCGAGAGATCGTACGGCCCGAGTTGGATGCCATCGATGCCGGGCACCTCTAAGATTGACTCGATCTTGTTGACCGCATCGATGTGTTCGGCTTGCACGATGACAGCGACATTTTCATTGGCCGACTCGACGTACTCCTGAAACTTCAGTCCGTAACCGTGAGCCCTCGCTAAGCCAACCCCTCGCGACCCAACCGGAGCATAGCGAGCATACTGAACAACCTGCGCCGCTTGTTCGGCCGAGTTAACTTGCGGAACGATGATTCCATCGGCTCCGAGGTCCAGAACCGTCTTGATCGCGCCCTCGTCAACTTGAGGAATACGGACAACGCAACCGACTCGACCAGCCACAGCCTGCAAAATCCCCAGCAATTCGCCCGTTTCCAGCGGACCGTGTTCGCCATCAATGAATAACCAGTCGAAACCAATCTCGACCAAAATCTCGGCAACCGCAGGATCTCGAAGCGTCACCATTGTGCCGACGAGGCGTTCGCGGTTGATCAGTCGTTGACGAAAATTGCTCATAGGGGCTCTCCGTTCGAGGTTCAAATTCGTTGTTACGAAGAGTTTGAATCGCAAGACTGCCGTTGGCAACAGTCTCGCATCTTTTCAACGTCTAAATTCGTGGTCGCCCTGAATTGGAACGACACGAATCTGAAATTCTTCCAAATCGCAACGTTGTATTCGCAAGATCGCCACGCCTCGATATGATGCCACCGAAATCCTCACCGTTCATGGATACGAGTAACCCTAATGAATGATTCTGCGAACAAAACCCCGGCCTTGGGTGTTGGTTCGGCAAGCTTTATCGGACTGCTGATCACTCAAGGATTGGGTGCGATCAATGACAATATGTTCCGCTGGTACGTCGTCAATCTGGCGTCGGCCCAATTTGATCACCCCGAGCCAATTTTGTCTCAGGAGGTCGCCCTCTCATTGGGATTGGCCAGCTTCACTATTCCTTATCTGATCTTCGCCACGTTTGCAGGATTCTTGGCTGATCGCTTTAGCAAACGGAAGGTGATCGTCGGCTGCAAGATTGCCGAAATCGTGCTGATGGCCGCCGGAATTTTCGGCGTTATGATCGGCAACGTTTACTTTCTGTTCGCGATCGTCTTCTTGATGGGAACTCAAAGTGCCCTGTTTGGACCCGCGAAATTCGGCAGCATTCCAGAACTTGTTCGAGACGACCAAATCTCGACCGCAAACGGATTCATGGGCCTTGTGACCGTGGTCGCCTCGGCCATCGGTACGTTTGCCGGTTATCTGCTCTTTGATATTTCTCCTACGGACCTTCGCAATCCGGGCGGTTTGAGCGACGTGTGGTTGCCAACAACGGCGCTAATCGCCACGGCGGCCGTCGGCTGGCTGGCAAGCTTGCTGATTGCTCGATTGGTTCCTGCCGCACCGGATCGCAAACCGCCGCTGAATCCGATTCCAGAGACCTATCGAAATCTCCATCTTTTGTTCAGCAACCGGCCCTTGCTTCGCACGTCGTTGGGAATCGCGTTCTTCTGGTTCTTGGCTTCGATCGCCAACATGAACATTAACACCTACGGCGAAGAAGTCCTGGGACTGACAAAAACCGAGATCGGCGGCGTCATGGTCGTGCTGGTGCTTGGCGTTGGCATCGGTAGCGTCTTGGCTGGAATCTGGTCTGGCGGAAAGGTCGAGTTGGGGCTGGTGCCACTGGGTGCCTTTGGTGTCTCCGTCAGTTCGATGTTGCTGTTTTATGCCGGAAGTCAGGTCGACCCTGGACTGGCGGCGAGCCAACAAGACGCTTACTGGTGGAGCAACCTGTGGTTATTCGCACTTGGCCTAAGCGCGGGGCTATTCAACGTGCCGCTGGAATCGTACATGCAGCACCGCAGCGATCCCAATGCGCGCGGAGTGATCTTAGCGGCCAACAACTTTGTCGCCTTCACTTTCATGCTGGCGGCTTCAGGACTGTTCTATTTAATGCAAGGCCCGCTCGGTCTGTCCTCGAGCGAAATCTTTCTGGTCGCCGGATTGGGAACAGTGCCAGTCATCGTCTATGCGTTCGGAGTCCTGCCGCAGGCAACAATTCGTTTCATCGTTTGGCTTGCCAGCATGACGATCTACCGCATCCGAGTTCACGGTCGAGAAAACGTATCCAAGGAAGGCGGCGCCCTAATCGTCGCCAACCACGTTTCTTGGCTGGATGGTATTCTGATGACTATGATGTCCGACCGTCCAATACGCATGTTGGCGTACAGTGACTACATCGATGGACCGGGCATTGGCTGGCTCACACGAACATTTGGAGTCATCGGAATCAAGGCCGAAGATGGCCCGAAAGCCATCATGCGGTCGCTCAAGACAGCTCAAAAGGCCGTCGCCAATGGCGAGTTAGTCGGTATCTTTGCCGAAGGCCAAATCACTCGCACTGGTCAGTTGCAACCATTCCAGCGCGGCATGACACGCATCGTCGACAAGACCGGTGCGCCCATCATCCCGTGTTACTTGGATGAACTCTGGGGCAGCATCTTTAGCTTCCAAGGCGGCCGCTTCTTCTGGAAGTGGCCCAAGAAATGGCCCTATCCGATTTCGATCCTCTTTGGTAAACCTGTCGCTAATACAAAGGACGTGTTTGCCGTTCGGCAAGCAGTTGAGCAATTGGGAGTCGACGCTGTGGAAAAACGAGCCGCCCGAACGATGTCACCGCCAAGGTTGTTTCTTCGCCGATGCAAATCAGCTTTATTCCGAAAGAAGGTAGCCGACTCAAGTGGCCAAGAACTGACTGGTGGAAAGCTGCTGACGGGAACCTTGGTCTTTAAGCGACTGCTGGAGAAACACGTCGTCGCGCCGGATGAAAAGATGGTCGGCGTTCTCTTGCCGCCATCAGTCGGAGGCACGCTTGCGAACACCAGCTTGGCAATCTCCGGCCGAGTCGCCGTGAACTTGAATTACACCCTATCCGATAAAGACGTCAACTTCTGTATCGACCACTGTGGTATCAAACACGTTTTGACCAGTCGTCGGTTCATGGAAAAGAAACCAATCGAGCTGAACGCGGAACCCATCTTCCTGGAAGATCTAAAAGAGAAGATCAGCGGCGCTGACAAGATTTGCTCACTGCTCGAATCGTTCCTGTTGCCCGCATCAATACTGGAACGAAAGCTCGGTTTAACGAAGAGTCAACCCGATGATCTGATGACCGTGATCTTTACCTCAGGTTCGACTGGCAATCCCAAAGGCGTCATGCTTTCGCACAAAAACGTTGGTGCCAACATCGCCTCAGCCGATCAGTTGTTCAACATCAATGAAAAGGACATGCTGCTGGGCGTGTTGCCGTTCTTCCATTCATTCGGCTACACCTTGATGATGTGGCTTCCACTGACGACCGACGCCAGCGCGGTTTATCACTTCAATCCGTTAGACGGACGTCAAATTGGAAAACTCTGCGAAAAGCACGATGTCACCATCGTGGCAGCAACACCAACGTTTCTGAAAACGTATCTAAAACGATGCGAGAAGGAACAAATGAAGAGCCTCGATTTGGCAATCGTCGGGGCCGAGAAACTTCCGCACAGTTTGGGCGAAGCATTCGAAGAGAAATTCGGCGTCTATCCCACCGAAGGTTTCGGAGCCACCGAATTGTCGCCGTTGGCCATCGCAAACGTGCCCGCTCACCGCTGCAAAAGCGACACTCAAGCCGGCACGAAACTGGGTACGGTTGGTCGCGCGATTCCCAACGTCATCGCCAAGGTCGTCGATGTCGATACGGGCGAGGATCTCGGTGCTGACACGCAAGGTCTGCTGAAGATCAAAGGACCGAACGTCATGTTGGGTTACTTGCACGAAGAGGAAAAAACCGCCGAAGCCATCGAGGACGGTTGGTACAACACGGGCGACTTGGCGAAGATCGATGAGGACGGCTTCGTCGAGATCACTGGTCGTCTCAGCCGCTTCTCGAAGATCGGCGGCGAGATGGTGCCTCACATCAAGATCGAAGCCGAGCTGACTCGAATCGTCGACAATCCAAACGCCGAGGAACCAGAAATCCGCGTCGCGGTCACATCGGTCCCTGACGAAAAGAAGGGCGAACGTCTGATCGTCGTCCACAAAAAACTGGAAAAGACCATCGACCAAATCCGCGAAGAGCTGGCTAATGCCGAATTCCCAAACCTCTGGATCCCGTCTGCCGACAGTTTTCTCGAGGTTGAAGAGATACCGCTCTTAGGCACGGGAAAGCTTGACCTGCGAGGCCTCAAACAAACCGCCGAACACGAATTTAGTGCGTAGATGAATTGAATAGCGATTGCATGTTAGAAGCCCGGCTTTTCGCAAAAGCCGGGCTTCTTGTGCTAATAGCGATTGTTGATTTGTGATTTTAGAAGTAAGACTCCGTCATTCTCCGTAACTTCTAAAATCACCAATCATCATCAACCGCTCTTCAAGAGCCGCCACAACGAAGGCCAGCCTCCCCACCGCTCAGCCTCATCATGAGACAATTGCCAGCCTTGCTTTGCTTCGGGTATCCGCAGGGCTACAATCAATGACCATTGATGTAACGCTTGCTTCCTACACATCGAGAGTCATCACCTCATGAGTTCTGCAACCACACCGGAAGGCGGTAAGTGGGAATTCACCGCTGTCTTCCTAAATTCGCGCCGCGAGGCTGCCATCATATTCTGCGTTTGGGCAGCGATGCTGGCTTGGGCCGTTCCTTATTGTTATCTGAATGGCTACGTCACGGAATTCAATCCTCAGGAATTCCAAACGGTCTTGGGAATTCCCAAATGGGTGTTCTACGGAATCGTCGTGCCATGGCTCCTGGCCGACGTGTTCACCACATGGTTCTGCTTCTGCTACATGAAGGATGACGACTTGGGCGGCGAGGAAGAAGAAGCCCCCAGCAATGAAGCGACAACCGAGGAGCCAAAATCATGAATGCGGCGTTAGTCACCTTTTGTTTGTATACGTTGGTCGTCTTTGCTTTGGCGGCGCTGTCGAACCGGTTGCTGCAAAGCAAAAGTTTCTTGAGCGAGTATTTCTTGGGAAGTCGAGGGCTCGGTGTCTGGGCCTTCGCCCTGACATTCGCCGCCACCAGTTCGTCAGGCGGGAGCTTTACGGGTTTCCCAGCGAAGATCTATACGCACGGCTGGATTCTAGCTCTGTGGATCGGCAGCTACATGGTTGTCCCGATCTGCACAATGGGCCTGTTGGGGAAACGTCTAAATAACGTGGCTCGCATCTCGGGTGCCATCACCGTTCCCGACGTCATCCGGGATCGTTTCGGCAACGCGAAGTTCGGTCTGCTGGCTGTCTCGCTAATCGTGTTCTTCATGTCGTTCAACTTGGTGGCGCAATTCAAAGCCGGCAGCTTGATCCTGAAGACATTGCTTGACGACGTGGAAATGTTTCACTCGGCGGCCACGATGTTTAGCGGATTAACTTCCGACGGGGCCATGCTTTCTGGCGTTGATCCCGAGTACCTCTTGTGCCTGTTCGCGTTTGGCATCGCGGTCATCGTTTACACGACCTACGGCGGTTTTCACGCAGTTGTCTGGACCGACGTGTTGCAAGGTGTCGTGATGGTCTTCGGCGTCATCCTGATGTTGCCCTTGGCGATCAACCAAGTCGGCGGGCTCGAGTCCGCGACCCAAAAGATGGCGCAGATGACTCCACCAAATTACGTCACGATGGATGTCAGCCGCACCGATGGCGATGGCGACTTGACAATTCGCTCCGGATCCTGGGTCACTCAAGAAGAAAATGGCGAGACACGCTTGTTTCGAGTCAGTTCACTGGCTGTCCTGAATCAAGGTGAATCATCGGTTAGCGTCGACGCCATCGAGATTACAACTCCAAGCCAGCGTGATGATTTATTGAGTGGCGAGAAAGCCGTCGAGCGACTTGATGGTGTCACCGTCGCCAATATTGAAGTCGAACCGTATGTTTACGGGTCGGATTCGCCAGGAACTTATGTCACGGGACCGGGACCAAGCCGCAAGTCATCAAGTGGATTCTTGCCCCTGAGTCTTTCGATCTCGTTCTTCTTTATGTGGGCGATTTCCGGATCAGGCCAGCCATCCAACATGGTCCGGCTGATGGCATTCCGAGACTCACGTACTTTGCGACGTTCAATCTTTACCGTGGCCATCTATTACACGTTCATCTACTTCCCCCTAATCGTGATCTTCTGCTGTGCCAAGATTTTAATGCCAGGTATGGAATCCGAGGCGGATCGAATCATGCCGGCAATGGCGGTCTACTTGACCGAGGGCATCGGTGCGGCTTGGTTAGCGGGGCTGTTGGTAGCAGCACCATTTGCTGCCGTGATGTCGACCGTCGATAGCTTTTTGTTGATGATTTCCTCGGCACTCGTCCGAGACGTGTATCAACGCAACATCAATCCCGATGCTGAAGAGCGAACGATCAAGTTGCTCAGTTATCTGTTCACGCTGCTTGTCGGATCGGCGGCAATGATCGTCGCCATCTTTCCGGCCGAGTTCTTGCAGGACATTATCGTCTACGTCGGCAGCGGTTTGGCCGCGTCGTTCTTGGCGCCGATGTTGTACTCGTTGTATTGGCCGCGAGCAAATCACCAAGGCTGTATCGCCGGCATGCTGGCTGGCTTCGGATCGCACTTGTCACTCTACGTTTCCGGCATCTTCGTCAACGGTAGCTTTTACAGCCCTTGGAGACCTCTGAATTTCGACCCCATCATCTTCGGACTCTTCACCTCATTCTTCACGGTTTGGGTCGTGACCCAGTTGTTCCCGCCACCTAGTGAAGAAATCGTTCGCAAGTACTTCCAAGAGCCGGAAGGCACTGAGGGCTAAACTACGAATAGTAACCCGACGCGCGAGCGAGGGATTGGTCACACGTGTTTGCAAATCACGTGTTTTGTTTGCGAGCACGTGTGACCAATCCCTCGCTCACGCGTCGGGTTACTATTGCGACCGGCTCAGCTAAAGACCATATGCCAACATCACTCGTGCTGGAACAGCACACAAATCGGTGATGGTGCGTTAACGACACTGCGGTTGTAAGACAACTCGCCAGTGGACGAATCCACTTGGAATGATGCCAGCGTGTTCGAGTCTTGTCCGCCCGCAAGCAACCAACTACCGCTTGGGGACAAGTTGAAGTTACGAGGCGTCGCACCGCGAACAAACTCTCGTTCAATGACCGACAGCTCACCGGTCTCGGCATTCACGCGGAAAGCCGTGATCGTATCGTGGCCTCGGTTCGCTGCGTAAACGAATTGGCCGTTGCGGTGAACACGGATTTCAGAGCAACTTTTGAACTTCTCTTTGAGCAGTTGCTCTTTGGGGACAGTGGGAATGGTTTGCTTGGCGGTCATCTTGCCAGCTTCGGCATCATAATCGAAGACGGTCACTGACAACGTCAACTCGTTCAACACATAAACCCACTTGCCGTTCTTGTGGAACTTCATATGCCGCGGTCCACCACCGGGAGGCAGATCTGCGGAGCCGTGAGGAGTCAACTTCGCAGCGTCGGCGTCGACGCGGTAGATCACAACTTTGTCCAATCCGAGATCCGGGACAAATGCAAACCGGTCGTCTGGGGAGAACCCCGTCCAGTGTGGGTGAGGTGCCGATTGACGGCGCGGGTTAACATTTGACCCACCTTCGTGTTCGATCACTTGAGTGCGTTCTGCGATGCTGCCGTCTTTCGCCAATTTGTAAGCGGAAACGGAGCCACCGCCATATTGGGCCGTGATCAGAAGTCTGCCCGCCGAATCGACTGCGATGTGAGCTGAGCCACCATCACCGGTGTCTTGGGAATTGAGCAGTCGCAGTGTCGACTTACCCTTGTCTCGTTCAATTGCGTAAGCCGCGGCAACGGCAGTGCCTTCCAAGGCACCGATCGAATACAGGACCTTGCCATTCGGATGCATGGCCAAGAATCCCGGTCGACTAATCTCGGCGGCCAAAACAGGAGTGTCAAGCCTGCCGTTGTTGGCATTCAGTTGGGTGTAGTAGATCCCCTTGCCACCTCCTGTGCCGATCCAAACATCGGACTTGCCAAGTTGTGCAAATAGCGAAGACGGAATCGATACCAATAAGAGAACAGCGAAGAGTGACGAAAATCGAGTGACCACCTGATGTCTCCTCATAAGGTAATGTTCTTTGTGAATGATCTTGTTCGAGTGATACACGGCAATGCGCAGGATTTCAATTCACGTGTCAAAGTAGCCGTCACTCTCCGAGTGACGGCCCTGCGGATGTCGTGTTTGAGTGAAGCGTGCCATGCAATTTAGGAAAGCTTATCCCCAAAGGCTCGTCACTCGGAGAGTGACGGCTTCTTTGGCCAATCCACTTTCAAGCGCGTCCAACGGATCCCGTAGCGGCCGTCTTCCACACACCAATGCGTGGCAAAGTAGCTGCCATCCGCCAACGGGATGGCTGTCGGGAATCCAAAAGCGAAATCATCCAACTCGTCGATGCCCGAATGAACGGTATCTGCTCGCTCGTAAACCGACCGAGCATCATAAAGCACGCCTTCGTGATGCACGGTCCACTCAGAATCGGTGAATGTGATCAAGCACATCTTGATGCATTGTTCGCCGTGTCGTTGGTTGTAAAGGACAAGCAACCGGTCGCCACCCAAGTAAATTGGTGTCATGGTTTGTCCGCGGATTCCCGTCGAGTGAATCTCGCCCCAAGTTGACCCGCCGTCGTTCGAGATCACGAAGCTGTCTTCCAAGTCGTTGTAATCGCCAATCGTCACCGTCCAGGCAATGCCCATCACTCGATTGTTGTCGAGTTCGACGAACTTTTGTTCAAAGTAACCGTGGCTCGATTGTGGGTGCTCGAACGCAATCGTCTGCTTCCAACTTTCGCCACCATCATCAGATAACGCCGTGATGACTTGCTTGCCCAATTCTTTCTTGTCAAACAAGGTTGCCGTCGGTGCCAACAGCCGTCCAGACTGCAAAGGCAACATCCCATGAGAAACCTCAAGCGGCCCTTCGGGGAACGGCACGGATTCAGGTGTGTTCCATGATTTCCCGCCATCGACCGACTGACACCACAACGAACCCGAGTCGCGCGTTCCAAATTGCTCGTCCGTGTTGGCGTCGATCCATTGACCATAGGCATAGATCGTTTTGCCATCGGGCGATAAGGTCAGCTTCAAGAAGTTGGCACGATTGCGTTCCTCGTCCTTCGGTAAGATCGTGCCTTCAACGTTCCAGGTTTTCCCGTTATCCGTCGAGCGAGACCATTCGGTGTGCCCCGTCACCAGTGCTCCACCACCAACGCCATAGGAACACAGCAAGTCGCCGTTGGCCAATTGCACGGCCATCGGAAACGCGGACTCGCGATTGTCGAGGATACCTGTTTCTTGGATTTCGATGTTTGGCATTGCGAGTACTTTCGATTGCAGTCGTCGTCAGGATAGTGGCCCCGCGACTCCGCTCGCGGGGTAAAGCCCTGCGAGCGGAGTCGCAGGGCCACAGTGCTTCGGGTTACCGTGTGATAGCGTTGGTAACCGGCATGTTATACCATTTCCGGACACTTCCAATCGTCGCGAGTCAAATTCAAGGAAATCATTCATGACCGTTCGCTGGGGAATTCTTGGTTGCGGAGATGTTGTCCGCAAGCGAGTGGCTAAGGCCATTCAAGACGACCCGAACTCGGAGCTTTTGTCCGTTTGCCGGCGTGATCCTGACAAGTTGAAGCAGTTCGCTCAGGACTTCGAGATCAATCACGCTTACGCGCTGGACGAGGATTTGATCGCCGATCCCAACATCGATGCTGTCTACATCTCAACCCCAGTGGACTTGCACTTGCCGCAAACGATTGCGTGTGCCGAAGCTGGTAAACACGTCTTGGTCGAGAAACCTATGGCGATGTCTGTCGCCGAGTGCGATCAGATGATCGATGCGTGCCGTGAAAACAACGTCAAACTTGGTGTCGCGTACTATCGACGTTTCTATCCTGTCGTGGACCGAATTAAGGAATTGATTGAATCAGGCGAGATCGGCAAAGTACTAAGCGTCTCTGCCGTGACAGCCACCGCATTCGCTATGTCACCCGGCGACGATGGCTACTGGCGAGTCCTTCCCGACCAAGGTGGCGGCGGTGCATTGATGGATATCGGCAGCCATCGCATCAACTTGTTCTTAGATTTGTTCGGGGCTGTCGACAAGGTTCGAGCAGTTTGCGGGACGGTCGCCGCTGATTACGACGCCGATGATTGCGCTGGAGTGTTGATGCAATTCACTTCGGGAATCCAGGGCCACGTGCACTGCTACTTCGGAGTGACGTTTGATCCCGATGAGTTCTCGGTGGTCGGCACAAAAGGTCGGCTGATGACTCGCACACTCAACGGCGGATCGCTGTACATCGAAACGGTTGACGGCGTCGCCGAGGAGCCTCACCCACCGAACCCGAACTTCAACAGCCCATTGATCGCCGATTTTGTTGCTGCGATCGCTGAGGACCGGGAACCGCTGGTGTCAGGAGACGAAGGTCGAAAGACGAATGCGATCTTGGAGTTGGCGTATCGCGACGCTTGAAAACAAAGAAGCCCGGCTTTTACGAAAAGCCGGGCTTCTAAAATCGAATTCGTTCGAGCTCGGTTCTTACTCGACCGTGACGCTCTTCGCCAGATTGCGTGGCCGGTCGACATTGCAGTCACGCAAGACGGCAATTTCGTACGCCAGCAGTTGTAGTGGAATAGCTGTGACCAATGGTTGCAAGAATTCCTCGACCTGCGGCACATAGATCACATCGTCAGCCATTTCGGCGATCTTCTCGTCACCTTCGCATGCGATGGCAATGACGGGGCCTTTTCGAGCCTTCACTTCTTCCAGGTTGCTCATCACTTTCGGGTAGATGCTGCCGCTGGGGATGACGAAGACCGTGGGAGTTTCCTCATCCACTAACGCGATGGGACCGTGCTTCATTTCCGCCGCTGGATAGCCTTCGGCGTGGATGTAACTGATTTCCTTTAGCTTCAGTGCACCTTCCAAGGCAACGGGGAAGTTGTACAGACGTCCTAGATAGAGGTAGTTGTTGAAGTGAGCGTATCGGGGCGCGATATCCTTGACCTGCTGGTAACACTCCAGAGCCTTCGTGATCTTCTCGGGCATCTCTTGCAGCTTGTTGATCATTCGCTGGCCGGCTTGATACGACAAGTGACGCATGCGTCCCAAGTGCAATGATAGCAGCGTCAACACCATCACTTGCGAGGTGAACGCTTTCGTCGATGCCACCCCGATTTCGGGGCCGGCATGCAAATAGATGCCACCATCAGCCTCGCGAGCAATCGTGGAGCCGACGACATTGCAGATGGCCAACGTGGGATGTCCCTTGCGTTTGCACTCGCGCATCGCCGCCAGCGTGTCAGCGGTCTCACCACTTTGAGTGATCGAGAACACCATTGTCGTGTCGGTCAGGGGTGGGTTGCGATAACGCAGCTCGCTAGCGTACTCGACCTCGACGGGAATCCGAGTGAACTCTTCCAACAAGTACTCACCAACGAGGCCGGCATGCCAACTGGTTCCGCAAGCCGTCAAGACAATGCGGTCGACTCGTCGCAATTGTTGAGGATCCAAGTTCAGGCCGCCGAAGACAGCCGTGGCTTCATCAACGTTCAGGCGTCCACGCATCGCGTTTTCTAGAGTCGTGGGCTGCTCGAAGATCTCCTTCAACATGTAATGGGGAAAGTCGCCCAGGTCTGAGTCTGCGGAGACTTGATCGATCGTTTGAATCGATGGCGATTGCAGGCCCATGTCGCGGTGGAAAAGATCGAAGGTCTCGGGTTGCAAGACCGCCATCTCGTGATCTTGTACGTAGACAACCTTTTCGGTGTAACCGACCAACGGCGAGGCGTCACTGGCCAAGAAGAACTCGCCATTCCCAATGCCAACAACCAGAGGGCTGCCGCAACGCGCGGCGATCAGCAAGTTGGGGAAATTCTGGAAGATCACGCCGATGCCATACGTGCCCTTGAATTTGGCGATCGAAAGCTGAACAGCTTCGATACAAGTTTGCACGTCGTCGGCGTCCTCGCCCAGCTTGATACGTTCTTCTAAGTGGTGTGCGATTAAATGAGCGATGACTTCTGTGTCGGTGGTGGTTCGAAAGACGTAGCCCAATTCGACGAGCGAGGCTCTGAGGGATTGGTAGTTTTCGATCACACCATTGTGAACGACGACGACTTCACCATTGCCGCCAATGTGAGGGTGCGAGTTGACGTCGGTGGTCTCGCCATGAGTGGCCCAGCGCGTATGACCAATCCCAAGCGTTCCGTGAACCGGGTTGTCCTCAAGCAAGCGGTCGAGGTCATTCACTCGACCAGCGGTCTTGCGGATTGCGATTTCGCCGTCGTTGGCAACAGCGATGCCCGCACTGTCATAGCCACGGTATTCCAGCTGATGCAGACCCTCGAGCAAAATGGAAGAAACCTGTCGATTGCCGACATATCCAACGATACCACACATGGGCCCAACCTTTTGTAGGTGGAATTGCACACTGCGGTCGAGTCAGCCAGTCTCTTCCCAAATGAGAGTTGGGTAAGTGCAAAGAGCGGTTAGTGCCCACGCTTCGCGTGTTCGGTTCGGCACCAAAAACAGATTCAGTAACAGGAAACGCCGTGAAGGGTTAGGCAAGAGCTAACTATTCAGTCGGCACCAAATCCATCTCCGGGGCAGAATTGCGAGATTTGACTGATTTCAGACGCACAATGTGCGCTGGTCGAAAACTCGGAAGTGAATAGCCCGTATACCTTCGCGGCAACACGGTCGCTGGGAATGAGGGAAAAGTCTCGGTGTCAGATAAACACCCAAAAATTGGGATGAGTGAGTAGTTTGGAGAGAAAAGGCGAGGATAGATGCCACGAGGGCGGGGGAAGTTATCAAAAATCCTAAGTTCAAGTCAACGTGGGCTTTGGCTGCGAATGCACCTCGCCTATGGCGCTGGTTGGAATGCAAGAAACTGAGTCACTCAGCCCATCGAGGTGTAGCGTATGACGAAATGAGACGTCGGACTTCAATCATCATGATGTAAATGTATAAACCAATGACCGCCCCCTGGATGGTGAGGGCTATCATGTTCCACCGGTTGATCTCGTCGATATACCAATGCGTGCACTGGTCGTTTCTGTCGTGCCATCGCGCCCCGTTGAGTAGAAACCGTTGTTGCTCAGTGAATAGCGGTACGGCTTGCCCCACGGATCACACTCGGGGGGAGCAAGTAATTCTTGCACGAATGGCTGAGCGTCCGGAAGATTGCCCGAAAGCCAATCGTTGAGGACCGTCCGATCGATGGGAATGCCGTCTTCGGGCGCATATTGCGACAAGACTTCGATTTCACGGTTGAGCTTGCCAACGTCGTTGTACGCTTGAGCGAACTTGTAGCTGACGAGCATTCCTGAATTCAGGTAGAGTGCGATCATCACACCGATGCAGAATGCGGCGACACCCTGAAAAACGCGTTTGAATGGAAATCGCAACAAACGCATTGATCGGTGCATGATGCCCCCGTGTTATCGACATCTCCCGTCTATTTGCTGGCCTGCGATTCCCAACGCCGCGCGAGAAGTAGATAGCCGCGAGATTGAGGGGCCGCCTTCGTGATCCGACGCAATTCCTTGGCAGCTTCCTCAAACTTGCCGCGCTGTGCCATCGACAAGGCAGCCGTGTAACGGACGGAATTGAGCCACTTGCCACCCGGGTATCGGTTGACGTATCGCGACAGGCTTTCTTCTGCCGACTTGTATTCGCCGAGTTCATACTGTGCCATGCCTGTCCAAAACAGTGCGTCGGCAGCAGCCCTGCGATGCATGTCGCGAATCGGCGTGGGAAGTTGTGATATGAAGATGCGTCTTTCAACATCTGGAATGAAGATGCCCTTTTGAGTCGGCGGCAATTCGTTCCAAAGTTGAACGCTCAGGTACTTCTTGATCGCGAGACCAAAGTCGCCTTGCATCTGTGCGGCGCGCGTCTTGTACTGAAATCGCGCTGGTTTCGTGAATGTCATGAGCGCAATGGGATCGAGTTTCTTGACCTGAGCCTTCGGAATCTTGACGACTTGGCCAGTGTTGGGAATCTCGATCGTGTAAGCAACCTGTCCTTCCTCGATCATTCGAGCCCTGACGACTCGATTATCGAGAGTTGTGAGGTCGACTAGGATCACAGCGTTTTCGATGTAGACCGGCACTTCCAACGGATGCATCAGAATTCGGAGTCGCTCTGTCTGTTTATCACTGAGGTCTTGTGCCGCGACCAATTGCTCTTCCGGAAAACTCCAAACGCTTAGGTCACCCGCTTTCCAGGCCTCGGCACAAGAATCGACAATGCGTGCCACTGTGCCAGCGCCGAGGTCAGTGTCCTCGACCGGATCGTAGATTACCATTGACTGATCACCCACCAACGACCGCTGCAGCCGAGCCATTCTTGGAGCAAAGTAGCCACTGCTGGCGATGATCGACGCAGTGCTTGATTTCAAGGACTCAGCAGTCAGGGGGTAAGGTTGATCGTCGGACAAATCCAATGCTCTCAACAAGGCATCGTTGTCTTGAGCCTCAGCCAAGGTGGCCGGAATCTGGACTAAGTGCGAGGACGCGTCATCTTTCTCGGACGGTATGGGCAAACCCAACGTCGGATCGAACAAGTAGACATTGGCATTGAGTAAGACGCCCATGCACCACGCCTTCGAACCCCCTCCGGCGTTGATGATGACGGAGTCAATTCGCAATTGGCGCAGAATGTTGGCCAGCAACAATGCCCGAGTCTCGGCGGTAGCACGGCCGAGCAAATAGGCATCGAAGGGCATCAGAGGGACGACCTCTTCTTGATCCGATATCAACTCAACATTTCTAACAATGTGATAGAACAAGTTGACGACAGTGCCTAGATCATCGTCGGATTGACCAGCCGCGAACTCGAGCAATTGCTTGTACCACAAGGCGTCGCGAATGTGGTACATGTCACGGTTGACGAAGCGGTCTTCGTCCGCACGTGTCCGGGCGTTTGATTCTAGGAGCTTCGAGCGAAGCTGCAGAGCCGCTTCGTCGGCAGCCGGAATTTCTTGTCCGCAAGAATCATCCCAATCGTTGAGCAATGTAATCGCCGTCTCACCATCGGAGCTGATCCCAAGACGGTTTGGTTGAAGCGTATCAATTACCGATTCGATCAGGTCTTTACAACGTGTCGGCGCTCCACCGCCCGCCCCACCTGTTGTGTTCGCTCCTGGAATGATTGGAGGCGGAGCTTCCGAACAGCTGGAACTCACAATTGCAACGATCCCGACGCCAACAGCACCTACTAAAACGGACAGGTTTCTCTTGAACAAAGAACGTTTTTTATGTTCGTCTTCATTGCTTACTGATTCGCCGGATTGGTTTGGTGTGGTATTCAATTCAGTTCGCTCCACGCTATTCGTTTTCCAGTTCGCTCATCAAAGATCGGATGCGAGTCAACTGTTGCATCAAATTGGCAATCTCATTCAACGGTACCATGTTCGGGCCGTCGCTCATAGCTTTGTCTGGTTCCGGGTGAGTTTCCATGAATACGGCGTCACATCCGGCGGCAACTGCTGATCGGGCCAGTGTGGGAACCATCTCTCTTTGTCCACCTGTCGTGCTGCCGCCGGGTAACTGCACGCTGTGAGTTGCATCGTAAACGACGGGAGCACCACAGCTTTGCATGATCGGAATCGCTCGCATGTCATTCACCAGTCGACCGTAGCCAAACGTTGTGCCGCGTTCGGTTAAAAACACGTTCGGATTCCCGAAACCCTCACACTTCTTAACGATATGAATGGTATCCTCGGGAGCAACAAACTGCGGTTTCTTGATGTTGACGACATGTCCATGTTTGGCGGTTTCCTCGGCCGCCGCGTGAACTAAGTCCGTTTGACGCGCCAAGAAAGCCGGAATCTGAACAACCTGACAAACCGAGCCAACCGGCGCCGCTTGAGTGGGCTCGTGAATATCGGTCGTTGTGGGCAATCCCGTGCGTTCTTGAACTTGCCGCATCCACTGCATTCCCAGCTCGACACCGGGACCTCGAAAACTGTCGATGCTGGTGCGGTTCGCCTTGTCAAAGCTTGCCTTAAATACGATTTGCAGCGACAAATCGTTGGCGACTTTCGCCAGATGATCGGCGATGGAAAGCACAAGATCCTCGCTCTCCATCACGCAAGGACCAACCAAGAATAGCAGCGGTCTGCCTTGGCCGCATTCGTAATTGCCGACAGAAACTGGGTTGTTAGGCATCGTCTGAATCCTTTCGTGATGCCGCTAACGTGCATTGCTTGAAAGTTGGAGTGCAGGCTTTAGCCGCCCATGGCGACGTTTCGCAACCTCAAGCGCCTAAAGGCTGGACTCCAACTACTCATTCCCATGCAGGCTAGTCCGTCACTTCAACGGAATCTCGAGCTGAGACGGCGGCCCATTGACCGTGGATTTGTGGTCTGCTGCAATTTTCTTGATTTGCGCGATCACGTCCATATGTTTCTCGGCAATATTCTGGGACTCCGACGGATCATAGCCCAAATCATCCAAAGATCACGACGATGTTGGCCTTGCTGCTTCCGCCACCCTCGATGCAGCTAACAAGCTAAAAAATGTAAGAATTAGCCAATGAACAGCGACGCTGCACTGATGCGACTTGAAGGGATGGTCATGGATCCGTGGAATTCTGCTTCTTGAAGTCTGCTTCTTCCTCTTCCTCTTTGAGCGACCGGTTCAACCAATCAAGTGTATCACCAATTCTCTCGACAAGCTGCAAACGCGGCGAAAGAACAGGCTCGGCGGGCTCTGGTGCCGGGTCGTCCAGTGCATCGTCGATGTTTGTAACATCGACGGGAACGGTATCTTTTGAAAGAGAGTACGGATTGTCAAACACGCCAACACCGATTTGTCGCAAGCGCTGCAATTGCAACTCGTCGATGGTTTGGCCAGCCTTCAAGTCATCAATGCGAACCTTGATGTCGGGAATGCCTTCGGCACCATCCGACAACCAATAGCGACGCGTCCGACTTGCATCCAAAACGATCTGTTGAGTTTCTCGGAATCGAGCAACCTCGCGGCGCCAAAAATCGAACTTGCGAGACTTTGATCGACGCAGCACAAGTAAGTCTTCGCGGTCCGTTTGGGTTTCTCTGGTGTCGTAGCGACCTCGAATTTTCGTCAAAACCAATCGCCGAGCCGCTTCGTAATCGAGCTTCTTTTGCCGGTTCCACAAATCCAATTGAGCCGCTTGAAAGACCACGTAGTCCTTTTCTTCGATGGCCCGCAATGTCGTGGACTTGATGAATGATTTCTTGCGATTGATCTTTGTGACAATGGCGTCAGTGACGATTTCGAAACTGGTCTCGCCACGGCGATAGATCTGCAGGCGTTGGCCTTTCAAGAGTCCGTGCAAGTAACCCATGTCGACTTCTGCAGTCAAACCGGACGTGCTAAACACCGTGCCGCCGATGTAATCACGTTTGTTGATCTTGACGCCGAAAAAGTACACATCTTTAGCAGCCTCGACAGTTGAGCCGAGAAAACAAAGGGCCAGCGCGATGGCAATTGTTTTGATCTTCATTTGAGTCCGCCTTGGGGGAGCAGTTAGCGGTCAGCAATCAGCCGTTGGGAATCTCATGGTAACTCGACGCGTTAGCGAGGGACGCTCGCACGTGGTCGTCATCGATAATCATCGATTGCGAACACGTGTGAGCGTCCCTCGCTTACGCGTCGGGTTACGATAGAAACTCACAGCTAAAAATTACCCGCAAACAGCCAATTGCTAAAAGCTAATCACTCAGATCCACGCTCAATTCAATTTTCGTAGGTCCGTTTATGACGGTAATAGGTTTCAAGCATGTAAAGGGACAGGCAAGTCTCGTAGAGCCGACCGCCTTGGGGAGCGTATTCGCCCCGGGCCGACCAGCTCCCCTTGGCATGTCCGGAGGTCGATTGTGTGGCCACTAACTTGGAACGCATTTCGGCATTCCATTGGTCCCAGGCATTCCCACCATATTGGAACATCAACATGGTTGCGTAGTAGTTTGCGTAGGCGTGCGTTGGATGCCATCCTTCTTCGAGAATATAGTCTACGCCGCGTCTGAGCCCCTCGTTGTCTTGCTTCGCTCCCAACAATATCCGTAGGTGCAATCCAATTCCGGTGGCTGATCGATACATCTTTCTCTTGTCGTCAGCGGAGTATTTGTAACGGGCTCCCAAATCGATCTGCACGCTGTTCAAGAACGATTCAACACCCTTGAAAATGTTCGGGCGAACTCGCAATCGCCCAGTGCGAGCGGAATTCAAGGCCATCAATTGCCACGCAGTAACCGAAATGTCGCCCACTTCAAGTGGCTTGTATCGCCAGCCACCGTTTGATGGATGCTGGGCTTTGATGATGAAGTCAATTGCACCTTGGCACGTCGATTTCAAAAGCGGGTCGTTCGTCAATCGATACGCTTCACAAAGAGCGTATGTGGAGATGCCTTGCGAATACATTCCCGCCCGGTCGACAAGGCCACGCATGTCGATGCCAGCCGCAACTCTGGTGGCGACGTCAAGCAAATAGTTGATACCGCGTTGGACGGTCGCCTGATAGTCGCCTTCCTTATGAGTATGCCCAGCACCAAGAAACGCTAACAGCGCCATTCCCGTCGCGGCAGAGTGTGCGGTTTTGAAGTCACCCGTCTGAGTACAGGTACCATCGCAAACTCCAGCCAGTCGATAGTTGATTGACCAACTTCCATTAGCTCGTTGATGATCGGCGAGCCATTTCAAACCAGCTTCGACAGCGCGTTCGCTTTCAGCCGTTCCACCATACTTATTGAGCGCGTCTCCGCGAGCTTTCACCGTGTCTGTCATGACCAGTTCAGGCAGGGCTGCTGGTGGCGTCACTGGAGTGACCGGAGTGATAGGTTCGGTCACTTGATCGGTGTCGAAGATTGTCTCCAATTCCATCGAGCTGATTCGATATTGGCTACCGTCGACCGTTGTGAGGGCGAGCTTTCTGCCTGGAATCCACGGATGATTGCTGGGCCATGAAAAGTCGTTCGCTTCGCCTTCCCAATCGATAACCTTGACGTCATCAAAATAGACTTTGACTTGTTTTCGGAGCACCGTGATGACAATCGTGCTTTCGTCGTCTGAGTGGAAGATCCCCTTGCCAGGTGCCGCGGTAATGTTGTCCTTGCCCTCTTTCCCATTGAGCTGATGCAATCCGCTAACCGTTCCCTGCCAGCCGTTCAATGCCACCAGTGTACGGTTGCCATCCCCGACGACGATGCCAACTCCAAACGTCGCGTTACCGGCAACTTGCTTGGCTTTCATACGAATTCGATAGAGCTCCGGCACATGCACTGGCAGCGTCAAAAGCCCACCATCCGATGGTGAAATAATTTCGCCGCCAAACTGACTCCACTTTCCCTCGGTTTGTTCTAGCGAGTCGAAGTCGGCCAGCAGGTTCTGTGTTCCTTGCGATACAAATCTGGGCTCGATCCAAACCGAGTGCGCGTTAAAACGCGTCTTGCTGCTCGTCTCCAAACGCAGTTTCTTGACTGTCGAAAGATCCAGCGAAAAGCCTTGTTCGGAACCAACAACGGACAAAGGTTTTGAATTCCATAACGGCTTGCCATCACCGATCACTTGAAAAGTTATCGGGTAAGAATCTCCGCGCGCGGTATCGTTCAGGGCAACAGCGCCTGTGAACAAACGAAGATTCGCAGGAATCTCGCTAATGTCGAATTCGATCGAACCGACTTCATGGTCATCGACTGTTTTGTTGGGATGCAACCAGATTCCGTTTTTCGACGGTTTACCCTTCAACTTGATCACGTTGTCGACATTCCACTCTTCGTGTCCCGTGACAACTTCAATCGGTTTCAGTGTTCTGAGGTAACGAACCTTGCCCGAACTGGTTTCGTCAGTCCTGGCAACCGGATCGGGGCGAGTCGGCGAGTCACTAGCCTTGAGCGCAAAGGCCATCACTTGGGTCGGTGTCGCCGCCAGGGCGAGCGTGCCGTTGATGAAGTCCAGGTCAGTGATGGGCTCTTCGATTTCTTCGAATGCAGTCAGCTCGCTTCCTGTTAGCACATCCCATAACAAAACAACGCCAGAATCATCGCCTGACAGTACGGTCTTGTCATCAAATGAAAAACGCAACGACTTGATGGGGCTGTCGTGCCCAGCCCATTGACCGCGAAGCCGAGGACCTTCTGTTTCCCACAACCGAATGATCTCATCTTCACCACCAGTGACCACAAACCTTCCGTCGCTGGAATAGGCCACAGCATGTGTATTCCTCGGAGTGCCTGACTGGTCCGGTCGTTCTGTCGAGAGATTCCAAAACTTGGTATCTCCCGAACTAACCGAAATCGCTCTTTTCCCATCTGGCGAGAGTGCGACGGCTCGAATTGGCCGACCGTGTCCAGCCAGCACGGCCGAAACCGCTTGCTTCTCTATGTCCCACACGCGAATGGTGAAATCGCTGTCTCCCGAGATGATCGAATTCCCATCGGAAGAAAAGGCAACGTGTTGGCTCTCGATCTTGCCCGAGCTTTTCAAGTCGCCGATTTTCTTGTCCGCTGCAACGTCCCAGACCTCGATACCAGATTTGCTGGCCGTGGCAACTTTCTGGCCGTCCTTCGAGATCGCAGCGTGGCCGATTTTGCCTCCGCTGCTCTTAAATGTTCGCGCGACATGGCCATTCTCGAGATTGATGAGGCGCGCTTCACCATCGGTGTTGACTGATAAGAAATAACGAGTGCCCGGATACATGGACGCCAAACGGCGTGAGCTGCCAAACGCGCGAACACCACTTTGGGGCAATTCGATATTCGCCGGCTTGGTCGAAAGCGGCTTCCACTTTTCCAACAACTCTTCATGTGGCGGATCAATAATCGGCGGAACTGGGTTCTCGCCATTGTCGACTGTTGAATTCGTGTTGCCATTGGCAGCTTGTCCGAGATCCGCGTCGCCACCAGCAATAAAAAACTGATAGATGCCAGCCAAAGTCAACAAACCAACCACCGAAATGCCAACGATCCCAATCAACGAACCTTGAGTTCGCCGCCGAATCGGGCCAGCGCTTTGAATGTCGATCTCCGGTGCAGCTTCCGTCTGAATGTCGTCGGATTGGGGCTGTTCGAGCTGCTGCCGAAGTTTTCGATCGTAGGCCGCTTTCTTTTTCGGATTCAGCAAGCAAACTCGGGCCGCGGCAACTTCATTCAAGAGTC
This sequence comes from Planctomycetaceae bacterium, assembly GCA_002722955.1. Lineage (GTDB taxonomy): Bacteria > Planctomycetota > Planctomycetia > Planctomycetales > Planctomycetaceae. The sequence goes on along the minus strand of PBMZ01000070.1, from coordinate 37,151 downwards.
GCTGCGAATCCTCGATGTGTTCACCGGTCGAGCATGTCTGCAAGAAAGTCATGTGACGCTCGGCGGCCGAATCGATCACATCATCATCGGCTTCGAACGTACTGATCCCCAACAGCCGATAATGATGCGGCGGCTGCTCTTCCGGCTTTATACCGAGCCACTTGTGATAAGGATCAAACGCTTGATGCTCCATCTTCTTTCGTTCCGCTCGAACATCGTCATGAAGGGGTTTAGCCTCACCAAGATACCAAAACCGGCATCGAGTTCACACTAAATCGGGGCTCAGAATTCCATGTCGCGTTTAAACCGTTTCACTCAACTCGGACGGGCTTTGGGCGCTTCGCTGGCAAGTTTGCAAAGAGGTCGGTCTACTGGTAGGAAATCAATGTCCAATTCCTACTTAAACCGTGCCAGACCAGCTCCAATGCCACAAAGTCGATATCTCGTGGGCCTGCTATTGATGTGCGGCGTAGTTGGCTGCAATCAACAGGCCGAGCAGGGCAAGTTCCCCTCGCGGCCGGTCAAGTTGGTTGTTCCTTTCGGCGCTGGTGGCGGCACCGATACGTATGCTCGGATCTTTGAGAGGGCGATCGCCGACAACGACCTGATGGATCAGCCGCTGGTCGTCATCAATATCGGCGGTGCCGGAGCGACGATCGGCAGTCGTCGGGTCAAGGATGCAGAACCCGATGGCTATACGATGCTGATCTTGCACGAAGCCATCCTCACGGCGCCTCAATATGGGATCGTGAATTACGGGCCCGAGGCCTTCGAACCGATCGCCGGAACAGGCGAGCAAGGCATGGTGATCGCAGTCTCGGAAGACTCGCCCTATGAAACGCTGAATGACCTGATGAATGCGGCTCGCGATTCTCCCAATTCATTGGCGTTCGGCGTCAACTTGGGGGCAATGACTCATTTTGCGGGACTCGGGTTGGAGCAAGAAGTCGAAGGGGCTCGCTTTCAATTCGTCCAGCTCGGCGGAGGCGCCAGCCGATTCGAGAGCCTCGATGGAAAGCACACGGATGTCTCCGGATTTTCGTTGGAGGAATTCGTGCGCTTTCAGCCGGCCGGTTTGCGAGGACTTGCCTTTATCGGAGACGAGCGGCACGCGGCACTACCCGATATCCCTACCGCACGCGAACAGGGCATTCCGTTGTCGATGGTTAACACGTTCTATTGGTGGGTTCCCAAAGGAACGCCGCAAGATCGTATCGATGTTCTGGCCAACATGCTGGAAGAAGCCATCAATACCGACTATGTGCGCGAGAGAATGGCCGAGATTCACACGGAGTCAATCTTTCTTCAGGGCGACGAATTGCACGAACGACTCGCAAAAGGAACACAGCAATACGCCACCATTATGCCGCGCGAAATTCAGACGCTTCCGAACTTCGGAATGTTGGCAGCGCTCGCGACAGGTCTACTGTTCGTGGGTGTGATCATCGATCATGTGCGTCGTAACCGCACGCCTGCCGAGCCACCCTCGACCGAGGACTTGGAGGCTGCGGAATTCACAGACCGCAACGGACTGGCCGCCGCTTGCGTCTTGACGGTAGTCGTGTATGTGACGTTGCTGTCTTTACAGTTCGTCGATTTTCGGATGGCAACGACGCTTTGCGTGTTGCTTCTTGGGGGAACGTTGTCACACGATCGGCTTGCCAAAGCGCTGATCTATTTAATCCCCCTGTCGCTGATGATGGGATTCGGGTTGCACGCACTCTTCACACAGGTGTTTTCGATCGATCTGCCGTGATCAGAAAATCAGACTCTCAAAGAAACGTTCGCTCCATCGATTTTGATTGGAAAGCAGGAAGCGAAGCAGCGTCGAACTCAGCTCTCGTGCTGATTCAGTAATCTTCTGATAGGTCGAGCCATCATCGCTCTCGTGTCGTTCTCTGAAGTTCTTGTCGCTCATCTGGCTAAGAAATCTGTCGTAGCGTGCGGCGATTGCGTTGAAGTCGGATGACTCGCACTTCGAGAACACCGACGCAATCCGCTCCAGCGGAGTTAGCGAGAGCTGCATTCGAAACCAGTCGAGATCCACAGGGCCCTTACTTATGGATTCGGCAAGCAAGAGCAGTAACCCGGCGTGATTGATCAGCCGGCTGTATCGCAGCTTTGTGTTTCGCAAACGCCACTTGGCGGGTCGATCACGCTGATCCCATTCGTAATACACGCACAAAGATCGATAGTATCGCGTCAAGTCGTTGAGCAAATAATGCCAATTGCGGCTTGGTGGGTGTTGGCGAATTCCGGTTGCATATCGTTCGACGATTCTGTCAGTCGCCATCTTCAAGTTTTCTGGAAAGACGACCGGCTGGCTATCGAGCAGCAATTGGATTCGTTTTCCGAAAACGGACGGATCATCTTCGATCTTGCCGATGGTCGACGGATCACAGAGCTCTCGGCAATTGGTGGGAGAGCCATAGATGCCACCGTCACGTGGTCTCTTCAGGTCAAGTGGAACGAGAGACATCCAGACCGCTTCATAAATCTCTCGTGTCTCGGCAGCATGCAGCTCGATGGAATCATCAAGAACCACGATCAGGTCAACATCGGAATGCTCGAGCATCTCCATGCGCCCAACTGAACCTGACGCGGCAATCGTGGCAAGCCCCTCGATCGCCGCCCCTTCAAGCCGTTGTCGCATGTCTGCGATCACGGCGTGAGATCGTTCCCACGCAGCACTCAAAGCGGGCGTCTGGGCCAAATCGAAGTACTCGGGGAAGTTCCAATCGCGGGAGGATGCGTAAGTGTTGGGTGACTCTGAATTCATGTCCGTTTCGATTATGATGGCTTCACGTTGGCAATAACCAATGACAAATGACTAATAACTGATGATAGATTCTTCCTTCTCTCCAAGGCGACAGTGTGTCCGAAGACAATAATCAATTGATCGTCCAAGTGAACTTGGACGCCCGCAGTTACGAAATCGCAATCGTTTCCAATGCGATGCCATCAATCGGCTCGTGTGTTTCCAAGTGGTTTGCGTCGATTCCCAACCGTCCTGAGAACGCCGATCGTTGCCTGATCGTAACGGATCGTAACGTGGCCCCGCATGCCGTAACGGTGGCTGCCAGTTTAGAGGATGCGGGCTGGGATTGCCGCAGCATCACACTTGAGCCTGGCGAAACATCCAAGTCGTACGACGCCACCCATACGATGTACGATGCGTTAGTCGACATGAAAGCCGACCGACACACAGCCATCATCGCCGTGGGCGGTGGTGTCGTTGGAGATTCGGCTGGCTTCATCGCGGCCACTTATGGTCGCGGAGTTCCCTTCATCCAAGTACCTACCACATTGCTGGCGCACGTCGATAGCTCGGTCGGCGGCAAGGTCGCCATCAATCACCCAAAAGCCAAGAATCTGATCGGTGCCTTTTATCAGCCGCAAGGAGTCTTCATTGATACCACGGTACTGGACACTCTTCCGAAACGAGACTACCGATCAGGCTTGGCGGAAGTCATCAAATACGGCGTCATTCTCGATGCCGACTTCTTTGATTACTTAGAACAAAATATCGACGGTTTGAATGAACGATCTCCCGACGTGATGCGGGAAATCATTGCTCAAAGCTGTCGATTGAAAGCTCACGTGGTCGAGAACGATGAGTTTGAACGCACGGGTCTGCGCGCGGTGTTGAACTATGGCCACACGTTCGCTCACGCGTTCGAGGCGCTTTGCGGTTATGGCGAATTGTTACATGGTGAAGCAGTCGCCATCGGTATGGTCTGTGCGAGCCGGTTGGCTGAACGGATCGGTTTGATCGAATCAGCCATGACTGCGCGGCAAATCGAACTGCTTCAGGCGGTTAGTTTGCCGGTGGAATTGCCAAGCGACTCGACACTGAACACGGACGACATCATCGACCGCATGAAGTTGGACAAGAAAACGGTTGCTGGCCGGCTTCGATTTGTCTTGCCCACAAAAATGGGACACGTTGAAGTCTTCAAAGACATTGCCGAAAGTGACGTCCGCGCCGTGCTGAATGAATAAAAGACTCCCTGCGTAGGACGGACTCTTAGTCCGTCTCTTCATTCGACGGACTAAGAGTCCGTCCTACATTCTCGATATTCATGACTCGAGCAAACACGGCGGCGATCACAAGTACGGTTGTCGTTCCCAGGATACCCGCCAACGAGACCGAGAGCCCCTTCCAATTCCAAAACGTCGACGCCACCTCGTAATCAGAAAACAAGCTGGCTGTGGACTCGGCTTCTAGTTCGTCGAAACGGAAACTCTTCGCGACCGCCTCAAGTCCATCAGGGAGCGAGGACGCGAATGGAGACAAGAAAGCCGCGGCGGCTAACGCGCACACCGCGCCAGCAACAACAACTCGTGCGGTGCGCTGTGCGGGTGACGATTGCGGGTTCTCGTAAATCAAGTCCGGTCGATGTGTCAGCAACAGATTCACGATGAGGCCGGTTATCAAAGCTTCGACGACACCGATTCCCGAGTGAACGGTCACCATGACCGCGAATATCCGGCTGAACTCGAACGATTCGGCCGAGTGTGACAAGCGAAACTCGAGACAAAACAGACAAGCCGCCGCCATCACCGAAATCCAAGCCGCCACAATCGACCCGATCAGGATGCTGCGAGGTGAATTGCCGAGACCTCGACGAATACAGGCCATGATGGCATAGCCGCCCAATGAGCCGACGACTCCCATGTGCAACGTGTTCGCTCCCAGCGAGAGAATGCCGCCATCTCCGAACATTAGACACTGCACGATCAACACCAGCGTCAGGGCAAGGCAACCCGCCCACGGTCCTAAGACGGCGGCCGCCAGAACTCCGCCCATCAAATGTCCGGACGTGCCGATCAACGGAAAGTTGACCATTTGCCCGGCGAAGATCAGAGCCGCCATCATTCCAGTCAGCGGAACGGTTTTGTCAGCAACGGAACTCTCGAGCCGCCGCAAACTGTATCCGACAGCGGCAACGGAAAGCGCACCGGTGACCAAGCAGACTTGGGGACTCAGTGGACCATCATTAATATGCATGGAATAAACAGGGCTAGACGGTAAAGTGAGGCAAACCGCCCAATCTATCGCCGTTGGCCCTCAAATTCAATTTGATCGACTCGCTATGAACACCGACAACTCCGAGCGTGAAGAATGCGAACTCTTGCGCGAGCTTCGATCGACGCCGGCTCTGTTCGAGGAATTGGCAAGTCTTGACGGTGTCAGTGAGTTCAAAACTCAGGCACGACTCAGAAAAAAACACTCGCCCGAGTTAGTTCGCGCCGCGATGACACTCCAAGAGTTGCGTCAGCGAGCCACCCTCAAATTCCACCGCGCCGAACAGATGTGGTTCGATCGCCAAGGGTTGGAACAGGCGACGTCGGAGAAGATTGCTTTTCACAAATCAAAGCGATTCACGGATCACGAAGTCTGGGATTTGTGCTGCGGGGTCGGTGGCGATTCGATCGCGTTGGCTCAGCGAGGAAGAGTTTACAGCGTCGACATCTCCGAAGCCGCTTGTCTACGAACGGCGTGGAATGCCGAAGTCTACGGAGTCGGCAGCAACGTTGAGACTCGGACAGGCATCGCCGAGACGACGGAAGTTCGAGACCGATTCGTCCACATCGACCCGGATCGTCGAGCTGGCAAGAATCGGCAAGGCCCGCGATCATTAAGGCTGGCCAATTCGGTCCCGAGCCTGGATTTCTTACAGCAACTGACCGTGGATGCTCGCGGCGGCGCGATCAAACTGAGTCCCGCAAGCGATTTCTTGGGCAAGTTCCCCGGTTGTGAGATCGAGTTGATCAGCCTCAACGGCGAGTGCAAGGAAGCCACGATTTGGTTTGGTGAGCTTGCTGGTGCCGACCCGTTTCGAGCCACCGTTCTTCCCAGCGGCGAGACACTCGCAGGCGACCCGATGGCGTCGATTGCCGAAATCGGCGGAGTGTCTGAATACATCCATGATCCCGATCCGGGGTTGGTGCGAGCAGGCTTGATTGATTTAGCGGCCGAATCGTTGGAGCTTGAGCGACTTGATGACGCCGAGGAATACCTAACGTCATCGACACCCGTTGAATCGTCGTTCGTGCAATCGTTTCGAGTGCTTGACGTGTTACCGAACAATGATCGAGAAGTCCGCCGCGCGATTCAAGCCACCGATTTTGGCCAAGTCGAGATCAAATGCCGCCACATCCCGATTTCCGCCGAGTCAATTCGCCGCAAGTTAAAGCTCAGCGGCAAACAAGCCGGAACAATCATCTACGCCCGCGTGCTCGGGAAGACGCAGGTGATTTTGTGCGAGCGCCAAACGTAGCCATCACTCTCCGAGTGATGAGCCTTTCAGTGAAAACATCGCAAAAGAAGCCCGGCTTTTTCAAAAAGCCGGGCTTCTTTCTCGCACAGGCTCATCACTCGGAGAGTGATGGCTACTATGAAACGCGCTCGTTTGCCTTCTTCTGGCCGTCTTTCATGCGGTCCAAATATTTCGGCCGAGGCACAACAGGTTGATCGCGTGTGTGCTGTTCGATGCGAATTAAGCGAGCACCGATACTTTCAATGCGGCGGTTGACCTCGTTGGTCGTCTGTTCCATGCCGCCAGAGATCAAAGTCACAACGCCTAAGAACAACAACATTTGACCAATCGTCATTGCAAACCAACCGGTCGGAGCATATTGCGAAGGGCCGCCAAAGTAGCTCCAAATCACCAAGATCGTTCCGATGGTCAACAGGCCGATTCCCAGATACGCCAGAACTTGGCCGATCGGCGACTGCCAATTCGATTTCGCTGGCGTTGGCGAAACGATCTGCGATTGCACATCAACTGATCGCGGATCAACAGAATCAATACGCTCGACAGTCGATGAACGCTGAGCGTTCCTAGATTCAGGATGATGTTGTGCACTTACCTGACTTGGCGTCGACGGCGCAGACACGGGAGTTGCGGCAACTGACGATTCTTGCCCCATCGGAGAATGCGGCGCGTGCGCTGAATCGATGCGATGTCCGATGGAACTGCTATCCGGCCGTTTGCCGGCACCTTCTTCGAGATCAACGAAGGGAGCAGCTTCAGCACCACCCGCGGCACCAGGCAACGGATCATGGAGGCTGTTGGACTCTGACAACGGCACGGCTGAATACGCCGCAACGGGTGACTCGTTGGGTGCGGAAAGGATCGGGCCGTTGGCAGCGGATGTTGGCAATTCACTCGATGGCGTCGACGGCGCGATATTGGCAATAGGTGCCGATAATGGATCGATGGCTCCCAAGAAGTCAGTCTTCGCCGGCGGAATGGATTCAGAATGCGGAGCGGCTAGCTGTTTTTCTTGCCCGGGCAAGTTTGATGCTGGCAGTGCCGACAGAGAATTCAAACCAGCCGGCGGTAACAATTCTTCAGGTCGTTGATTGCCAGATTGCTTGCCTCGTGTCGATAGGTCAGGACCGAAAGGGTCGATCAACGAGCTATTCGACCAGCGCAGCAGCAAATCGCGAGCTTCTTGCTTCGAGTTCTTCTCCGAGAATTCCGGAATTGTCGACAACTCCGCTCGACAGCTCGAACAATGAACAAAGCGATTGTCCGCCGAGACCTCGGCCGAGACATCAGCTTGGCAATTGGGGCACCACATGGAGCGATCCAACGACTGCGAGTAAAAAATCGCCAAACGGCGAAAGGGATCGGTCGCAAATTATGATGAGATAGGGATTTGATGCAATACGAATGTCTCTATGGCTTGGTAGCGACCGTCCGAGATGCTCAGAATTCCGCCGTTTAAGTCCATGCAATGGGACGTTCTGCTGAATCGCCAAGCAACCTTTGCCTGTTTGACGTAAACTATTGGAGATGCGAGGCATCTTGAACTATGCTGCCACCGCGTCTTTCTCGACAGCGAATTCCTGCAGAAACAATCCACATCGTGAATCCTGACCGACAACAATTTGCTGCTCGCGCGATGGCCGCTCGAAGCGTCTCTAGCTTGGCCTTGCTGGCATTGTTTGCCGCTTCGTGTGATGACGCGGACACGTCCAATCCTGATCCCTCGCCGGCACACTTTGTGGCATCCAGCGACGCCGAATTGGAAAAGCAGATTCACACCGTTTGTAGTCATTGTCACAAGTATCCCGAGCCGGACACCTTTCCAAAAAGTGTATGGCCTCGCGAATTAGACCAAGCGTTCGGCTTCATCAAGAAGAGTGATCTCAAGCCAGCAGACGTACCGTCGTTCGATGCCGTGCTGGGCTATTATCAAGAGCGGGCTCCCGAACTGTTCGAGCGTCCGACTCCCGCCAAGCTAACAAAGTCGAAACGGTTCCAAAGCCACCCGGTCAAGTCGTCGCGCGACTTTGCAGGCACGGCATTTGTCCGATGGTTGCAGCCAAAGGATGAGAAACCTTTCGGAATCGCTGCCGATATGCGATCCGGGCACATCATTCAGTGGCAATGGAATGACGGTAAAGTTGAAGGAAAGCCGCTGGCGACAGTCGGCAACCCCGTCCACACGACGGTGACGGATTTGGACAAGGACGGCGTGCGAGACTACTTGGTTTCGGACATTGGCGATGTCTTGCCCAGCAACGCAACCAGCGGACGATTGATTTGGCTTCACCCGGATGAAAACGGAAAGCTTGTCGAAACAGTTTTGCTTCAAGATGTTGGCCGGCTAGTGGAAGCTCAACCTGCCGACTTCGATGGAGACGGAGACCTTGACCTTGTGGTCGCCGTCTTTGGCTGGCGTGAGAATGGCGAGTTACTCTATCTCAGCAACGAAACCGCCGATTGGACTCAGCCGAAGTTCAAGTCGACGCAGTTAGACAAACGAACGGGCGTGATCAACGTGCCCGTTGCCGACCTGAACAATGACGGGCACCAAGATTTCGTTGCCCTCTTCAGTCAAGAGCACGAAGAAATCATTGCCTTCCTTGGAAACGGTCGCGGCGAGTTCCAGCAAGAACTGCTCTATACGCCCAACAATCCCAGTTATGGATCGTGTGCGATGCGGCTGACCGACATGGACGGTGACGGGGATTTGGACGTCTTGTACTCGAACGGAGACACACTGGATTTGATGGTTTACAAACCGTATCACGCGATTCAGTGGCTCGAGAATACGGGCGAGTTCCCCTTCAAGCATCATCATTTGGCGAACTTCTGCGGAGCGTTTCAGGCGATCGAAGCGGACCTTGATGGAGACGGTGATTTGGATATTGCCGCCGCTTCGTTCTTGCCCAGCGGTATTTACTTTGACGAGAATGGATTGGGTGATCCGCCGATGGCATTCGTTCGAGATTCGCAGATGCCGTCGGTGATCTGGCTTGAACAAGCATCAAAAGGCAACTTTCGCCAACATAACCTTGAACTGGTGAATTGTTGTCATCCGTCTCTTGCCGTTGGCGATTTCGACGGCGACGGTGACAACGACATCGCCACCGCCAACTGTAGTTTTGAGAAGTTTCCCAATTATCAAATGGCGGCTCAGTTCAACAAACTGGACGCGATGACAATCTGGGAAAATGTCGAGGATACTCAAGAGACTGTTACAGAGAGTGAAAAAAGTTCCAATGACAAGTGAGGAAAACGCCAACATCGAAAACGATGACCAGGCAGCAAACGACGCGGAACAGGCAACCAGCGCTCAAGCGGCTGAACCACAAGCAACCACAACAGAAACTAGCAGCGAAGACACCGCCGAAAGTAACAGCGGGAAAGGCGCGCTGGTACGACTAATCGCTTTGGTAGTCATAGTGGGCGGTGGATATATTGGTTGGCAAGAACTCATTCAGCCAGGCGAACTGGAAATGCTCGAGGAGGCTCGGACGAAGCTGGCGGAAGGTAATCTGCTGGATGCCGAAGAGTTGATGAGAGTCGCTCTTCAGCAGAATCCCAAATCGTTCGAGGTTCAATACGTCTTGGCCGAATCGCTTCGTTTGCAGCAAAAGTATGCGGATGCCGTACCGTTTTATGAAATGGTTCCCGACAACGGCAGCTTCGAGGCCATCAATTCGCGCACCTTTGCTGGCAGCATCTTGTTGATCGACTCACACGCGTTGAGTGAAGCCGAAGACCGTTTTCGACGAGCCCTCGAACAAGATCCCGAAAACGCCATGGCCAGCGAACAAATGACTGTGGTATGCGGCATGAGCTGCCGTTTTTGGGAGCAACTACCGTTCTTGCTAAAACAGATTTCATCAGGCGACTTTAACAACCTGGAGCTCTATCTCTTGTGCCGCGGCGAGGAGGCTCCGTTGAACATCGCCGCTGCCGAGCAGTTTCGCAAAGACGCACCAGACGATCCGCTGCCGATGATCGCGATGTCCTACGCCGCCACGAAAAAACAGAACTATGCCGAAGCTCGCCGACTGTTGGAAATGGCGCTCGAGAAAAGGCCGGAATTGAGCGATGCTCGCTATCTGTTGGCCCGGGCGTTGTTGTCTTCGACCGACTACGCCGCGCTGTGGAAGTGGAATGAGGGGGTCTCGGAAAAGGACCTCGAACATCCCGGCATCTGGGAAATTCGTGGTGAGATGGCAAGGCTCGGCAATCAACCCGAAGCCGCCGCGCGGTGTTTCTGGGAATCATTGAAGATCGACCCAACTCGACAATCGGCCACATATTCGTTGGCGCAGTTGTTGAACAAGCTAGGCAAACAGCTGGAAGCAACAACGCTTCTGGGTCGAGTCGATCAATTGGAAAGCTACTTACAGACGATCGAAAAAGCCAAATCGGGTAAGCAACCGGTGTTTATCGAAAAGGCTGCTCACGAAGCCGAAACGTTAGGTTTGATTTGGGAAGCTTTCGGTTGGTCTCGGATGGCGTTGACTCTGGAAAGTCAACCGGAATGGGCACGACAAAACGATATGCGTTTGGGCAAGATGCTCTTGACGATGAAGCCTCAACGCAGCACCGATGAAGCCAACGTCGCGTTGTCGATGGACCTTTCGGAATATCCCCTGCCCGACTTCAGCGGTAAGCCACCAAACTCACCAGCCAACAATCAAACGACGGCTCAAGCCGGCAGTGTTCGATTTGTCGAGGAAGCATTGGGCGTTGGCTTGAGGTTCGACTACGAGAACTCGGGCAATCCCATCAACGAAGGTCCGATGCACATGTTCGAGTTCACTGGCGGCGGCGTCGGTGTGCTTGACTACGATTTGGATGGCTACCCAGACGTGTTCTTCACTCAAGGGTCGTCGTGGCCGCCGAATCCTGGCCAGAGAAATCATCTGGACCGCTTGTTCCGCAACATCGGTGGCGAAGAGTACGTCGACGTCATGTTACGTAGCGGCATTCGCGAATCCGACTTCAGCCAAGGCATCGCCGTTGGCGACTTCGACAATGATGGCTTCCCCGATCTGTTGGTTGCGAACATCGGACCAGACCGTTTGTACCGCAACAACGGTGACGGCACGTTTTCCGAATGGACCGCCTACGCCAACCTGAAGATGATCGATTGGACAACAAGTTGTGTGATCGCTGACATCAACCGCGACGGCAACCCCGACGTTTATACGGTCTCTTATCTCATGGGTGATGATCTGTTCGAGCGGATTTGCAAGGACAACGCCGGAGTCGAACGCCATACCTGCATGCCCTCGGAGTTTGCGCCATCTCAAGATCAAGTGTACTTCAGTCATGGCGAGGGAGACTTCGAGTACACCACGATCACTCACAAGCTGATTGGCGAACAAGGCAACGGACTCGGAATCGTCGCGGCTGATTTTGATGGCATTCCTGGCAACGAAATCTTCGTCGCCAACGATGCGACTCCGAACGCCTTGCATGTTCTGGACGAAACCGGCACGACGCTGACCGATTCGGCCTTGGTGAACGGCATCGCGTTGAACTCGAAGGGTTCATCAGAAGCCTGCATGGGCGTTGCGACAGCCGATATTAACGGAGACGGGCGACTTGATTTGTACATCACCAACTTTGAAGGCGAATCGAACACGTTGTACTTGAGTATTGACGATGGCGGTTACATTGACGCCACAAACATCGCAGGCTTGCACAGCCCAAGTCTTTCCTTCCTCGGTTTCGGTACGCAATTCATCGATGGCGAGAACGATGGCTTACCCGACATTGTTGTGACGAATGGTCATGTCAGCGACTTTCGTCCCAGTGGCGGTCAGTACTTCATGCGGCCTCAATATTACAAGAATACCGGAGGCGGACGATTCCAAGAATCAACGCCCGAAAGCTTGGGCAAGTTCTTCGAAGGCCAGTACCTTGGTCGAGGCCTAGCCCGCCTTGATTGGAACCGCGATGGGCTGACCGATGTTGTCATCAGTCACTTGGACGTACCAGCCGCACTGCTCACCAACACGACCAAAGACGCTGGAAACTACGTGTCGTTTCACCTAGTTGGAACAAAATCCTCGCGCGATGCCATCGGAACGTCGGTCACGATTAAGGTGGGCGAGAAGCAGTATTACTCGCAACTGACCGCCGGCGATGGTTATCATGCCAGCAACCAGCGTTGCCTGCACTTTGGCTTAGGCAGCGCAGAAAAGGTGGACGGTGCCGAAATTCGCTGGCCCGATGGAACGACCCAGTCGTTTAACGTCGACGGCGTCAATCAAACGTTCGTCGCGATTGAAGGTGGCGACGAACTTGCACCGCTGCCTTAAGCTCCATTTGAAATCTGAAATTTCAAATCCGAAATATCAAGTCTCAAATCTGAAATCCAAGAAGGAACAAATCGTTGGAATCGACAACGCCGACTTCGGAAGCCGGTGTCAGCACGGAGGCCCTTGCTGAACAAGGCAAAAAGCTTAACCTGCTGGCCGAAAACTTGGCGCGAGTCATTCGCGGAAAACCAGACACGATCGATACGTTGTTGGTGGCCCTGTTAGCCAACGGGTCGGTGTTAATGGAAGACGTTCCTGGCGTTGGCAAGACGACGCTGGCCAAAGCGTTGGCAAAGTCAATCGATGTCGACTTCCGCCGAGTTCAATTCACACCGGACTTGTTGCCGTCCGACATCCTTGGTTCCTCGATCTATAATCCCGTCGACGGAACGTTTTACTTTCGCGAAGGCCCGGTCTTCTGCAATATCCTGCTGGCTGACGAAATCAACCGAGCCTCTCCGCGCACGCAATCCGCACTTCTGGAAGCCATGAGCGAAGGTCAAGCCACGATTGATGGGGATCGGCATGCGTTGCCTTCACCGTTTCTCGTCTTGGCAACTCAAAACCCGGTCGACTTTCATGGCACTTATCCCTTGCCCGAAGCGCAGATGGACCGCTTCTTGATTCAACTGAATCTCGGCTATCCCGATCAAGACACCGAGGTCGGCATTTTGTTCTCGCAACAAGAAGCTCATCCCATCGATGACCTTAGCTCCGTGCTGACTCGCGACGAAGTCAGTCAAATGCAAACAACAGTGCGCAAGGTAAAGGTCGAGGAAACGGTCGCTCAGTACATGATCGAACTGGTTCAGCAAACACGCACCGACGCGCGTCTAACATTGGGTGTCAGTCCGCGCGGTTCGTTGATGCTGTTCCGAGCTTGCCAAGCCGCCGCCTTCGCCGCCGGGCGAGACTTCGTGATGCCAGACGACGTCCAAAAGATGGCGCCGCCCGTGTTGTCTCACCGGCTGATCCTGACCTCGAAAACCAAATACGCAAACGTCAACAAGCAACAAATTGTCAGCGAGATACTTTCACAGGTCCGCGTTCCCACATGAAACCGTATCAACCCTACACACTGAGGCTGATGCGTTATCTTTGGCGGTTCAAACTCACGCCGCCAGGTAAGTACCTGATTTACGGAATCGCTCTATCGCTGCCGGGGATTGTCTCCGTGCTGATTCCGGCTTACCAAGTCTTCTGCATGTTGATGGCCCTGTTCATAACCGCCTGGATACTGGGCCTTTTCTTCCGCCCCCAACTTCGCATCAATGCCCGATTGCCAGAAAAGGCGACCGTCGGTCAAGTCGTCTCGATGGATGTCACGTTTACGAACATTGGGTGGCGGGCGGCTTATGACATTATGTTGATCATTCCTGGCATCCATGAATCGATCAAGCCACTCAATGCAGACGTGTCGTTCTCGATCTTGCCAGCCAACGAAACGGGCTCGCTACCAATGACGATCCAAGCATCTGAACGCGGGCGTTACGACGTTCCTGATCTGCAAGCCCACTCGACCTTTCCGTTTAACTTGCTACGTAGTGGATCGTCAAAGTGCGAGCTGGGAAGTCTGCTGGTCTTGCCCGAGTTTCATCGCTTGGCCAACATCCGAATTCCGATGGGCGGCCGTTACCAATCGGGTGGCTCGACGTTAACGCAAAACATCGGTATCTCGTCCGAGTACGTCGGCAACCGCGAGTACATTCCCGGCGAGCCCGCCAGACGACTCGACTTTCGCTCGTGGGCGCGACTGGCCAAACCGGTCGTTCGCGAGTTTCAAGAAGAGAACTATTGCCGAGTGGCATTGATACTCGACAGCTACATTCCCAAACGCGGCTTCGACTTAATGGGCGGAAAGTTTCGTCTTCCCAATCAATCGCGTGATGACATTCGTGACGGACAGAATCTCGAGGCAGCCATCAGCCTGACGGCAGCCATCGCGGAATCGGTTTCTCGTGGTGAGTTCCTGATCGACTTGTTCTGCACTGGGCCCGATATGTACTTGCTGCAGTCGGGAAATCATCAAATCAATCTGGACCGCATTCTGGAAACTCTAGCAACGCTTAAGAGTTGCAAGACAGCGCCATTCGGAGCGATCTCGACGCCCCTGTCAGAACAGGCGAGTGGCCTCTCGTCTGCCATCTTCGTTTTCTTAGACTGGGACGATTCACGCCGCCGGCTCACTCAAACGCTTGCCGAAGCCGGCTGCCGAGTGAAAATCGTGATTGTCCGAGATGGCGAAACCACGCTTCCGCTTAGTGATACAGACGCCGAAATGATTCAAGTGACGGCCGAGAGCATTCAATCAGGAGCCGTCAGCGAAATATGAGCAACGCCACTTCGTCAACTCGAGCAATTGGGAGCGCAACAGAAGTTGTCGCGGCGCGGCAACGATTGCTCGGGCTGATGTTACTGGTGGTCGAAGCCTTCGCGTTGGGTTTCTTGTCCGAGACGATTGCGTATCCCGGCTTCATAGTCTTGACGGCAACAGCAGCGTGGTTCTTTCGTTATCGCTGGAAGCTCAGCAACGATCAAATGGTTGTTGTGTACGTTTTGATGATCCCTGCATTCGGTCTGAAATTCATACTTGCCGACGATAACCCCAACTACTCGTGGGGCTTCTTGAATTTCCAAGGCATGCTGGTTGTCGCGCAGTATTTCTTCACGACGCAGTGGATTCATTTGCTCAGAGATACGAAAGACGACCGCTTACCGTACGTCTTCCCGACGCTGGGCGTTGTGGTCATGGTCAGCATAGCTGTGGTCAGGGTGTCGTCGATTGAAGTGGGTTACTTTCAGGCCGCGTGTGCCTTGTTCATTTTCATTGCGACGCTTTTCTACGATGCGTGTGCGAAACCCAGCAAAGGGTTGGTTGCGGCGAATGCGCCCGGCAGCTTCGTGTACACCAGCTTGGCGTTCGGTTCATTGGCCTTAGCTGTCGCAGCCGCTTGGTTTGGCACGAACGCTTTCTTCCGATTCGAACGCCAAATGGACCAATTCGTGATGAGGTTCCTACAACCTCAGGGTTCTCAGGAAGGCATGTCGTTTGAAGGCGACGCCCGCTTAGGATCACTGGCTCAACACAAGCAGCGCGATCGAGAAAAGGTCGCGATGCGAATCTACTCGAAGACAGAACCCGGCTACATGAGAGGCCGCGTCTTTGATCGCTTCAGTCGCTCTGCATGGGGCTCGAACTCGAGTCTGGCATCATTGGACCCGCTGGCCGAGTTTCCGAATAACCTGTCTCCCCCTGACGAGGAAAAACTCTTCTCGGCCCGCAACATGGAAGCCAAGACATGGCAATCGCTGGAATGTTGGCCCGCGCAAAGCTTAAGGAACCGGATGTTGGCAACGCTCGGAACAACACACATTTCCGCTCGTGTCAACGAGGTCTCCGTCGACCAGCATCAGGTGTTCGAATCGGATGAGCTGTTACCCATGCATCCCTATCGCACGTGGGTGCCAAGGGGAACTCGGCAAGGAAAGCAAAACCAACCGCTGGCCGCGCAGCAACCGATCTCGGAATTCCGACGAGTACAACTCACAACGCTGCCCGATGAAGTGCCGCCAATCGCACGACGGCTGGCCGACAGGTTATTCGTAAACTGCAAGACTCCGCAGGAAAAGATCAACGCCGTCACTTCTTACTTTCACCAGAACTATCGGTACAACTTGGGCATTATCGTTCCTCAGGGAACCGATCCCTTGGAGTTCTTCTTAAAGGAAAAGCCACCCGCGCACTGCGAGTATTTCGCGTGTGCAACCGCTGTGTTGCTGCGATTGGGTAAAGTACCCGCACGGTACGTGACCGGTTTTGTCTCGAAAGAACACAACGAATTGGGAGACTTCTGGGTCGCACGGCACAAAGATGCTCACGCCTGGGTCGAAGCTTACGACGAGACGACAGGCTGGGTGACGGTCGAGGCAACTCCTTCTGTCGGCGTGCCCGAAGAACGCACAACATCCAATGCCGGGCAACTTTGGGACGTCATCAAAGAGCGTTACGCGCGATTGCGAGTTGCCTGGCAACAAGGGGGTCTGAAGTCGATCGGTCGCTCGCTGTTACAGTTTCTTTTGACGCCAGTCGGCATCGTTGTGTTGGCCGTCTTGTTAACAGCCGTCATCCTCTATCTGCGAGGGCAACGCACACCCGCCGAGAAAGCCAAGCCCGTTGCCGAACGCGTGATTGCCCTGAACGAGTTGCTAACTCAATTGGACAAAGAGCTTCGGCGACAACGACTCGAACGCGATCAACACGAGACTCTCTTTCAATTCGCCGACCGTATCTCGTTACCAGCAGTTTCCGATTGGTATCGCAACTATGCTTCGATTCGTTACCAACCGACGGTCACCGAAGAAGCGATGACTCGATTGTCCGAATCCCTGACGCAAGCAATCGACTCAATCCGGGCGAAAGCGTAAGCACTCCGTTGGAGTGCAAACCGATGAACGCTTTACCAATTCTCACACGTCGGGCACGATGCAGGACGCGTCAACCATGCCGTTGCTCTAATGAAAATGAGGCGGAACACCACTGTCAGGAACGGGTCGGAAGTTGAACGGCCACGGAAGCGGACGGTACTTCGGCAAACCAAGCCCAAAGTAGACTTCGGACGCGCGTTGAGTTTCTGGTCGCGGGCGTGCGAAACCGCGCGGTCTTACGCCAAGATCGGGACCAAGCTTGTCGTCAGTGAAGGGATCATGGATCCGGTAGAATTGTCGTTCGACGGCAGTGTGGCGGCGGGGTTGAAACGAGGGTAGCTCGGTGTAATCGGTCGAGATGCAACCCGTTGAGACATTCACGCACAGTAACGCAAACAGCGCGCAGCACGTCCATCGCTGTGACGTTGACTGTTCAGACTGCATCATGTCAAACCGCATAAGTCCTGTTCGTAGCCCTTTGATCATCCTAGAAATTCTTCGACGCGGAACTATAGCGGCGATTGGCAATCCTTCACAGGTGGGTTGTGGACACGAGCCGCTTGAATCGGGGTTTCCATCAAATTCGATTTCTCGTAGCATCCCGCCGCTATGAACGGTTTTCTTAAAAAACTACTGTGTCGCATTGCGCAACCGAGCGCAGTTCATCTTCTCATCTCGATCGCCCTGCTGGCTTACGTCAGCGGTTGCGAGGCGATTTCGGAGACCATCAAGAAACCCTACGTTGACGAGGTCAACGCTCCGGATTTGGGCGGCATCTACAACGAAGCTGCGCAATATCACGACGGAACACGAAACCCCGTAATTGTGATTCCCGGCATCTTGGGATCGCGGCTGGTCGACCAAGAATCCGGCAAAGTCACATGGGGGGCTTTCGGCGGCACGGCCGTCAATCCGACCGATCCCGAAGGCGCGCGAACAGTTGCCTTGCCGATTGAGATCAACAAGCCCCTGCGCGAACT
Organism: Planctomycetaceae bacterium; assembly: GCA_002722955.1. Taxonomy (GTDB): domain Bacteria; phylum Planctomycetota; class Planctomycetia; order Planctomycetales; family Planctomycetaceae. The sequence continues at coordinate 19,157 of PBMZ01000070.1, read as the reverse complement.
GGTCGACAAAGTCGAAACCGTCGGTGTCTTGGACAAAGTCCAGATCTCAGTGCTTGGCCTGCCGGTCGAGCAGAAAGCCTACGTTCACATTCTGGGGACACTGGGGGTTGGCGGTTATCGCGACGAGGAACTCGGGATGTCGGCCGTTGATTACGGCAAGGAGCACTACACTTGCTTCCAATTCGCCTACGACTGGAGACGCGATAACGTCGAGAATGTGCAACGACTGCATGAGTTCATTGAAGAGAAGAAAGAATACATCCGCCGCGTCCGCGAAGAGCGGTACGGTGTTCGTGACTTGCCCGTGAAATTCGACATCGTCGCGCATTCCATGGGCGGTTTGCTGGCACGTTATTACGTACGCTATGGCAACCAATCATTGCCCGAAGATGGAAGCCTGCCAAATCTGAATTGGGCCGGAACTCAAAACGTCGACCGAGTCGTGTTGGTCGGAACACCAAGTGGTGGCTCGGCGGAGTCCTTAAAAGAGCTGATCGACGGTGTCCGCTTTGCACCGATCTTTCCGAAGTACGACGCTGCATTGTTGGGGACGATGCCATCGATTTATCAGTTGTTCCCGCGAGTGCGACATAACAGCTTGGTCGATGCCGATACGGGAGAAACCATCGATCACTTCGATCCCAAGATATGGGAAGAGTATGGATGGGGCCTGCTCTCACCCGACCAAAGCGAGGTGCTCGAGAAACTTCTGCCCGATGTCAAGTCGGCGCAGCTGAGGCGGCAGATCGCATTCGACCATCTTTCAAAATGCTTGCAGCAAGCTCGACGTTTCCACGCGTCTTTGGATCGACCGGCGAGCATCCCGGCCTCGACGGCAACAACAATGCATTTGATTGCTGGTGACGCCATCGACACGGATGCGCAGCTTAGCTTTTCGAAGACCACTGGAAAGTTGGCGGTTGTCGAGCAAGCTCCTGGTGACGGCACGGTGATCCGATCCAGTGCTTTAATGGACGAGCGTCAAAGTGACCCGCGTCCTTGGAAGCCACCAATCCGCTCGCCCATTTCATGGTCGAGTGTGAACTTTTTGTTCTCCGATCACCTTGGCCTGACGAACAACCCAGGATTCACCGACAACGTCCTCTTCTTGCTGCTCGAGTCTCCGCGAAAGATTCCCGTGCCACAACGTTACGAAGGCTTCGCGAAACTTCGCTCCGACCAGGCGATCACGGACCAGTTTCGTCGGCGGCAAACTGAGTAGTTCCGCCAGCAGCGCGGATCATTCTGATTGTTTAACCCGTAGCCGCAGGTGACGAGCACGCCGAAGAATCCTCGCCTGCGGCTACGGGTTAAACAACCTCGATTTCCTAAGGCGACAGGATGCGATTGGGATTTGCAATCAGTTCGATTCTTGTTGCTGCTCTCGCGACCATCGGGCTGACTCAGCTTGGCCGTCTTGTCCCGGAGCCTTCGTCTCAACAGAGTTCCCCGCCTGAAAAAACTTCGGTTCGAGATGATTCCGAGTCACCGCCAGAGTCGGAAGTTGTTGCCCTAGACGAGCCGCAGACTGTCGACATCGAAGACGAATTGGAACAGGCCAGCTGGCAAGATCCGTTCGACGAGCAGTTGTGGACATCCATCGGTTGGACGTTTGATGAATCATCCATGACCAGCCAATCCGACGTTGATGCCGCGGCTTTGTTTCGTCGCCGCTATCAGCAATTGATGTTGGAATTTGCTCTGACACCAACAAACTTCGAGCAACGATTTGAAGTTGAGCTACTCGGAATTGAACAACCAACGAGAGCATCGATTCAAATCAATGCCAACACAATTCGAGTGATCGAAGTGCGCCGTGGCAAAAACATGGCTATCGCAGAAGGAACAGTAGAAACTGAGGCCGCGAAAGCTCGTCGATTGAAGATCGCGTTGACGGGAAATCGTATCCTCATCCACTGCGACGGACGCCGCGTTCTTGCGTGCGAGCAACCGTCGTTCGGTAAAGACAACGAATTCGTCTTCAAGTTCATCACGAACGGCGGAACTCAGCGAATCGCGGATTTGCGGATCGAGGGCGAGTAGCTATTTCTTGACCTCGACCAGCCACGAGATCTCGTTCAATTCGTTGAAGATGACTGCACTCGAATCGATGCCAAACGCCGACAAATTCGACAGCAAACTGTCTTTTGTAAAACGTACGGACCAAAAGCCTTCCTTGGTCGCCACAAATCGTGATCCCGGCGGTGTTGCCACGTTTTGCCCGGTGTTTTCGTAGTAATCGTATTGCGCTGCTTCGGCCTCGGGCACGTCTTGATAGATCGTTAGATACATCGATCCGCCCGGCTTGATTGCCTCGTAGAACTGCGACAAGATTCGAATGAACTGTGGGTTTTGGTCGAGGTACTCGTCATTGTACATCGCCAGATCATCGGATTTGTCCCGCAAGTTTCCCGGTGTGAAGTACAAGCAAAACACGAAATCATAGAAGTCCCGAGAAAGCGATACGGCAGCGACATCGCCGTCGAAGATTTCCGCGTTCTCAATACCATTTGTCATCCAAAGTTCACGCGCCGTTTGTGCGATCTGTGGCGAGATCTCGAAGCCGTGATAGAGTTCACAGACGGCTGAAAACAAATCGGCGTGGTATCCGTTGCCCCATCCGATGTCGGCGATCTTAAATGGTCCAGGCTGCAATTGCTCAAGTAGGAACTTGTCCTGCAACTCGCGAGCTTGCTTGATGGGCCCGGGCAATACGACGCCTCGAGCGTTCGCTTGACGGCATCGTTTTCGGACTCGGGCGTGATGTTCATCATCTTCAAACTCCGTTATTCGGGAAAAGAAGCCCGGCTTTTTGAAAAAGCGGGGCTTCTGACAAGCAAACCGCACCACTCTACCTAAACTACCGAACCGTTGGCAGCCACTTGACAACTGTGATCGAGACCGTAAATTCCTACACGTAGGCGACCTCGATGCCTATAATTCGAGATGTCGTTTCGCGACGCGGGCTTCTCCTCACCCTGATTCACTGACATCACGGAAGTCGATCTCCGATGGCTGAAACAATCGTCCCTCAAACAACGACCCTAGACGTCGTGAAGAGTGGACCGACCTGGCTGGAACGTACGGCTCGAAAAAAGCTGCTCGAAAAGTTGGCCAATCTGCGCGACGGTGGCCTGACGATTATCGATGAAGGACAAAAGTGGCAACTCGGTGATCTATCTAGTACTGACTGCCAAGCCACCATCAATGTTCACTCCCCGCGTTTTTATCGACGGTTAGCATTAGGCGGCAGTATCGGAGTGGCCGAGTCTTATGTGCTCGGTGAGTGGTCATGTGACGATCTAATCTCACTGGTCCGAATCTTCATTCGCAATCGCGAATTGGGCGACGAGATCGAGGGCCCGTTGTCAACGCTGGGCCGCTGGATTGCTCGCCGATGGCACGAAGTCCGCGAGAATTCCAAAGACGGCAGCCGCAACAACATTCACGCTCATTATGACCTGGGCAATGACTTTTACTCATTGTTTCTTGACGAGACGATGACGTATTCGTCAGGGATTTTCGAGAGTCCCGAAAGTACGCTTCAAGAAGCATCGGTCGAGAAGCTCGATCGGATTTGCCGCAAGTTGGATTTGAAACCAACCGATCACGTCTGCGAAATCGGCACTGGCTGGGGCGGCTTCGCGATTCACGCCGCGAAGACTTACGGTTGCCGCATCACGACGACAACCATTTCGAACGAGCAATACAAGTTTGCCTCCGAAAAAATCAAAGCGGAGGGTCTCGAGGATCGCATTACGATTTTGTTGGATGACTATCGCGACTTGACGGGACAGTTCGACAAACTGGTCTCGATCGAGATGATCGAAGCTGTCGGTCACCGTTACTTTGATACTTATTTCGGGAAATGCAGCGAATTACTCAAACCCGACGGCATGATGGTGCTGCAAGGCATCACGATGAGCGAGCAGCGCTATCAACAGTACCTCAAGTCTTGTGATTTTATTCAGAGGTATATTTTCCCGGGCGGCTGCTTGGTTTCAGTGACCGCCATGAACGAGTCCGTGACGCGATCAACCGACATGCGGATGGTTCATCTCGAGGACTTCGCACAACATTACGCTCAGACGCTGAATCATTGGCGGCAGCGGTTCTTTGACCGGATTAGTGATGTGCGGCAGCTTGGCTATTCCGACAACTTCATTCGCTTGTGGGAATACTACCTGTGCTATTGCGAGGCCGCTTTCTTGGAGCGAGCCGTGGGCGTCGTGCAAATGCACTTGGCCAAGCCGCGATGCTTCCACGATGTGGCCGTGTAGTGGTACGTTGATGTAGCTACGCTCACCAGAGCGTGGACATCCGCCGCCTGGCGACGGCAGCTACGCCAATCTGTAACACTACCGTGTCGAATCGGTGGATTCACCGGCAGATTCTGCCACATCCTGTTGACAAATTGGGTGGGGTCAATATGATTCGCCTCAGTCATGACGTTAGCTGCCCCAGGCTGGCGTCTCTTACAGCAAGGACGGTTTTTGTAAGGAGAGTCATCAGTGGCGAAAGAAGAAAAGAACGAAGGAAACGTTGCCGTCGAAGAAGCCCCGCAAGAAGAAGCCGCGGCCAACGAGGAAGCCCAAGCACAGGCTACTCAAACGTTGAAAGTGGACGACTCCACGGTTTCGGCCGGCTATGCTAACTTTTGCCGCGTTTCCAGCACTCCCGAAGAGCTGATCTTGGACCTCGGTTTGAATCCGAATCCTTACGCTCCCGGCGAGATCACTGTGAATGTCGGACAACGAATCATCATGAATCACTTCACGGCCAAGCGCCTGTTGAGTGCTCTTTCGATGTCGTTGCAACGTCATGAGCAAGCCTTTGGTGTCCTCGAAACCGACGTTCGTCGTCGCGTTGTTGCCAAATAAGGCAGCGGGCATAAAGGGGGCAAAAAGACCCAAGAATCCGAATCGATTCGGAAAGCCACTTTCTACTGGAGGTGGCTTTCTTTATGCGCGGTGGGTCGGGTTGACGTTGGGTTAGAATTGAATGTCCAATGTCGAACAAGGAATGTCCAAGGACGAAGTAAGACTCATTTCAGGACCTCACTTCATACTTGCACATTCCTTGTTCGACATTGGACATTCATTTTTTTAAACATTTAAGTATTCCTGTCTCTCGCCGTTTGGATAATCACCAAGAATAAGTGCGTATGCCCAAGAAGAATAAACCACGCCGGCACGATAAGCTGGACAAGACCAGAATCGCATCGTCAGCAAATTCGGTGAGCGCCGATCCGCTGGCCGGTGTGCTTTGTTGGATCACGTCTGCGCTGATCGCGGCTCGGTGGGTCTTGCCAGTCGAATCCGCTGGGCTGGGCGAGACGCTTTGGATTGTTCAGCTTTGGTTGTTCTTGGCTGTGTTTTGGACTTGGACCCGACTTCGCTCGGCAGAGAACCAATGGAAATGGGGCCGAGTGGAATGGGCGTTGACGATTTTGGTTCTCGCCCAAACCGCTTCGGGTTTGCATATCGTGCTTGGACAAGGAGACCGGCGATCGGCACTAAACCTGATTTGGGAATGGATCGGGCTGGGCATCTTATTCTTCATCGCACGGCATGTACTGAATCATCGGGCGATTCGTTCCATGATCGTATCATTTGCCGCGGTCGCGGTCTCGCTGAGTGGCCTTGGCATCTGGCAACACTACGTTTGGTACCCCAGCGTTCATTCTGAATACGAAGCGCTGCGGAAAGAATTCGACATGCTCGACGTCGCACCAATGTCGGCGTCCGCTCGGGAGGCTCGCAGAAGTGAAATCCTGCGCGAATTCCAAAGCCAGGGGATTCCGCTTGAGGGCCGTTCGCGAATGCTGTGGGAGCAGCGATTGAAGAACAGCCGCGAGCCGTTTGGGCTATTCGCCTTGGCGAACTCGTTTGCGGGCTTCTTGGTGGCATGGCTTGTTGTGTTGTGCGGGATGTTGTGGTCAAGCATCTCCGCACTTCGTCGCGGTAAGCTAAGCGACAAGAAAGCGATTGTGTGGACGAGTCTCGCGGTCCTCGTTGTTGGTTTCTGTCTTGTGCTGACCAAAAGCCGAACATCGTTGGTCGCCTTTTTCGCGGCCATCACCTTGCTGACGACACTCCAATGGCGGCTGAAACGGAGCCGTGAAGAACAACCCAATCCGGAAGACAACGAAGCCTCGCGCCGACAACTCCTGATCCCTGGCATCTTCGCAAACACCATGATTGTGGGAGTGATTGGTTTGACGGCGATCAGCGGGGGAATCGATCGAGAAGTTTGGTCCGAGGCCCCCAAATCATTGCTGTACCGCCTAGAGTACTGGACAGCAACATCACAAGTCATCGCCGATCAACCTTGGTTGGGAACAGGACCGGGGAACTTTCGCACGCACTATCTGAAGCACAAGCTACCTGGGTCCAGCGAGGAAGTGGCCGATCCGCACAACTTGTTCTTAGACGTTTGGGCCAACGCGGGTCTTGGCGGGTTGTTGGGACTCGGACTGCTGCTGGCATTTGGAGTGGCCGCCGCGTGGAAGCTCGCGGCAAACACGGCAACACAAGAACCGCCTGACAAGGTCAAGAAAATAGAAAACATCCTCTATCGCCCCGTCGCCTCAGGAACCGGCTTCGGACTTCTACTCCCCGTCGCCTTTCAATGGCTGATGGCAACTCCTGTGGATGCCCGGCTACTGTGTGTCTTCATCGGCTGGCTCGTGATGATGCTTGGCTTCCAAGTTACCATGCGCCACGTTCCTCTCGACGCGAACTTCCTGCTTCCAGGAACTCTCATGGCAGCGTTAGTTGGACTGACAGTACACTTGTTAGGAGCTGGCGGCATCGCGATGCCGGGGATTACGCAAGTGGTGTTGATATTGGTCTTGGCGAATCTGGCCTTGCAGGAAACACCCAAGCCAGCGGCGGCAGCAATGGGGGACATCACCTTGCGCGATCAATGGCCAAACATGGCGTTGATGGGTGTCGCCGTGATGGCGTTTCTGACGTGCTTGATGACCTCGACCGTGCCCGTGATCAACCGCAATGCCCTGACGATCGGTGGAGACTCGCGACTGATGGCGTCGGGTGACAGCATCCGGGCGGCTCAATTTTACACGATGGCCAACACGTCTGACCCGTTTTCTCTTGAGCCCGTCGACCGATTGGCTCAGTTGGAATACCGCGAGTGGAAGAAGTCGTTCAGCGCCGGAGCGGCTCGCTTCGAGAGAGCCGTGGAATTTGCCGAATTGGCTCTTCGCAGCGACCCCGAAAACTCTCACCGCTACCGACAACTGGGCGAGTGGTACCGCGAGCACTTCGAGGCCACAAAGTCCGCGGAATCGGCAAAGTCGGCCGCAAAACACTTCGAGATGGCTGTCGAAAGGTACCCCAGCAACCCAGAAATCCGCGTTTTGGCGGCCCAATTCCCGCTGACTCCGGCAGCAGCCGCGAGCCATGCCAAGCTAGCTTTGGAATTCGACGCCTTGAACCGAAAGGCCGGTCATGTCGACCGTTACTTGCCCGACGAGTCGATCGAGGCGATGCGGGCTATTGTTGAGAAAAAAGCCGATTGACCGCGTCTAGCTGTTCTATCAAAATGGTAGTTTCAACAATGATTTCCAATAACCGCACGCAAAATCTCGTAAGTTATCAGATACAACCGAGCGTGTGAGTTTTGATTCCCTCGGGGAGAAACGAATGAAGGCTGCTACTGTTCCGATCGTGATCTTTCTCGTCATTGTCGCTCTGATTGCCGTGATCAGCTTGGGCCGCGGCGGTGGTGATGCAGCAGAAGTGGAAACGGTCAACAATCTGATTCCGACTCCGTCCAAAACCGGACCTCACCCGAGCGCCTCGTTTGACTCGACCGAGCATGTGTTCGGGACTATGCACCAAGGGCAAGAGGGAGAGCACAGCTTCATTGTTACCAACGAAGGCGAAGCCCCGCTGCAACTTGTTGCTCGGCAAGAGGACACGACCTGCCAGTGCACAGTTGGCAGCGTTGGCAAGAACGGGCTGGCTCCAGGCGAATCAACCGAAATCACGCTGACGTGGAAGATCAAGAGTGCGTTGGCGAAATTCCACCACTCAGCGAAGCTGCGCACCAACGACCCGAATCAACCGACGGTCGTTTTGCACATCAAGGGAAAGGTTGGCAAGTTGTTGCGCATTCGGCCTCACACCGAGTGGCCAACTGGTGCCATGCCTGATGGCGAAGAGGTAACCTTGACGGGCACACTTCACTCAGAAATCGTCGACGCTTTTGAGATTACGGAAATCGAATCGAACAGCGAGCACGTCGGTGCAGCTTGGAAGGTTATTCCCAAGAATGAGCTATCAAAACTAATCGACCTCGAAGAAAACAAAATGCTGCCACCTGGTTCAACTCCGCAAAAGCAAGAAATTACAGAACCACGATGCGGCTACGATGTGACAGTGACAGTAAAGCCGACCATTGAAGTTGGCCCCTTCCGAAAAACATTGACGATTCACACCGACGTCAAAGACGCAGAAACGCTGACGTTGCACATCTACGGAAATCGCGCTGGACCGATGGAATTCTTCGCTAAGGCTGGCACGCGTTGGTTTGACAAATTCATGGTGGCAGACCTAGGACGCTTCAAAGCCAGTGAGGGAAAAAAAGGTGGCCTGATGCTCTACATCAAAAAGCATGATGGCCAGCCAGTCGAAGTCGTTCCTGATTCCATCGTCACCGAGCCATCCTTCATCAAGTGCACGGTGACTCGGGATGAAGAGTTCAAATCACAGGACCGCGATCGTTTCGATGTCAACTTCGAGGTACCTGCTGGTACGCCGGTGAAAGCATTCAATCGTGACAAGTATGCCACCGTGCAGATCAAGACGACTCATCCCGACGCCAAGGAGATGCTCTTCAAGTTGTACTTCAATTCGTACTAGGACGTTGGGTATCGAAAAACGTGGCTCGGCGTATCAAACGCTAAGCGTTAGCCAACAAGAGAAGCCCGGTTTTTTCAAAAAGCCGGGCTTCTAAGCTGTATCAGCAGAAGAAGAACTCCGGACATCAGAAGGAGGCAAGGAGTGCTCGGTCACATTTCGTTTTCGCGAGCGATTGTCCTCACCTGTTGTTTGATACTGATGGTGAGTGCCGTTGGCTGTCCCGATAACGACGCGCCCAATGGCACCAGTAATCCAGGCGACGGTACAGGCGCTCACAACCCGCCGGTTGTCGTCGATCCGTTGTTTGATGGATGGGAGTCGCCGGCATTCACAATCGTTTTGACCGGCGAGCAACACGGTTATTTGGAGCCCTGTGGTTGCGCCGAACATCAATCGGGGGGCATCTCTCGTCGAGCAGACTTGTTTCGACAAATTCGCGAAAAGAAGTGGCCGGTCACGGGCCTCGAATTGGGCGGCATGATTCGCCGTAGTCGAGAACAAAGCATCCAGAAGTTTCAAACGATGCTTACCGCCATGAACGATATGAACTATGCGGCGTTGTCACTGGGCCCTGAAGAAATGCGCTTGGGAGCCCCCCAATTGATCGCATTGACTGCAGCCGATCCCGAAAACCCCGAAGACAGCATTCCCATCCTTGGCGCCAACGTCGTGTTCTTCGGTTCGCGCGATAACGAAGGCAATCCCAAAGCATTCCACGTGGTTGAACAGGACGGCGTCAAGATTGGAGTCACAGCAATCTTTGGCGAGAGCTTGGTCAAGAAAACCTTCGTTGAAGGCGGCACCAGTTTTATTGAAATTCAAGAGCCTGCGGCGGCGCTGACACCGGTTGTCGAATCATTGAAGGCAGAAAAACCTGATTTGCTCGTCTTGTTGTCTCATGCGAGCCTCTCGGAATCGAAAGCCTTAGCCGAACGGTTTGCGGATTTCGACATCGTCTTAAGTGCTGGCGGGAGTGAAGATCCGCTTAGCGACAACCCTGTCATGGTTGGCGATACGATGCTGGTCACGGCTGGTCATAAGGGCAAGTACGCAGGTGTCATCGGATACTTTCCCGACGATGAAAAGCAACGATTGCGGTTCGAGTTGGTCAACTTGGATTACAAGCGGTTTGAGGATTCGCCGCAAATGTACGAACACATGAAGTCCTTGCAGCAGTTGTTCGAGGACATGCAGCTAGCCCAAAATGAGCAACCGATCCCACACGAGTCCAGAGCCAACTTCGTCGGCGCGGCTAAGTGTGGCGAGTGTCACAAGAAGGCGTATGCCAAATGGAAGAACTCGAAACACGCTCACGCTTATGAAAGCCTGATTCGTGGTCGTGAAGGCCAAGAGAAGAACTGGATATCTCGGATTCATGATCCCGAATGTCTGTGTTGCCATGTCACCGGATGGGAACCGCAGGAAGTCTTGCCGTTCGAGAGTGGCTTCTTGAGCGTCGACGAAACACCGCTGTTAAAAGGACAACAGTGCGAAAACTGCCACGGCCCTGGCGGCGGGGATGGAAAACACGTCGCGCTAGAAGAACTCTGGAGCGAGGATCGCAGCCAAGTCTCTCAAGAGGACGTAATTGCTGAGCGCAAGAGAATGGCATTGGACAAGAAAACCGCAAAGAAACAACTTTGCATTCAATGCCACGACGGAGACAACAGTCCAAAGTTTGATTTCGATGTCTACTGGGAAAAGATTCAACATCCTTGGAAGGACTAGTGAATGTCTAACGACGCGCCCCTCATGAAGTGCTGCCGTGTTCTCGTCGCAATGTTCGTGGTTGCTGTTGCCACAGTCACGTTCGCGGACAAGAAGTCAGATGGTTTTGAATCACTGATTCGACAAGATTCACTCGCCGGCTGGAAGGCGTTTCCCGCGAAGACAATGAAGGACTGGTCCTTGAACAAGGGAGTGGTTACTGGCAAGGGCTCCGGATCCTCATACCTAAAATGGAAAGACGACAAGCTGACGGACTTCGACTTGAGATTGAAGTACCGCTTGCTGACAAAGGGCAACACGGGGATCGAGATTCACGCTCGACCTGACAAAACAGGAAAACGCATCTTTGAAAGTTATCATGCCGACATCGGACACGTTGGCATCGGTGACAACATCTTGGGAGCGTGGGACTTTCACTTCGGAACACGGAGAGAACACCCCAACCCCCGAGGCACGCGAATTGTGATTCATGAAGACGAATCCATTACCACTAGCCGGATTAAAGACCCATTCGAGACCAAAGATATCCGGCAGCGTGATTGGAATGATGTCCGAGTGCTAGCAAAGGGCAATCGTTATCAGTTCTTCATCAATGGAAAGTTGTCAGCCGAATTCACCGACAACGCAGCCAAAGGTCAACTTTCGAGTGGTGCGATCGCGCTGCAGATTCACGATCGTGGCATGATCGTGGAATTCAAGGATATTCGATTGAAGCGGCTGAATCGGCAGTAATCGCCGCGGCGAATCTACTCCAGCGCTGGACTGTTTTCGACTCCCCCCGGAAACCTGCAGCAATCTGAAATTTCCGGGACCAATCGGTTGAGCCTCTCTGAGCAGCGTTTAGAATACGGGACTGCGACGCTCAATTCCTCGGTGCTCCCTTTGTTGCGGGCACCGTTTTTGTCAGGTTGACTTTTGGAGAACAACGATGGCTTTCAGCTTACCCGACCTGCCCTACGCCTACGACGCGTTGGAGCCCCACATCGACGCCCGAACGATGGAGATTCACCACAGCAAACACCACCAAGCCTACATCAGCAAAGTGAACGCTGCAATCGAAGGCAATGAGGAACTGTCGGCGAAGTCGATCGAAGACCTCGTCAGCGACTTGGGCAGCGTGCCAGAAGGCATTCGCGGCGCAGTCCGAAACAACGGTGGCGGTCACGCCAATCACTCTCTGTTCTGGACCGTCCTTTGCCCCAACGGTGGCGGAGAACCAAGCGGCGAATTGGCTGACGCAATCAACGCAGCCTGTGGAAGTTTTGACAGTTTCAAAGAGCAATTCTCGAACGCCGCAGCCACACGATTCGGCAGCGGTTGGGCGTGGCTCAGCGTCGACGGCGACAAGGTTGTGGTCGAGAGTACCGCAAACCAAGACACACCACTTTCAGAAGGCCGAACACCGATCCTCGGACTGGATGTTTGGGAACACGCGTACTACTTGAACTATCAAAACCGACGTCCTGACTACATTGCCGCATTCTTCAATGTCGTCAACTGGGATGAAGTCGCGCGACGTTTCGCCGCCGCGAAAGGCTAATCGCTAAGCTTCTGACTTCAGAAAAAACAAATGCCCGGTTCGTCACGAGCCGGGCATTTGTATTTCTATCTGCATACAAGCACGAAGCACCAGCGAGTGAGTCAGCGTTTTCCAAACTCACTCGCTGGCGCTTCGTGCTTGTATCCGCTTACGACTTGCGCCAGTGCGGTTCATAGTATGCCGCTAACTTATCGGGTGAGACACCAAGCTTCTCGGCCGTCAAGATGAACCAATTTCTCAACGTCTGCCGAATGACTCCATGCTTCTGCCAACGCCGCGCGCTGGTGTGAAGGGGCCCCGGTAACAAGGCAATTCGGGACTGTTTGCGAAGCCGTCGAATGAACAACACGTCTTCCATCAACCTCACGTCGGGGAATCCTCCCAAGCTATGAAACACATCGCGCCGGACAAAAATACCTTGATCACCGTAGGCTGAGCGAAGCAAGCGGACGCGCAACGAGTCACCGCGTTCGATCAATCGAAAGAGGAATCCGGGGGCATCAATGCGATGCACAAACGCCCCGCCCGCGATCCTCTCATCATCGAGCAACTCGGTGATCTGCGTTATGGCTTCGCAGTCGAACCAACAGTCCGCATGCAGGAACAACAAGACGTCGCCAGTCGCCTGCTTGGCCCCTGTGTTTTGTTGCTTCGCACGTCCCGCCGCGCTTTGCAAGACAACACATTCCGCGTCGCGTGCGTTTTCCAGCGTCGCATCCGCACTCTCGCCATCAACAACGATCACCTCATGAGGCCGCATGGATATCGCACGCTCAATCGCTTGGCGAATGTTAGCTTCTTCGTTGCGAACGGGAATGATGACAGAAATCTTCATGCAACGCGCTGTGTAACCTGACGTATCACCCGTCGGGTTACCATGAGATGGCAAATGCTCAAAATCGTCGTGACCGCAGTCTTGATGATCGAGGTGGATCTGTCAATTGTCGGAGAACAGGACAAGAACTATCATCGGCGGCATGACAGATTCCAAACGGGGACAATTCATTTTGCTGCAACTGCTAACGATCGCTCGGTTGCCGATTTCGATTGCGTTCGCAGTCGTGCTCTTAAACGTTGACCGAACGACGCCCGTCGTCGCGACGCTGTTCGTGTTGTTGCTGCTGGGCGAGATCACCGATGGCTTGGACGGCTGGGTGGCTCGACGTTTGAATTTGGTGTCGGAATGGGGAGCAATGCTGGACCCCTACGCCGACAGCGTCTCGCGTCTTATCATCTACTGGGCCTTAGGTGCTGCTGGTCTTGGATTAACAATCGTCCCATTGGTGATGGCGATTCGAGATGTCACAACCGCCTATTGTCGCATCGTATGGACTCGCCGCGGTGGCTCCGTGTCGGCTCGGATTTCTGGCAAGATCAAAGCCGTCGTCCAATGCGTCGCCGCATTTGTGATGCTGGTGATCCCCTTCGCATGGCCTGAGTACGACAAGTTGACTGTGCTCACCGTCTCGTGGATAGTGATAGTCACGACCGCACTATCAGGCATCGATTACGCCGCGGTGACCATTAAGGGATTGATTGCAGATCGAGATTCGCAAGATTGAAGAAGAAAAGCGAACCTGCAACCCTGTTCGACTTGTCCAAGGAGATAAGCGAATCAATGATTGGATCCAAGTAACCCGATGACCAACACGCCTCAAATATCTCTGCCACAACATCGCTATCACCCGCGGCAGTATCGGGAGAATAAGTTCGTCTATCCCGTTCTGTCACGGCGCAGCAAGGGCATCTCGATCGGCGTCAACTTGAACCCCGACAAGGTTTGCAATTTCGACTGCATCTACTGCCAAGTCAATCGCCAGACACAATCAGAAACACGGTTTGTCGAGATGGACCGGCTGCTTGGTGAATTGGACGCGATGTTGCCATTTGTTGCTAGTGGCGAGTTATTCGAAGTCGACACCTTTCAAGACATTCCAGCGCCGCTGCGAAGACTCAATGACATCGCCTTTTCCGGTGATGGCGAACCAACTACGTATCGGAACTTCGATGCTATCATGGCGTCGGTCGCTGCAATGAAGCGGCATTTGCAGCTCGACGATGTCAAGATGGTGCTGATCACCAACGCCAGCATGTTTCATCGAGAAACTGTGCGCCGCGGACTCGAGATTCTTGATGCCAACAACGGAGAGATTTGGGCCAAGCTAGAAGCAGGTAGCGAGGCTTACTTCAAGTTGATCGATCGCACACCGATCCGCTTTCAACAAATCCTAGACAACATCACTGCAGCTTCGATCATCAGGCCGATCGTGATTCAAAGCCTCTTCATGAATGTGAATGGCACTCCCCCCCCACCTTCCGAGGTTGCTGGCTTCTGCCTTCGCTTGAAAGAAATCATCGACGCTGGTGGGCAACTAAAACTCGTGCAGATCTACACAGTCGCGCGACCACCGGCTTTGAACACTGTGACGGCGCTCCGCAACGACCAAGTCGACGCGATTGCCAATCAAGTCACGGAGACAACAGGCTTGCCAACGGAAGTTTACTCCGGTGCTTCGACGTAGTTGTCGTTTTTCTAGACCTACTTGCAAGCAGCCAAGCTGTTCGAGATAATCTTCGACCTCTACATTGCTACACGCCGAGCAATTAAGCATCACAAGAATATGGCCGAGTGGCGGAATTGGCAGACGCACGGGACTTAAAATCCCGGGTCCGTTAAGGACGTGCGGGTTCGAGTCCCGCCTCGGCTATCTTTTTCATATTCAGTGATTGCCCGTCGTTGTCAGGAGTGAAAAACTCCGACAATTGGAGGGATTCTTGTTTTTTCTGACCATCCCAGACGGGTGAGTCATGCACTGGATGCGTCGGATTTTGCGTCGCCTTTCTGAAGTGTGCTTCGGTCACTTGCAGATAGTGGTTCTTGGCAACAGCTTCGGTATTGCCGATCCAACTACAGACGACGTGTATTGGGAAGGATTCGATCAGTTCCGTTTCCCGCGTCGATCGGCAATTCTGGAATAGTTTAGGCCACGGCTCCAACCCTGCCTGTCGAATAATTCGCTTGAGTCGTGTTCTCAAGTTCGCGTTCGTGTTCCGGTAGTTGCGAATAACGGGCGAGTCGCCTTGCGGCTCTGCACTGTGAAGCCAGCATTCGTCAAAGACAGCTTCCAAGTGCGGCCGCAATTCTGGAAATATGGGAATCGTCCGTAACGCCTTGCCGGCGTGATGCTCCGTTTTCGGACTGGGAACGCGAATTCGATCGTTTTCCCAATCGACATGCCCCCAGGTCAAAGCCAGATGCTCTGACGGACAACGCAAACCGCCATAACGGCTTAGAGCGAAAATCAAACGCCATTCGGCATCAGGACAAGCAGCCAACGCTTTGTCCGCTTCCTCTTTGCTGACGAAATAGAATCTTTCAGCATTAGGCTGGATCGTTGCTTTCTGATCTTCGAACGGATTGGCGTCAATCAGCTTCATTCGAGTTGCCGCATTGAAGAACACTTTGGCCACGGCCATGTGTTTGCGAATCGTGTTCTCAGCGTGGCCTTTGCGGCTCAGTCGTCGTCGCCATTCGTCCGCGTCGCCTTGGGTGATGTCGCGTAAGCATCTCGCAGAACCGAACGCTTCAATCAGATAGTTGCGCGTTGTCTTGTATTTTACTCTGGTGATCGGTTTGACGTCGGTTCGGCTTTTGATGTATCCATCGAGGTATTCGCCCAGTAATGCCGATTCGCGGCGACGAAGCAATCCGACAGCAGCCAGCCGACATTCGAGCCAGTCATCAAGACTGGCAACCCATCGAGCCGTTTCATCGTCAATCGGTCTTTTACTGATTTGAGCGGCGAGTAACGCCTCGACCTTGATCTTGATCGATTGCGCGTCGCGTTTCGGCATCTTGCCGAGTCGCACAGTTTGACGTTTCCGCTTGGCATCGGTGAATTGAATCTTCCGTCGGCCATTCCTATCTGTCGAGATACTCGCCATGTTGTCACCCACTCTGAATTGTTCATCGTTACGTCACCTACTGACGTTGCCCTCTATCGCAAAATGAGCGTATTGCTTCAAGCCTGTTCTGATTGGTCTGCGATTCGCGTCAACAAGGTCGTCCGCAACAACGGGTTTTGGGCTCCGTACTTTTGCCAGCCGTCGCCAAGTGCTTTGAGGTGTGCAGCGTCGCTAATCAACAGTGTCTCACAGTCCGCCTGCGTCATGTTGTCGAGTTTTTCGCCAGCGATGGATTCAAGCCGTTCCATTTCCTTGCGTCGACATGCGGATTCGCGTTCTCGTTCCTTCAGCCGAGCTTGATTGGCGTCGATCTGTTCGGACTCCGCTTTTCGGCGTTTCTTTTCGATGGCACTTGGATCCGGCGATGGCCAACCACGATCGGCGGGAAGCGTCGCCACCGATGCGTCCGTGATCCGGTTATAAAGCGCACCAACGCCCCAGCTTTCCGGATGCTTTCGATAGTGAGCAATCACGGCCCGGGTGTCGGCTGCGCTGCAGCCGACTTCCCACGCCTTGTTGACGGCTTTCGAAGCCAGGTCCATTCCCAATGAAAACAAATCTTCCTCCACTTCCTTCCACTGCGATGACTCGGCATCGCTTGAGGGGGATAGAGGGGGAGGAAGATTCTTCTCTTCTTCTTCTTCTCTCTCTCTCTAGGTGACGCATTCGTGACGCTGCCAGCGTCACGCTTACCGTTGCCGTCACGTTTGCCAGCTCTGTACTTTGCGTTCCGTTTCGCGGCCTGCGCGCGTTTCTTGGCACTTTCGCCGTTGTGAATGTCGAAATTCGGGATCCTCAAACTCACAGTCGATTCGGACGTCACCACATCGAGCCAGCCGACTTGCTGCATGGCGTTCGCGAATCCATCAAACGAAGTAAGACGATCGACAAACGCCGGCGTGACGTGTGGAGCGTCACCATCGGTCGTGTGTTGATCGGCCCATGACCAAACGCGGAGGAGTCTGCCGACGATTCCGTATTGGTCGAGGCCTAGAATCGCCGACATTCCGATGACTTCGGTTTTTTCGTGGAGCGTCACCTCGACTTTGATCCAGTCACCTGCCATGTCACCGGCCATCCTCTCGGAAAGCCGGCGACATCGCCGTAAGACAGGCAGCCGTTGGACGCGTTGCGATCGGAGAATCTCCCACGCAGGAAAAAAACATGAAACGTATCACTTTCGAATCTCCGTAACTGTGATTTCATTCATCACCGAAAAAAAAGCAGCCGTTGGACGCGTTGCGATCGGAGAATCTTCCACGAAGAAAAAAAACATGAAACGTATCACTTTCGAATCTCCGTAACTGCGATTTCATTCATCACCAAAAAAAAGCAGCCGTTGGACGCGTTGCGATCGGAGTATGTAACATCACTGCAAGTCCGTTGCTGGCGATTGGCGTGCTAGCAAATCCCTTGATGGCTCGGCGGGTGGCATCGCCGAGCCTTTTTTATCGGGGGGATGGTTAGGATTCTGAGTTGGACACAAGACGCCAGTCACGTCGCGGTCGTCGGGATGCTCCAGCAACCATCGCTCCGCACACTCACGGCTGTGTAGCTCCCAAACGGTGATGTATGAGCCGTGCCTTTCCGGCCGCGATGAAGCAACAAAGCCGGCTCGGCGAATGATGCCAGCTCTTGCGAGTGGATTCGGAACGGAGCCGAGACAACGCGCATCAATGCCGGGGGGGAGATTGGCAGCGTCGTAGGCGTCGTCTGCAGTCGCCGTTCCCGTTTTAAGCATCCGCACCAACATCCCGCGACGCGCCCGATTGACGTAAACATCGGACGGCTCGAAAAGCGAGAGCGTCCGTTGCTTGAGCCGTTGACCGGATCGGCGGCCGTTTCGCTTTTCGAAAGTGGTGCTACGCATTGGTCGCCACCTCCTCTCGCATGGAAGGGCAACCGTCGGCAATCCATCGCTCGATTTCGGCACGGGACCATCGGCACAAATTTCCGAGCTTGATCGGTCGAGGCATTCGGCCCGATTCAGAACAGCGATAAACGTGTCGCGGCGAACAGTCGAGCAGCTCGGCAACGGCACGAACGTCGATCAGTTTGGCCGGCGTCGCCGGCGACGAAACGAGAGCAGTCATCTTGAAGACTCCAACAAACGAGTGACATAAGGAGGCGGCCACGTCAGCCACCTGTCACCTGGAGTCTATTTGCGGAAAAAACGGAACGAATTCGGATCGAATTTGCTCCGCTCAACAATGTTGCAAAATTCACCGTCGTGATTTTCTCCGACGCTTTTGTGGTTTGATTACTTTACGCACCACTTCTTCACTGACGTCAAACATGGCTGCGACTTCTCGCCGAAGCTGCGTTACCAGTTTCGATGGATCGGCACTCCGAAGACGTTCGTATTCCTTTTTAATTTTTCGATTCCGGTTGGCCTTACCTGGATCAGGATGCCTTCCCCGTGATTGCTTTTCACGATGCTTCGGAATCGGTGCTTCCTCGGTCTCGCCGTCTCGTCCGGCAGATTCGACATCACGAAAGAAACATTCCGGTTCACCACTCAATTCCTTCTTTGATGTGGAGTTCTCAATGCGTCTCCGATTCAATGCATCAGAAAGTGAATCCGGGACCGAGTAGCTAAGCGAAACCAATGATTCGAGTGCATGATCTTTTTCCACACGTTCAGCGGAGCTAAGCGGGTGCGTATCAAAGTACAATTCAATTGAAGATGCGGCGGCATCCACCGTTTTGATCGGGCGTCCACACGTTTCGACACGCAATTCCGCGAACGTTCCATCAACTAACTCATAGAGAAAACAGCAATAACAATCGTCGCCGCGACGAGTCCATTCGCTCGATAGCAACCACCTATCGAGGACGTCTCTGATGGGGTGAAACAGGCCGCCAGAATCTAAGCGGACGTAAGAGTCCTCAAACTCGAAACGGAGTGCGGAGAGCTCGTAGCGACCAGCGAAATCGCCAATGGGATCATCGGACGGCATTCACCATCGACCCTAGCACCTACTCGGTTCACCTACTCTGAAAAGCGGGTCGGTCTCGGCGGGCGTCGGGAGTAG
>PBMZ01000069.1 GCA_002722955.1 Planctomycetaceae bacterium | reverse complement strand
TTATTGATTATCAGTCGCCGGGTAAGCGCGAGAAGATTATTGACCAAATGCTCGCCAGCGAAGAGTTTGTGCGGCATATGACGACGGTTTATAGCGTGATGCTGATGGAGCGTCGCAGCAATGACGCCGGGTGGCTCGCATTTTTGAAGGCGTCGATTGAGCAGAACAAACCTTGGCCGGAGATGGTTGCTGAGATCCTTGCGAACGACGGCAGTGACGCGAAGAATCGCGGGCCGGTGAATTTCTTCACAGCTCGGAACGTTGAACCGAACTTGTTGACTCGCGAGACAGGACGGTTGTTCTTTGGCATGGATATCCAGTGTGCTCAGTGCCACAACCATCCAACGATCGACGACTATCTGCAAGAAGACTATTACGGCATCTACGCGTTCTTAAGTCGCACTTATCAGTTTCAGCCGGACAAGAAGAAACCGGCGCAGTTGGCTGACAAGCCGGAAGGCGATGCCAAGTTCAAGAGTGTCTTCACGGGCTACGAAGGCGAGACGAAACCGAAGTTGCCCGGCGAGGCGGAAGTGGCCGAGCCGATTTTCGTGAAAGGGCAAGAATACAAAGTCAAACCCGATCCAAAGAAGAAGGAAATCAAACCCGTTCCGCATTACAGCCGCCGGCTGAAGTTCGCGGAAGTCGTCAAGCCCGGCACGAACAAAGCGTTTCGGAATAACTTTGCGAACCGTTTGTGGGCTCACATGATGGGCCGCGGCATCGTGCATCCGGTCGACTTGCATCACAGCGATAATCCGCCGTCGCATCCCGAGTTGCTCGACATGCTGGGCGATGAAGTCGCGGCGATGAAGTTTGATTTGCGGGGGTTTTTGAAGCAGATCGCTTTGACCAAGGCATATCAGCGATCCGTGTCGCTTTCCGATCAGTTGGTCAATAGCGTGCCGGCAATGAAGACTCGGTTGGCTCAGTTGCAGGCGGAACAAAAGACACTTTCCGAGAAGCACGAGGCGACGACAACTCAACTCTCGCCGGCCGACGAGAAGCTGACTGCGGCTAAGAAAGAATTGGCGCCGTTGGCGGCTGAGTTCAAGAAAGCCAGCGATGCACTCGCGGCAGCTCTGAAAGCTCACGAGCCGAACGCCAAGGCACTCGCGGAAGCTCAAAAGAAGCGTGATGAGAAGAAACCGTTTGCGGCGCCATTGGCCGATGCGGCGGCGAAGGCATTAGCGGCTGCGAAGCTGTTGCCAAACGAAAAGGAATTGGCTGCGGCGGCGGCGAAGTTCGACGCTGCTTCGAAAAAGGTGGCTGCTGAGTTGGCCGTGTTGGAGAAGGCTGTTGCCGATCAAGGTGCGAAAGCAAAGACAACCGGTGACGCTTTGATCGCGGCTCAAAAGGGCCTCCGAACAATTCAACCGAAGCATGACGCTGTCGCGAAGAAAGTGGCGGATGCACGGCAACAATCAAGTGAAGTCAATCGAGCGGAACGTGTTGCTTACGTGGCGGAAAAAGTTGGCAGCCGACAGATCAAATCGGTCGAGTCGATGATTGCGTATGCTGAAGTCGTCACGACTCATGAAGCTGTGCAAGTTGCCTTGAACGGTCAAGCCAAAGCTACCGCGACATTGCAGGCGACTCGAAACAAAGCTGCTTCGGATGCGACGACGGCGAAGCAAACCTTCGACGCCGCTAAGAAAAACAGCGACACCGCAACAAATCAACTGGCAAGCACGAAGCAACTCTTGGCTAACAAAGGTCCTGCCAATGCCGCGTTGACGGAAGCCGACAAGAGTGTCGCCAGCGTGATTGCCAAATTGTCCAATGATCCGCAGCTCAAACAGGCGGCGGCTGTCATCAAGGCTCGGCTGCAGACTTTGTCGGCCGATGTTGATGGACTCAAGAAGACCATGTCCGATCAAGAGTCGGCTGTGAAAGCGACGGCTGCTCAAATGGTGACCGCCAGTCAACAGTTGGCCACCGCGAACTCGGCCTTAGCGGCTGCGGACAAACAGTTGGCACCGGCATTGAAGGCTCGCGACGAGTCGGCGGCGAAACTGTCCAAGTCGCAAGAATCGCTGGATCAGTCTTACGAAGAATTGACCAAGTTCTGGTCGAATCAGTTTGTCATGCGGCCGCTGGAACATCTGACGGCCGAGCAATTGTGTTGGAGCCTGATGGTGATCAGTGGGCTCCCCAAGCGGCAGTTGGTGGCGTCTGAAGCGGAAATTAACAAGAAAACGCCGCTAAAAGACGAAGAAAAGAAAGACCCGGCAAAAGTTGCCGCTCGGAAGAAGCAGATTGCCGACGCGGCCTATGCCAAACTGAACGCCAACGTGGGGGCTTTCGTCAAGCTGTTCTCGGCCAACGCCGGGCAGCCTCAACACGAATTCTTCGCGACTTTTGACCAAGCATTGTTCTTTGCCAACGCCGGGACGGTTCGCTCTTGGATGTCTCCAAACGGCGATAACCTTGCCGGAAGGCTGGCAAAGTTGGATAATTCTAAGGACTTTGCGGATGAACTCTACTTGGGAGTTTTGACGCGACGTCCGACCACCGACGAGGTTGCCGACGTGACGGCTTATTTGGCCTCGCGAGGCAAAGAACGGGCGGCTGCAACTCAAGAGCTGATCTGGGCTCTAGTGACCTCGACGGAGTTTCGATTCAATCATTAGGGGAAGCAGTTAGCGATTAGCCAAGTAGTGGTGGCTTCCAGCCGCCATGTGGTAACCCGACGCGTGAGCGAGGGACGCTCACACTGTTTGAAATTGAATAGCGATTGATGGTTGTTGATTTGTGGTTTTTGAAGTGAAGGCAGAAATCCTGACCTTCTAAATTCAAAGATCACAAATCAACAACCATCAATCGCTATTCAATAAAGTTCGACACGACATTTAATCCCACCCAACATTCACGCTTCCAACAAATTTCACCCCCGGAGCCTATCATGAAAAAGCATCCTTTCGCCTGCGGCACGAACGAACATGCGATCGCTCGACGACAGTTTTTGGCCGGTGCTACCGCAGGGGTTGTTGGTGGTTTGGGCGTGATGGCTCAGCCAACGGCCGCTAAGGAGTTGGAATCCAAGCAGATGCGGGTCATGGTCATTTACATGTCCGGCGGCTTGAGTCAATTGGAGAGCTGGGATCCAAAGCCCAAGACCAACACGGGCGGGCCTTTCCGAGCCATCCCAACATCCGTGCCTGGCGTTCACATCAGCGAGCTGTTGCCCAAAACCGCGCAGCATATGGACAAGCTTGCGATCGTTCGCAGTATCAACACGAAGAACGGCGATCACGGCAAAGGCAACTACCACATGAACCACGGCCGCAACCAGATGCCGGGCGTTCAATTGCCGAACTTGGGTGCGGTTTGTGCCCGAGCCCTCGAAGATCCTAGCAACCCGCTTCCCGGTCACGTCCGTGTTCCCGGCGGCGGAACTCGTGGCAACGACGCTGCTTATTTGGGACCGAGTTACTCAAGCATCTCGATTGGCGGCAAGCCCCCGCAGAACTCGGTGCGACCTTCGAATATCTCCGAGGAAGCCGACAAGCTGCGGAACTCCTTGCGACGAAAAGCCAACGATCGATTCGCTTTGAAGCGACGTTCGGCGGAGACCGACCTTTACACGCAAAGCTTCGAGCAAGCCAAGGAACTGATGGCTCGCCGCGACGTGTTCGACGTCAGCAAAGAGTCCGGCAAGATGCACGAAATGTACGGCAAAGACAGCTTCGGCCAGCACTTGCTGATGGCTCGTCGACTGTTGGAGCACGGCGTGACCTGTGTGCAAACTTCGCACTCGAACTATGACACTCATAACGAGAACTTCAACTTCCACCTGGAGCAACTGGCCGAGTTCGATCATGGTTTCTCGACCTTAATCGGCGACCTTCACGATCGAGGCATGTTGGACTCGACGCTGGTTGTTGTGATGTCCGAGTTTGGTCGTACGCCGAACATCAACAAGTACTACGGCCGTGATCACTGGGGCAACGCCTGGAGCATCTGCCTTGGCGGAGCAAAGGTTCAGCCAGGCGCCGTCATCGGCAAGACCAACGAAAACGGCACCAAAGTCGTCGACCGAGAAGTCCACTACGGCCACTTGTTCCCAACATACTTGGAAGCCGTCGGCCTGGACTCGACTGACTCATTCGATATCGGCGGCCGAGACATTCCAATGGCGGATCCAGCTCACGAAGCAATCCACGAACTGATTGTGTGAGTACGAACTGATCCAGCAACCAAGAGTGGCAGAATGATGGGGGCAGAACTTAAGAGCAACACCGCATGCTCATCATTCTGCCACTCTTTGTTTTGGTATGGTCATGGCGAGGAAGCAGGCAAAGGAATGTTGGCAGAGGAATTCTTCGAGGTCTCGATTGTGCAATTCCTTTGCCCGAATTCCTCTGCCTGACTACACAGGTATACCGAAGGTTAAGAGATGAAAGCCGATCCGAAGCAAGCTCACGTTTCGTTGACTTGGAAGCATGGGTCTCCGTTGGTGGCTTGTGCTTTTGATCCCAAGGGGCGTTATGTCGTCAGCAGCGGGCAGGACTACACCTTGCAGCGGTGGGACTTGCCCAGCGGAACGAAGATTCAATGGGAAGCTCACGACAGTTGGGTTCGAGACTTCGCATTCACGCCCGATGGCGAGACTTTCATTAGTTGCGGCAGCGACGACAAGATCATCTTCTGGCCAACCGCCGCTAAAGAGATGAAACCGATTCGAACCATTGAGGCTCACAAAGGTTGGATCCGCGCCATCGACATGGCCAAAGATGGCAAGACGTTCGTCACCGGCGCCAACGACAATCTGGTCAATCTTTGGAACACCGAAAACGGCGAGCTGATCCGCGAGTTCAAAGGTCACGAGTTAGACGTTTATAGCGTCCACTTGCATCCTGACGGAAAGCACATCCTCTCGGGCGATCAAGGCGGCACGATCATTCAATGGGAAATTGCCACCGGCAAAAACGTTCGTCAATTCGACGCGAAGCCATTGCTGACGAATAACACACAAGGCGTCCGTTACGGCGGCGTCCGCGGTCTCGCGATGAGCCCCGATAACAAACACTTGGCCTGTTGTGGCTTGCACAAAGCCACCAATCCGCTTGGCGCGGTCCAAGAACCCATTGCCTTGTTATTCGATTGGGAATCCGGCAAGAAAGTTCGAACTCACACCGCAAGTGGACTTCGAGCGATCGGCTGGCAAGTCCGCTGGCTCAACGACGGCACGCTCCTTTGCGGAGCCGGCGGCAGCGCAGGTGCGTTTCTATGCTTCTGGCGCCCCGACGTCGACAAGGAATACCACCGCTTCAAAGTAGCCGACAACGCCCGCGACATGGACCTCCACCCCGACAGCATCCAAGTCGCCACGCCGCATTACGACGGCAACCTGAGGATCTCGAAGCTAATGCCGAATCCGAATCCGCCGAAGAAGAAGAAGTAGTCAACTCGTGACTTCTTCTCCTTCTTAATCTGTGGGCGTCAACTCGGCTCGGCAGATTCATCTGTTGGCGCGTCGTCGCCGGCGCCTGTTTCGCCGCCTTCAACCGAGGATGATCCCTTCGACATGGACCACTTCAAGAGTGGTGGTGTGACCATGGTCGTGACCATCACCATCACGACGACTGCCGAAAATGTTGAGTCGCCGATGACGGGCTCTCCTTTGACCATCAGGCCTCGACCGACGTCGGCGAAGATCAGGCCCACTTCGCCTCGGGGAATCATGCCTAAGCCGACGGCTCCTCGATTCAAGCCGGGTTCGCGAACGCCGAAGGCACAGACTTGCTTGCCGATCACCGCGACGACTGTGATTGCGGCAGCCAAGCCCCAGACTGATGGGTCGCTGAAGCTGGCCAGGTTCACTTGGATTCCCATTTGAACGAAGAAGATCGGTACCAGCAGTGCCGTGATCGGTGCTAGCGCATCTTCTAGCTCGTGCTCTTTGCCGGACGAAAGTTCCTTATAGTGAGCTTGTTCCAAGATCAGGCCGGCGGCGAAAGCTCCAACGATCGGAGCCAATCCGAAGAAGTTGGCTAGCCAAGAGAATCCGAAGCAGATCACCAATGACGAGACGACCAGCAGACCGTGGCCTCGCAAAAAGCTGGCGGCCTTCATGATTGGGCGAGTAAACAGTTGAGTACCCAAAAACACAGCGCCAACTAAGAACCCGAACGCCTTACAGATGATGATCGTGAGGCTCGTCGGATCAACCGATCCCGTTTGAATCACACCCGAGACAACCGCCAACACGACCAATCCTAAGACATCGTCGATAACCGCAGCGCCCAGGATAATTTGAGACTCGCGAGCTTTACTTTGCCCCAAATCCTGAAGCACCCGTGCGGTAATTCCGACACTGGTGGCACACAGGGTGGCACCGATGAAACACCAAACTTGCCAGCCTTCTTCGGGGATCAGCATCCAACTGACGGCGTAACCTAACCCCATCGGAGCCACGACGCCCAAAATCGCGACTATGAATGAGGACATGCCGACGGACATCATTTCTCGGACGGTCGATTCCAGGCCGACTTCAAACAGCAAGAGCACAACGCCGATTCCCGCCAACATTTTCAGGATGGCGCCGGTGTTGTAAGGGCTGCGGTTGCCGAACGCTTTGAGGACCGCATGGTCTTCTTCAGTCAAGGCATCGATGCCACCCTCATCATAGCGTTCGACCAGGCCGCCCATTCCTGCCCATTGGTCGCCAGCATCACTGAGCGTTGAATGGTCGACATCGTTTAGCTTGCCCCCCGCTTCGATTTTGTGGGCAAGGTGTGCGATCTTGGAATCTTCGGGCGCCTCGAAAAACTCGAGTGCATGCGATCCTGTGAGCAACGCGAAGTTGCCCAGCACAATTCCAACAACGAGTTCGCCCAAGACGGCGGGCATCCCAATTCGCTCGAACAGGTCACCGCCGACCTTTGCCAGTAGCAAGATCAATACGATGGCTAGTAGTACGGGGGCGACCGGATCAGCGTGGCCACCACCTTCGTGGTCGTCGCCGTGTTCCTCATCGGCGGCATCTCCAGTCTCGGCTCCGGGGGCGGCCGTGGCTTCAACGTTTTCTGCCGGTGTTTCATCGGCCGTTGTCGAGGCGCTTCCAACTAACCCCCAATCGTGGATCAGCGCGAACGCTGCAAAGACCAAGAGCCAACACCAAATTCGACGTCCCAATTGACCTTTCCATGAACGGCGTTCGGAAAGGCGACTGAGGTTGCGTAACATAAAAGGCCTCACGAGAAATTAAGGAGTCCTCCAGTGCAATCAGAGAAAGTCTGGAGACCAAAACGCAGATGGATTTTTTGAGGAGACGCCTGGAGAAACCAAGCGGAATTGAGCCGCCGCATGCTCCGAGCTTGGAATCTTCGTACCTGCGTGGTAGAGATGAATTGCGGCTCAATTGAGCGAATCAACCACTATATCGGCTGAACTGCCGGTGGGCAACGAAGCGTCGGTTCAAACTGAAGTTGTCATGATCAAATCTCAACAAGCCCGACTTCGCAAAACATTGGAAGCCCAAGGGATTCGCGATCGCCGCGTTTTGGATGTGATCCAGCAGACTCGCCGCGACCTGTTTGTGACCGAAGCGAACAGGCATCGCGCGTATGATGACACGGCGTTGCCGATTACTTGCGGCCAAACCATTAGTCAGCCTTACATCGTTGCGGTGATGACCGAGGCACTTGAGCTTCGCAGTGATTCCAAGATGCTCGAGATTGGTACGGGGTGCGGCTATCAAACGGCGGTCTTGTCCGCGCTTTGTGGGAAAGTTGTCACCGTCGAGCGAATCGGTGAACTCTCCGAGGCAGCCCATGATCGCTTGCAAGAACTGGGCTACGACAACATTGACTATCACATTGGCGACGGCACGTTGGGAGTCTCCACGGAATCGCCCTTCGACGCCATCATTGTTACCGCCGCGAGCCCACAGATGCCGCCGTCTCTGTTTCGTCAGTTGGCTTTCGGAGGTCGAATGGTCATTCCCGTTGGTAACGAGGCCATTCAGTCATTGCGGTTGGTGCATCGGACTTCCAGCAGCCACCATCAATCGAAAGAGCTTTGCGGTTGCCGCTTCGTGAAGCTGATTGGGGCGGAAGGCTGGTAATGATTCTGCTTTGGATGCGAGGATCATGTCTCATGACCGTCAGATAACACCAATTCACGGATCGCTGTCCAGACTTCAATGTATCTCAAGAATGGAATTCCATCGACGGTTGCTGTTGCTTCTGCGGTAACTCCGTCAACGGCAGAGCGATCGGAGACCATTGATTCGATGACTGATTGTTGGTGTTGCTCATCCCAGTTGGCCAGTTCGTTTGGCTTACCCGATGCCAGCAGAGTCGCCGCACTCAGTGCGTACGCGCCCCAGTTGCTGGTGCCGGCGACGATGTTCCAATCGGTGGCAACTCGGCACGGAACGCGACCTGCCGACTCTCCGGGGAGTCGACGTTGAAGTTCCTCCCATGCGACGGCACCCATGCCGATTTCGTTCCCGCCGTCGCCGACGCCGATTGTTGAGATGCCGTGTTCGGCCGCAGCATCGAAGAGTAGGTGGAGCGGTGCGGTAAACTCGTCAATCACCACTCCTCGCATGTTGTGGCAATGGTCGCGGTCGGGCTCTCGGACTAGTTCCTCGAAGCGGTCCGCGGGAGGTTCGCCATCTCGATCTTGATTGAGGAAAGATTCCCAGGTATGAGACGGACCAACCCTCTCGACAGATATAAGGTGGGAGATCGGTGATGTCGTGGGTTGGAGGAAATTGCGGCACCACTCCAAATCGAGCTTATCGGGAACGGTAACGATTGATTCTTGCGGAAGGCCGCTTGCCTCCGCCGCAGACTGGACGGCCGGCGCGCACTGTGAATCTGTGAGAACCTGTGTTTCGATCTCCGCCGCCGATAGCGCCAACGCCAACAGGCACGCTCCGGGTGGGCCGTCGGTCTCGGCGGCGGGCGGATTCGCTTTCGGGATGAAAAAGCCGGTGACGATGACTGCTCTCTTGCCATCGGATGCGAGACTCTGAGCTGCACCGGCCAAGTGCCCGGAGCACAGCGGACCGAAGACGGGCTCGGTCGCAATCAAACCCCGCTTGGCGGGATCTCGCCGTATCAAAGCGTCGATGTCGGCGAAGATGGGATTATCAACTTGAGGTCTTGTTGTCATAGCTCGAAACCGGTGGAGAGCGTCCGATGTATATCGCACCTATATCGGATTTATCTCACGAATTCCATTTCGTGCTGCTGGTTCTGGCAGCAATAGGGTAAGGCCAACAATTGCCTCAGTCCGAATCATCGCTTGAGAAACGCTTCCCACCATCAAGAAGCTCGTCATTTGGCCACTGGGACGACTTCTTGGTTCTGAGAAATCCAAGAAGTTATCCATGTTGACACTTGCTTGCGGGATTGGAACGTGACAGAATTCGAGCCGATTGGAATATGAGCGACCGTTCTCTCACTCCGCGCAGCTAAGTGATGTGTGCAAAGGAGTCTCGAATGAGAGAGAAAAGGTCACACAATGCCGTATTTGATTCGATCGCGGATGATAGACACTCGGAACGGCCATGGGAAAAGATAACCTGACAACGGAAGAAATTCTGGCTCGCTGTCGGGCTGAAGATGGCGGCGGTGCTGCAGCACCTGCTGAAGGAGCTCCGGCTCCTGAGGCGCCTGCTGCTGGGCAATCAGCCGCGGATCAGCCCGCTGCTGAAGCTCCTGCAGCCGCTCCCGCGAAGAAGTCTGGTCCGGCACCGACGTCGACCGCTGACATTTTGGCTGCATTGCGTGCCGAAGTGAAAGGTGGCGGCGCTGCTCTGGCTGCTGAGGCAAGGGAAAGTCCCAAGCCTGCGGCAGCTAAGAAGCCTGGGGCAAAGCCCGCCTCAACTGCTGGTATTCTAGCGGCTGCTCGTGGTGAGGTGTCCGGTGGTGGTGGTGCGGCAGCAGCTCCGGTTGCGGCAAAACCAAGTGCCAAGCCTGCTGTGAAGAAAGTTCCCGATGGCGAAAAGCGTAGTGCTCAGGAAATGATTGCTGCGTTGCGAAAGCCGGCTGGTGCTGAAGATAAGGCGTCTCCGGTGGTGAAATCGTCGGGGCCGGCGAAGCCGAAGTTCCCGAAGAAACCCGTAGCTGCTGGCAAGCCGAAGGCTGCGAAAGCTGACGATATTCCTCGGCGTGGGTTCTTGTTGGGTCTTGTGGCGACGCCTTTAGCGTTGGCTTGGACGATCATGACGGCGACTGCTGGTGTTAGTTTACTGGCGGTTGCTCGGTTTATGTTTCCAAATGTCTTGGTTGAGCCGCCGATGCGGTTCAAGATTGGGCCTCCCAGCGATTATCCGCCAGGAACGGTTTCCACGAAGTTCAAGGCGGCTCGTGGTATCTGGGTTGTTCATACAGATCAATATAAGGGTCGGGATTTAATCTACGCTTTGGCTTCGGTTTGTACTCACTTGGGTTGCACGCCGAGTTGGCTAGAGGGTGAGCAGAAATTTAAGTGCCCGTGTCATGGCTCTGGGTTTTATATCACGGGTGTCAACTTTGAGGGCCCGGCGCCTCGGCCGTTGGAGCGAGTTGGTTTAGCGGTTGCTCCGGATGGTATGCTGGAAGTTGACAAAAGCGTCAAGTTTCAGGAAGAAATGGGGCAGTGGGAAGACGCGACATCGTATGTGGATGCGTCGACTGTGTAGTTTGATTGAATTGGAACAGAGGATTGCACCATTCACGGTGAGCTGTGTATCACGGCGTCCGTGAGAGGAAACTAGTCGAATGCGTTGGATCGGCATCTTTGATCAACTATTAGCGACGATTCTCAATCCCGCTGTTGAGTATGTGCGCGGCTCTCAGATTTGGGGGAGTGTCTTTAGGCACCCTGCGCCGTATGATCGCCGGAATCGTGCGGTCGTAATGCTGACGAACTTCTTCTTGCACTTGCATCCTGTTTCGATCAAGCAGCAGGGGATTGCCTTGTCCTATACCTGGTGTATGGGTGGGATTACGTTTTTCTTGTTCTTGGTGGAGACGATTACTGGGGTGCTGCTGATGTTTTATTACAGGCCGACGCTTGAGTGGGCCTTTAATGACATCTTGGCGCTGCGTGATGTGAATACCCTCGGGATTATGAGAGAGATTCATCGGTGGGGTGCTCACGCGATGGTGATTACCGTTTGGTTGCACATGTATCGTGTGTTTTTGACCGGAAGCTATAAGCCGCCCCGCGAGTTTAACTGGGTGGTTGGTGTCTTGCTATTGAAGCTGACGCTGCTGCTTTCGTTTACCGGATATTTGCTGCCTTGGGATCAATTGGCGATCTGGGCTATTACGGTTGGTTCGAACATGGCTCGTGCGACGCCAGTGCTTGGTCATGAGGGGCCTGGCTTTCAGTTGTTGAATGTTGGCGGCTATGACTTGATTACTAACGCTAGCGATGCACGCTTTCTGTTGCTCGGTGCACGCTTCGTTGGGGAGGCGACGTTGAATCGTTTTTATATCTTGCACTGTGTGGCCATTCCATTAGTTGTCGCGGGGTTGATCTCCATTCACTTCTGGCGTGTTCGAAAAGACGGTGGCATCAGTCAGCCGCTGTAGGGTTGTTGTAAGGCGGCAAGTTGTTCGCTTGGTGAGGTTTCGGTTGCGTTGCCAAGTGGTTGTTTTTTAGCCGGCGCCTTGATAGGCGTAAAACAAACGGATTACAGAAGAACCTTGTAAGGTTGTAGGGATGTCACTGGACCCTCATCCAAATCTAACATCGGATGTCATCTTCGGGCTGGGTTGGCTTTATCTGATCCAGTTCTTGATGAACGTGCTGTGGGCCTATCGGTCGTTCCGCAAGGATGAGCACATGCATCTGTTCGGGGTGAATGTGCCGCTTGCTGGTGTATGGGCCGGGTACGCAGGTCTGTTGATGATGTTCTCTTTTGCTCACTTTACTGGTACGAGCGCGCCAGAGCACTTCATGATTCGGATGCCTGAAAGTGCGAAGGCAGCAATCGACTTCTTTGTTGCCGATCCTGTTAGCTATTTCGGGATCTCGACGATTGCTTTCATTGTGATCTTGCTCTTCCGCGAATGGTTTGCCAAGCCGACTGTCGGCTGGGTGGCGTTGAATGCTTCGTTGGTGTTCATGTCGTTGAGCATGACTGATTGGGACTTCCGGCAAATCGTTGGTAAGCCTGACAATGTGCCGATTGTGGCTATGTTGTTCATCGTGGGTTTCTTTACGTGGCTGTTCTTTTATCGCGCCAACGAAAACGATCGTCGACGCGTTGCTGGAAAGCCGCTGATTGAAGAGACCGACAACGAAAAGGTCTTGGTCTGGCCCGACTTGGTCTACACCGAACTGATCTGCATGATCGTGTTGACTGCGGTCTTGGTGTTCTGGGGTATTGCGTTGCAAGCTCCATTGGAAGAGCCGGCCTCTGCCGTAAAAACGCCGAATCCGTCGAAGGCGCCGTGGTACTTTCTTGGTCTGCAGGAAATGCTGGTCTATTACGACCCGTGGTTGGCCGGCGTTGTCTTTCCGAGTGTCATTCTTGGCGGGTTGATGGCGATTCCATACATCGATTTCAACAAGAGGGGCAACGGTTACTACACGTTCAATGAGAGAAAATTTGCGATCACGACCTTCCTGTTTGGCTTCTTGCCGCTGTGGGTTGGGATGATCATTCTGGGGACGTTCCTGCGAGGTCCTAACTGGAATATCTTTGGAATCTATGAGTACTGGGACGTTCACAAGTTGGAAGCTTTGAACAACGTGAACCTTTCTGAGTACTTCTGGTTAAGTTTGCTTGATATGCCAATGCCGATTGCTCCGGCGGGTGCGTCGTTGGTCGAACAGGCCGGCTACATACTTCTGCGCGAAGGTGTTGGCATTATTGCGGTCGTTGTCTACTTGACGGCGGCGCCGTTGTTGTTGTGCATGATTCCTTACTTCCGTGGCTTTTTCGTCCGGATGGGATTCTTGCGATATATGGTGTTTTCCAACTTGCTGCTCATGATGGCAGCACTCCCCATCAAGATGGTTTTGCGATGGTCGATCAATCTGAAGTACATCGTGGCCATTCCTGAATGGTTCTTTAATATCTAGCCCTTTGTCTCCGACATCTGGATTGTGGTTTGCTGGAGTTCATCTGAGGTGTCCGATTTTGGGCGGCTTGGACGAGAGCAGGACTTCGGCAGAATAGGACAAATTGGTGCCCAACCATGCCGGCAACTGATAGTTACTTTCGAAAACTGAGCACGCTGCACATCGTGTTTGCGATCAGCATGTTGTCGCTCTTTGTAGCAACAATGTGGATGATGGCTGCCGACCATCGAGATGAGTGGCGCACATACCAAAGCCAGATGGACCGATTCGTCGCCGCGAAGAACCGCGACGACCAGCAATCGCAAATGGCAGCGTTAGTCAATGGTGACGCCGATGCCTATAAAGAGCGTGTTGACGAACTTACGAAACAATTGGAGAAAGCTAACGTTGCGTTAGGGGCTGCCGACAGCAAGATTCCGTCATTGACCAAAGTTGCTCGGTTGGCCGAGAACGAAGCTGGCATCATCAGCCGCGAAGTAAAGACCAAGCGGGCCGAACGAGATGTTGCTCGAGCAAATTACGACATTGGCGTCCGTGATCAAGTTGGCAAGCAAAAAGCAACTTTGCTGATGCGAAAGTTCCAGAAGGAACAGGCCGAGGTCAAAGAGCTTGAGTTGAAGTTGGAAGGTGCGGAGCGAGATAGCGCAGCAGCAGCAGCGGAGTTGTCTGAAGCAACTTCCGAACGCGATGAAGTTAAATCGAAGCTGGGCGAGTTGGTGTCGAAAATCGACTTGTTGCAAGCATCGTTGGACAAGATTGCACCAGAAAGCTCTTTCAATGCGGCGAAGCGTTGGTTGATGGAGAAACCCATTATCGACGGGTTTAACTCGCACCATAAGATTATCCAGGACTGGATTCCTGACCTGCACCAGACTTTGGGGATGACGTCAACGGCTCGTTTCGATCGCTGCCGTACGTGCCACCTTGGTATCGATCAGTCCAATGGCGACGGAACTCCGATGTACCCGCATGGCGAGTTAGAAGGCGGTGGCTTTCCGCATCCCTTCTCGACTCACCCGCGAACAGACGTATATTTGAGTGCTGCCAGCCCGCACCCCTTGCCAGAATTCGGCTGCACAAGCTGTCATGAAGGACAAGGTTCCGGAACCAGCTTCCAAAACGCGGCCCACGGCCCCAACGATCCGTTTCAGGCACACGAGTGGAAAAAGGAATTCGGTTGGTTCGACAACCACTTTTGGGAATACCCTCAACTTCCAGAGCGGTTGCGTGAAGCTGCGTGTATCAAATGCCATCACTCGGTCATCGAATTGGGTGTCAATAAGCAGTATGGTCCGACCGCTCCTAAAGTGTATGAAGGCTGGCAAATTGTCCGTCAATTTGGTTGCTTTGGTTGCCACGAGATTCATGGTTTTGATGGTGCCACTCCGATCGGTCCCGACTTGAGATTGGAGCCGCGGACTGAAGCGGAGCGTTTGGCTCTAGAAGCAGATCCGAATCAAGTCCCCGGCAAGATGCGGAAGGTTGGCCCTAGCCTTGAGCATATTGGGCAAAAGACAACAGGCGTGTGGCTCGAAAACTGGACCGAGATGCCCAGTCGTTTTCGTCCGAGCACGCGGATGCCGCAATTCTTCGGGCTTTCGATTCAACCGGATAAGGACAGCTTGCACGGCCAGTTCGAGCCTGTTGAAATCGCCGCGGTGGCTCACTATCTGTTGGAGAAGTCTTCGGACGTTGAGTTGTTGAGTCCGAAGGAAGGCTACAAGCCAAACGCTGACCGCGGTAAGACGCTGTTCTCACAACGCGGTTGTTTGGCATGCCACCAGCACTCTGATGCGAAGTTCAAGGACTCGAAGGCAACATTCGGTCCCGATCTTTCTCGCGTCAACGAAAAGATCATCAAGGGCGAAGCGGGTTTCCGCTGGCTCTACACTTGGATTCGTGATCCGGAGCGCCATCATCCGAAAACGAAGATGCCGAACCTGTTCCTCGAACCAGGTGATGACAAAGGCGAGTTCGTCGATCCAGCGGCAGACATTGCTGCGTTCCTGTTGACGGCCTCTGGTGAACCTCTGGAATATCACGAGACGAAAGTCGACGAGAAGGCGTTGAATGATCTTGTTCGCTTGTATCTAAGCAAGGCTTTGACAACCGATGGGGTCAATAAGACGTTTGGCGAGTTTGGTTACTCGGACAAGCCGAAGGAAGAAATCAAGGGCGACGAGATCGAATTGGCTGTCGAGGCTGGCAGTAAGAAGGTCAGCAAGGCTGAGTGGCGTAAGATGATGATGAATTACGTTGGTCGCCGCACGATTTCTCAATACGGTTGCTATGGCTGCCACGAGATTCCCGGCTTCGAAAAGTCGAGGCCGATTGGTACGACGCTCCAAGATTGGGGCCGCAAAGACCGGACGAAGCTGGCACTCGAACATATCGAAGAATTCTTGCATCACCATGGCGAGGCCGACGGAAGTAGCACTCGGGATCGCATCGCCAAGGCAATGCAAATGAAAGAGTCGGACTCGTTCAAGTCTGAAGAAGCCGAGGCCAAGGAAATGCGGACGGCGTTCTTCTTCGAGAGCCTGTTGCATCACGGTCGACCTGGTTTCATCTGGCAGAAGTTGCGACACCCGAGAAGTTACGATTACGAGAAACTCGAAACGAAGGGCTACGACGAACGTCTCAGGATGCCGAAGTTCCCGTTCAGCGAGGAGCAAATCGAAGCTGTCGCGACCTTCATTCTGGGCCTCGTCGCCGAGCCGCCGATGGAGAAATACCAATTCCGACCCGATGGCGCAGCGGAAGCTATCGTCGAAGGCGAGCGGATTTTGCAGAAGTACAATTGCGGCGGCTGCCACATGTTGGAATTGCCTGAGTTTACGTTCGGGATGGAACCAGACGGATTCCGCGCGACCAACACTTCAGGTCAATTTCCCGAAGCTCTTGAACTTCTGTTGAAGATGAAGCCACCAAGAAATCCTGCGACGGGCGAATTTCGCGAATTCTACGACGAAGAGTTGGAAGAAACTGTCGAGGCGCCAGTCTTTAACGTCAAGGGCTTAGTGCTCAACCATGACGAGTTCGATGGTTACGCTTTGGAAATTTGGGAAACGCTTAAAGTCGATGACAAGTTGGTGCTACCCACAGGGCGTGTGTCAGGCATCTACGATAGCTTTATGATTGAAAAGAAACCGCCCAAGGGTGGCGACTTCGCGTTTTGGTTGGTCGACGACTTGGTCAAGACAAGGATCGTTACCGATATGAAACGTGGTTGGACGGCCTCACCGCCGCCGCTGGTGCACGAAGGTCATAAGGTTCAGACGCCTTGGCTCTATCAGTTCTTGAAGAACCCGCATCGCATTCGTCCGATGACCGTCTTGCGCATGCCTCGGTTCAACATGAGCGACGATGAAGCGCGAACGTTGGCGAATTACTTCGCTGCTGTCGATGGAACGGAATTCCCCTACCAGCAAGTTCCTGTCCGCGAGCCCGCATATCTGACCGCAGCGCAGGCTGGATACGCAGAGAATCATCCCGAACGTGCCGCGAACGCGAACTACTTGAAGGAAGCTTGGGAAACTTTGAATGCTCCGTTGTGTATTAAGTGTCACGCGGTCGGTGGACGTCCATTCCAAAACACCGAACCCGATCCGCAAAAGGTCACTCAAGGCCCGAACTTGCAGGGTGTCGCCGATCGACTGCGACCCGAATGGGTTATGCTGTGGCTTTACAACCCAGCTTGGGTGACGCCTTACACGGCGATGCCTGTCAATTTCCCGATGCCGAAGGAAGGTGCGAAGCCAACGCTCCCGGGATTGTTTGATGGAGATGCAAACCATCAAACGATTGGAGTTCGCGACGCGTTGATAAACTATCATCGCCTGCTGGAACAAGAAGGGAAATACCCAATCACTGCGCCTGCTGCAGCACCTGCTGCTGGTGAGGCGGGAGGAAGTTGATCAAGATGTCTCGTAGTGTTTTCAAACTTTCAGCATTCGTTGCCGTGACAGCCATGGCAGTTTTTATTGGCGGTTGTGGTGGTGGAGCGACTGCTGTTCCCACCGTGACGGTTAAGCCAGCGACTGAGTTCGATCCAGGTGAGAATGGCGACGACCCTCCAACACCTCCAATTACTCCTGGTGACGAACCTAAAGGTGAGTATGGAAACCTAATCGGCACGTTTGTGTATGACGGTCCGGTCGTTACACGTGCGTCGATCGCGACGGGAGTCAAGCCCGAAGACAAGGCCATTTGTGTCGCCGACAAGATTCTCAGCGAGAAGCTGATTGTTAACGATGGCAAGCTTCAAAACGTCTTCATTTACTTGCCGAAGGCACCGAGAAAAGGCGCAAAGGACATTCCAATTCCTGAGCCCATTAATTACGACCAAAAGGGATGTTTCTTTTTGAGCCACGCAACGATCGTGCGAGCTGGTCAAAAAATAAGCTTTTTGAACAGTGATGGCTTGAGTCACAATACAAATGTGATAACCATCAATAACGAGCCATTTAACCAGAACATCGGACCCAACAATGGTGTCGAGCATAACTTCACCGAAAACGAAACGAAACCTGTCCTTGTCAAATGTGACATTCACGCTTGGATGACGGCTTTCATGCTGGTTCAAGATCACGGCTACAATGCCGTTAGTGGTGCTGACGGGAAGTTTCAGATTAACGATCTGCCGGTGGGCACGCATCGATTCAGTATCTTCCATGAAGGCACTGTTCTGAACGCTAGCTTTCCAGTTGATATCAAACCTGGTGACAACGATGTTGGCGAAATCGTCTTCAAAGCGGAAGCCTTCAACTAAAACCGATCAACTCTGTTCTGCGGAATGCGGAGAATCTCCACGTGAGCACCCGTAATTCAATTTGGTTCGTTATCGTCGCGTCGGTCCTTGTGGTCGGATGTGATCTTAGCAACGTCGTGCCTCCACCAAAGGCAACGAAACCAAAATCAATCTATGTTTTAGCTAGTTTTTGTGTTTGTTTAAT
>PBMZ01000068.1 GCA_002722955.1 Planctomycetaceae bacterium | reverse complement strand
TACAGCTACACCACGTGGTCACAAGTTGCCAGCATGGCCCGTGGCGGTAATTTGCAGGAAGAAGAGAAGGTCGAAGAGGACTTGTATTGGACACGTGGTCCCGATGACGAAAACCCAACACGCGCGTACGCCGTTTTGTGGCATGGCAAGATTGTTCAAGAGCGTGAAGGCGCGGCGCGAATCGCCGTCCGTGGTGCTCGAACGGCTTTGGCTGTTGACGGCAAATTAGAATTGAACGTCGGTCCTGGAAACCGCGACGTCGATGTTTGGTTGACCCGCGGAACGCACGACTTGACGATTTTCGCGGCTGCCAGTAACGGCCGCCAAGAGGTCTCCGCATTGATCGCTCGTGCCGATCACGATCAGGCCAATGTGCAACTCTTGCCATTCCAAGCTTCCGACTTTGATTTGGAGCAACCCTTTGCCAAAGCCGCTGAAGAACGTGCTCCCGTTCAAGCAGACTTTGCACCGTCGGAATGGACCGTGCAATTTGAAGCCCATGAACTTCGTTACGTGAAGCTATTGGTTCATGAGTACCTGGGGGAAGCTGTTGCGATCAACAACGTCGAGGTCGGCGGTGAGGAAGAGGATTCGCTCTACATCCCAACCGATTCCGACATCTTGTCACTCGCGAAGAACAACGTTCTCGAGATTGCTGGTGGCGATGTTGTCACGGCAGTTTATACCGATGAAATGACTCTTCGAGAGTCAGGCAGCAGCCGTTTGCTGACGAACACATTGACCGCAACGTACTTCGACGCAGCCGTCGGCTCGATTGCCTACGACTTCGTAAGACAAAACAACGGACAGATCATCGAGACTCGAAAGCAAGTCATGCGAATCGATCCGGGCGAGCGATTCGTTGTCGAAATCGTCGACTATGATCACGATCAGACCGCTGTTCGCGACAAACTTCAATTCGACGTGATCGTCAATGATGGCGAGCCGATCGAGTTGACGGCGACGGAAACAGAAGAGTTTACCGGAATCTTCACCAAGGAAGTTGATACCAGTAGCTCGGACGAAACCGGCAAGCTGAAAGTGAAGCTCGGCGATCGAATCTATATACGCTACATCGATGACCAAAACACGTTTCCGGGACATGCGGTGCCTCGGGAAACTGTGGTTTATGTGAATCAGCCCACCGAGGGACAGATTCGAATCCTGGAAACTCGAGTTATTCCAAACGCGAATGATCCCACGCGACCACCGCAAGTGTTGTATCGCAACCCAGAAGATGGGACGGACACAAGTCGTGTTGCTTTCGAAGCCCCGATCACGGTCGAGGTGATTGATCCGGACGCTGCGAAGGATAGTCGCAGTGAAGTGACCGTGACGTTGCTCACAACCGACGGGGCCAAAGTCGATGTCACTTGCGAAATTTCCGGTCAGTTCTCTGGAACTCGAAACATCGGCAGGCGTCGTCGAACAAATCGTTTTGACGCTTACTACAACTCCCAAGCATTGGAACAAGGCCGCTTCGTTGGCCAGGTCATCATGCAGCTTGGCAGCAAGAACAGCCACTCGCTGGTGCCGATCACTGCTGATATGCCACGGAGTCTCGTCGGCGGTCCAAAGCTTAGCGAGGACGAAGTCAGCACGGCCTTGGATCGAACTTTAGTCACTCGAGTTCTGAACCTAACCGGCAAAGACAAGATTGCAGCAATCTACAAAGACGAACTGCGTCCAACTGGAGCCGCTACGGACCGTCAAGCAGCCGCTCGATTGATCTCGAACGGAACACTTGCCTGTACTGACCGCGACTACGACAAGAACACGCAGCAATTGCATGTTGGCGAAAAGATCTTCTTACGAGTCGACGATGCCGATCACGACACATCCGATGAACGGGACTTTATCACCGTCGAAATCAGCACAGAATTTGGCGAGAAGGAAAACGTGCAACTTGCCGAAACGCTGGCTCACAGCGGCGTCTTCACCGGTTCGTTCGCATTGAAGTCGGCCGAGAAACCCGCTCCTGGCAACATGATTGCTGACGACCCATACATCGAATGTTATTTCGGCGATACGGTTCATCTTCGCTACGTTGACGACGCAGCCAGCACGGAAGATGGCAAGCTGGAGCAAACGGTCCAGGTGCCCGTTGTCGTTGGTACGGATGGATTAGTGTCCGCCTTCAGCAAGGCGTTCAATGACGAGAAGCTTGCGGTGGAAACGAAATTCCATATCGCAGAGAGCTACTTCGAACTCTTCAAGAGTCATAAGAAGCTCGGTCGTGACGACCAGCAAAAGACAGACCTCGAAGCTGGAAAGCGCGTGCTGCGTGAGGTGATGGAAGACTTCCCAGATCCGAAGTATGTACCGCGTATCGCTTATTTGCTGGGACAGTTTGCTCAAGAGTTGGGTGACTGGAACGAGGCCATCGAATCATACGAAATGATCGTGCGACAATTCCCAGATCACCCGCTGGCTCCCGACGCCCAGTACAAGATGGCACAGAGCTACGAGGAATCGGACAACTTCGATGAAGCGCTGGAAGCCTACGTCACGTTGGCGGCCACTTACCCCAAGAGCCCACTGATCGCCAACGTGATGATTCGGATTTGTGACCACTTCTATAAGAAGGAAACTTACGACGTGGCCGCTCAAGTGGGCGAGAAGTTCATCGAGAAGTTCGAGACGCATCAATACGCTTCACGAATTGCCTTCCGGATCGGCCAGTGCTTCTATAAATCTGAAAAGTACCGTGATGCTGGTTCGGCATTTGATCGCTTCGCTAAGGACTTCCCAGAGGACGAGCTTTGCTCGGACGCCTTGTTCTGGTCGGGAGAGAGTTTCCGAAAAGGGAACGACAATCGGGAAGCGTTCCGAAGATATAACCGTTGCCGTTGGGACTTCCCTGCCAGTGAAGCGGCAAAATATTCTCGCGGTCGCCTGGCATTGCCGGAGATGATTCAGCAGTTCGAAGCCGAGGCCCGAAGTTTGGAGAACCAGTAAGCATCCCGCTCGTTCCCAAGCTCGGCTTGGCAACGAGGCAACAACTCCTGGTAACCCGACGCGTGAGCGAGCGATGCTCACACGTAATCGCAAGCAAGGCTTGTCATTGCGAGTACGTGTGAGCGTCGCTCGCTCACGCGTCGGGTTACCAGGAAGAGCCCTGTGGCCATCCCAGTCTCTCCTTTATCCCGCCCACGTTGTCCCACCTAATCGCATTCCTCGTCTCACTCAACGATATCACTTATGTCAAAACTGTTGATCCTTACGTTGCTCCTCGGCCAAGATCCGTTGAACTTGGACACTCAACCGGAAGAAGTTCCGACACCCGGTGTGGAGGCTGGACCAACTCCAACAGCCGAAGAAGCAGCCGTGGCGGAAGGACCATCAGCAGCGGCGAATCCAGAAGAGCCTGCTGAAGAAGAAAACAGCGACGCTGCCACCGAAGAGGAGGCTCCCGAGGAGGCTCCACCTGGAGATTCGTTCTGGGATGCGGGAGCGATCGGGTATATGAAAGACGGCGGTGCTTTCATGTGGCCAATTCTCATCATGGGAATTGTGGCCTCCGGTGTGATTATCGAACGTTATCGAAGCCTCAAGATGCTACGAACTGACAGCTCGCGATTTCGTAATGACATCCAAGGTCTGTTAACAGATGATCGAGTCGAGGATGCCTTGCGTTTGTGCAACGATGGGCAAGGTCCGGTGCCAGCCATCATGGGCGCAGGCTTGCGCAAGTTCTTGTTGCTACGTCGACTTGGCTACGACACAGCGAAGATCGAAGAGCAAGTCGTCAAGGCAATGGACGATTACAGTGTGCACGTTGTTGCGGCCCTCGAACGTCACCTTCCGGCTTTGGCGACGGTATCAAGCGCCGCGCCGATGCTTGGGTTCCTTGGCACGGTCGCTGGTATGATCGAAGCGTTTGCCGAAATCCAAGTTGCGAAGACAGACATCGTCTCAGCAGCAGCCGCTGGTATCGAAGTGAGTTTGCTGACGACTTGTTTTGGTTTGATCATCGGCCTGCCAGCGTTCATCGCCTTCAACTACTTTACAGGAGTGATCAACGGTTTCGTTTTGGAAGTCGAAGAGTCGGCTACCGAGTTGATCGAAACAGTGACCTTGCAAATGGCTTTGGAGAATAAAGAGTAACATGCGTGCTCGACGTCAAAGCAAGTTGCTGGTGGAATCACCGTCCAGTGCCACGGGAGACATCGCGTTCAACCTGATCGTGTTCTTCTTGGTCTGCGCGTCGATTCAACCGGATGCTGGCCGAAAGCAGACGATTCCTAAGAGCGAGACGGTCGAGAAACAAGAAGAAAACGAAAACATCAAGGTCGAAGTCCGCCGAACCAGCGTGTTGGTCAATGGCGAAGTGACGGCATACAATCAGTTCCAAGACGCGATTGCTCGGAAGTTGGCGGGGAAGACCAATCAAACCGAAAAGATCGTCGTCGTCACCAGCCAAAAGGACGCTCCTTACAAACAGTGGATATTGGTAACGTCCCAAATCGAAGATGCTGGCGGCGTAGTCACCGTCCAAATGGAAGAAGAACGTGAAGTGATGTTGCCTCAGTGATTCTGAGAGCCACTATCATTTAGCCCGTATCCGTAGGCGAGGAAAGCAAACGATCCTCGCCTACGGATACGGGTTAAACGACCAAGAACCTTGTCGCCTAAGTCTAACCGACAAACCCAATGAAACTGAAGAGAAGAGCATCGAAGGCGGATGTGCCCAGCATGGCGATGGGGGACATTGCGTTTAATCTGCTGATCTTCTTTGTCATCCTGGCAAGGGCTCAGGACGACAGCCACTTGAAGTGGGAACCGGCTGAGGCGTCGAATTTAGAAGCCTCTGATCACTCGCGGGCCAGCATTGTTGTCGACAAGGAAAACGATCTTTACTTAAATGGACAGAAGATCGGCGTGGGACAATTGGCGGGCGAGGTGGAAGACTTACTGGGAGACTTGCCGGCTGGCGAGCGAACCGTGTTGTTAAAAATACACAGTGAAACTTTGGCTCAACGATTTGAACCCGTCCTCGAAGCTGTCAGCGAAGCAGGCGGTGAACTGGTACATATCGTCGAACCAGAATCTCAATAGATCGATATAGGTAGTGCGATGAGCATTGCAAGCGAATTAGGCGACCTCAAGAAAAACTCGACCGCCACGGCCGAGGAGTTGCGGCAATTCATGGGCGAGATGCAGGGTAAGAACCCCCAAGAAGTCATGGGGCTTGTTGCATCCAGCGGACTTGCCTCAAGTATCCTCGTGTCGACAGCCGGATGCGTCGTGCTGATGTTTATGCTGACAGTGATTCCATACTTTTGGGAAGACGTTTTTGGAGCGTCATCAGATTCAACCGCGACGGCTGTTGCCACGCCAACGAAATCCGAGCCAGCGGCTCCTGCTGAGCAAACTCAACCCTCCGAAAACGCGCCTGCAAACGTGGTGGAGAACACTAGTAACGGGGAAACTCCATCAACCAGCGATGTGGAAAAAGCTGCTGCCGCGATGGGAATCGACGAAACCAAGACAGCAAAACCTAACGAAAACCCTTTGGATAAAGTCGACAGCTTGCTGGAAGGCATTGACTAAGCAATGCATGAACTGGGCAATACAATCAGACGCGACCGATTCGTGCAGATCACGTGCGGGTATGTCGTGCTTTGGACATTTGCAGTGTTCAACTGGTTGTGGTTCCGCGTGCTTCCTGATTGGCTACTGTGGATCATCTTTCTTCCAGCAATTCCACTAGTTGTGATTTGGGTTTCAAAGGAATTTCCTCACAGCCTAAAGCAATTTCAATGGAACATCCGCAGTGCGACTACTGCAAGTGTCGCATTCTTGCCGGCTTGGCAATTGGCCGTATTCATAAGCGATCAACTTAGTTTGTACGCCGTCGGAGCCTATGCAGCTCGCATTGGTACTGGTGCGGCCTTCATGATCGGCTTAGCCTGGGTCGTCTGGGGCATGGAGCAAGCGTCTCAGCACTATGACTTGTTGAGACTTCGAAAGCGCCGCTCGGACGCGCACCTCTCGCTAGAGCTTAACTCGGATGAAGACGACGCGAGCGGCGAGCGTATCTGGAATCCGCTCGACACACGGGCTTGGTATTACGGACGCAAGGGACGCAAGCTAAACCAATCGGTCACGGGGCTGATGAGCTATAGTTTCGTGTTCTGCATGGCGTTCCTTATCTTCAGCAAGATCAGTGGTTGCCAGGAATTATACGAGATGCCCGCTGGCGGCGGCGAACAAAAGCCAATCGCCCAAAAGGTGAAAGTCCAAAAGGTCATTAAAAAGAAGTTCATCGTCAACCCGTTCAGCGCAATCTTATTCCAAGTCCCGCCAATCGACGAAGTAAAGCTTCAACTAACCGAGATCACGAAGCACGCTTACACTGTCGGCTACGGCGAGGGGACGGGGGCTGGCTTTGCTGGCGGAACCAAGCGTGGCAAAGTTCGCTTCATCCGACTTGAGTACACCGGTGGTGATTGGGACCAAGACTTCGGTGTTGGTGCCGACTTGAATATGCTGATCGAATACAACGTGAGAACTCAGCAGCAAGTCGCTGACCGCACGGAATCGCGAACGGTCGCTCAATTGAACAACTTTCCCAAAGGGAAGAGTCCGCCGGTCGTTTACCTTACCGGTCAAAAGAACATTTCACTTTCGAAGGGTGAAGTGAAGATCTTGAAGGAATATTTGCTCGAGAAGCACGGAATGTTGTTCGGCGATAACGGCGGCTCTCGCCATTTTCACAATCAATTCTTAGCGATGATGAATCGCGTATTACCTCAAGTGCGTCCGGTTGCTATTCCGTTGGATGATACGATTCATCGAATTCCATATCAGATTCCCTTTTTACCCTACGTGGCTCCTCACGGTGGGAAAGAGGCGTTAGGCTGGAAAGTCGATGGTCGCTGGGTTGCTTATTATCATCCTGGCGACATTGGCGACGCTTGGACAGACGACCACTCGGGTATCTCGCCGGAGATTTGGGAAGCCTGCTACCAACTGGGAACGAACGTCATC
This sequence comes from Planctomycetaceae bacterium, assembly GCA_002722955.1. Classification (GTDB taxonomy): domain Bacteria; phylum Planctomycetota; class Planctomycetia; order Planctomycetales; family Planctomycetaceae. Next base: position 11,307 of record PBMZ01000068.1, on the reverse strand, counting down.
TTTTACGGTCACACCGAGTACAGTAAGTGGCTGGAGGCCCAAAAGAAGAAATAGGAAATGCCATGAAACGCAGTCTTCTCCTGTTAATTGCCGTCTTGATCAGCTTCGTTTCGCTTCAACGCGCGAACGCCGCAGCACTCGACGAAATGTCGCTCAAGCAATACGCGAAGCTGCGTGAAGTCGAGCGATACCAAATGAAGATCGCCGACAAATACTATCACGAACGCAACTACAAAGTCGCGATGGCCGAATACGAGAAGTTCTTGACTCTGTACGAGCGAAGCATCGGAGCCCCTTACGCTCAGCTGCGTTGGAGCATTTGCTTGGTGCATCAAAGGAAACTCAATACCGCCATTAAAGAGGGCTTTCAATCAGTCGTTGATTACTGGCCCGAGTCCAACGAAGCCATCGCCGCCGACTATTACATCGCCAAGACATACAAGGATATGGGCGAAGTTCGCAAGGCGAAGAAGACCTATCAGTCGGTCTTAGATGATCACCCAAAACACTTGGCGGCCGTCTATACATGCTCGGACTTGATTGAAATCGCTAAGGTCCAAAAGGACTCGGACTTGTTGGTCAAGATGTGGAAGCAGCTGACTTTCGAAACTCCGCGGAACCGCGAATCGAAGTCCCTATGTCAGCGTGCCTCTTACGAATTGGCTTCGTATCAGTTTTATCAAGCTGCCTTGAAAGAAGGCTTGGAGGCGCTCAAGACGACATATTCTGAGGAACAGTTGGCCTACTACGTTCTCTATTACAGCCGCCGCCCCATTAGCACCATGGCAGCCGACAGCAAGACGAAGGCCAAAGCCGAGAAATTCGCCGACGAGTGCATCGCCTACATTCGCAGCGTCACTCCCAAGAACACCAGCGAAGAGGAAGACGAACTCATCGCACTCAACAACGGCTATTACATCGGCGACATCCACATTGCCGCCGGACGAGACACTAAAGTTGTCCCCTATTACCAAGAGATGATGAAGCAGTTCGGAGAACGCGACACAATTCGTGACAAGATTGCGACGTACTTCAAATCGAAGAACAAATACGACGAAGCTCGCGCTCAATATCGCCAGTACAAGAACAAGGTCGAAGGCAACAGCCAAATCGCGTACAGCTATCGCCAGCAGAAGAACTACGACCCGGCCGTGTTAGCCTATCGTCAAAATGTTGTGCTCGACCCCGATCAAGCCGTTCACTGGAATAGCACGATTGCCACAACCTATCGCGAAGCCAGCAAGTACAAGGAAGCTGTGGCGGTTTACGAAGAACTTTACAAGACCGACAGCAAGAACGCCGAAAAGTGGATCTGGCAGATCGCAACGACTTACCGCGATGCGGGCGAGCATAAACAAGCGATCGCCTACTATCGTCAATCCAACAACTTCCCCAGCAACTACTCGGAGATGGCAGCGTGCCACCGCCGCCTGAAGGAATACAAAGAAGCCATCATTCTGTACAACCAGATCATCGGCGGAGCCCCGAAGTCGGCAGCATGGGCGTTGTACGAGGTGGCGCGAACTCAAGAGGCGGCAGGCAACAAAGAAAAAGCGATCTTAACGTTTCAGCAGGTCTGCAAACGGTTCCCGAAAGACTCTTACGCCAGCCGCGCACACGCTCACTTGCAGAATACCTACAAGATCACCGTGACGCTTGGTGGAGCCAAGGACGAATAACAAGGTAGCCGTCACTCTCCGATTGAGGGCCTTCTTGCGATCGCACAAACTTCCGCTACGTGTCGCTCGGCAATGCTGTTTCACGAAGCTCATCACTCGGAGAGTGATGGCTACTTTGAGGCCAGCGTTTCCTAGTTGCCAAACAATCGGCTTAGCAGGCCTTTTTTGGTTGCTTTGCACCTACACGCCACGGCGCATGCTGAACCGGTCGTGCCTTCGACCAACCAGATGTTGCGGAAGAACACAGGATTGCCGTGGTTCTGCAATTTCGTTGGCAGGGCTTCCGGAGCTTCTTGCTTTCCTGCGCCCGTCTTGCCTGTTAACTCGTAGTCGTTGTGGATGACGACGCCGTTGTGGCGAACGGTCAGCCGAGCTAGCTGCACGGGCTTGTCGCTCTTGCCATCAAAGCGAGCGGCTCGGAATTGAATGTCGTAAGTTTGCCACGTCAATGGTGGCAAGCACATGTTGACGTCGGGCTCACGCTGCCTGTAGAGGCCACCGCACTCGTTGTGTACGCCTTCCAAGCCAAAGCTGTCAAGAATCTGCGTCTCGTAGCGTTGCTGCAAATAAACTCCACTGTTCGAGCGGCCTTGTCCACGGGCGTGTGGCATATAGGGCAATCGAAACTCCAAATGCAATGTGAAGTCCCGATAAGCATCTTTGGTGTAAATTTCCTTCCGTGAGCCCGGGACGATCTGCAAGTAACCGTCTTCAGTAATGGATACGTTGTCGAGCTTGCCAGTGTCAGTACCATCAAAAAGTACGACGGATCCCGAAGGCGGTGACATTCCTAATGTTGGGCTGGATCGATGAACCTTGGCGACTCGGCCGATTTCATCCAAAGGACTGTCAGGCGGATCCATGATGTGACCGCCGTGCCCATCAACGGTGATGCTTTGCCCGTTTTCCGCTTTCAGCGTCACAACACCGTCTGTTAGGGAACCGTTGAACTTCCACTTTGGATCGCCTTTCCACCAACCGGCACCGGGCAAGCCACCTTGGTAGAGGACTCCATCGAAGTTGCCATTGCCAAGGGCAATCACCTGCAAGCCCACGTTTCGCCACACGCACGAGCGACTGGGGAGTTCGATCAGTGCTCGGCCACAGTATTCCCCTTGGTATGCATAATCAGCGTCGACTTTACGCAGATCCGTGATCGCTCCCTTCGAGTCAGCTGCGACCACGCGCGACGCTGGATAAACACCGTAAACTGCTAAAGTCAAAATACTTATTGCCAGAGCATGACGCATTTGGAGCTCCATTACCGTGCCGTGTTTGGAGTGATTTGTAATCCAACAAACCATCCAGAATACCCAAATTGTCGTCAATAACAAGTCGTGATTGAATTCCGTTCATTCCGGCGATAAAACGCATAAGTAGTCGAAATCAGTAATCGAAGTACCGCTGCTCAGGTCTCAGCGGTCAGTTGCCACACGCTGAGCGTGTACCGAGCCAAACTCAATGACGATCCCTCTGCAAGAGCCCACTTTGGCGTTGTCCCAAACGGAATCTGCATCCATTGCGATTTTTGGTGCGTCCGGTGATTTGACCGCTCGCAAACTTGTTCCAGCGTTGTACATGCTGTCTCAGGACGGCTACTTGCCCGACCATCTGCCCATCGTTGGCGTCGCGCGTCGCGACAAAACGGACGAGAGCTTTCGCAATGAGATGGGCGAGGCTGTTCGCAAGTTCGCTCGAGCCGAATCGGTGAGCGATGAGCAATGGAACAAGTTTGCCAGCAGACTGTACTACCACAAAATCGATCTCGCAGAACAAGCTGCCTATAACGGGTTGGACAAGCGGCTCGAAGAAGTCGAATCCGGGCACGGCACAGGCGGCAAACGAGTCTTTTATCTAGCAACTGATCCGAAGTTGTTCCAACCGATCGTCACGATGCTGGACGGTGCTGACATGATCCCGAATATCGATTCCGAAGATGTCTTGCGCATCGTCTTTGAAAAGCCATTCGGACACAATTTGGAGTCTTCGCAAGCGTTGACAGCGGGCCTCTCACGAATGCTGCGCGAAGATCAGATTTACCGCATCGACCATTATCTGGGCAAGGAAACGGTTCAGAACATCTTGTTGTTCCGCTTCGGCAACGCAATTTTCGAACCGATGCTCAATCGAAATCATGTTGATCACGTACAGATTACCGTGGCGGAAGACCAGGGAATTGAACGAGGTCGCGGCGGCTATTACGACAAGTCGGGAGCACTCCGTGATGTGCTGCAAAACCACGTGCTTCAACTGCTGTGTCTAATTGCCATGGAGCCGCCCGCGCTGTTCCAAGCGAAAGACATCCGCGACGAGAAGCTGAAGGTTCTCAAGACGCTGGCTCCCGGCGATCCCAGTCGCCTCGACAACTGGGCCATTGGCGGGCAATACATCAAAGGCGGCTCGGACGGAAATTGGATGAACGCTTACCGCAAGGAAGACCGCATCCCCGAGGATTCCAATCGAGAAACCTTTGTTGCCATGGATGTTCGCGTCGACAACTGGCGATGGGCGGGTGTTCCATTTTACTTGCGAACTGGCAAACGTCTGCCTCGGCGATTGACCGAGATTGCTGTGCAATTCAAACTGCCGCCGCTGCATTTGTTTACCACGGTCGAATGTGAAGGTGACAGCTGCGACTTGGTCGGTGCCAAACCCAATACGCTGGTGTTTCGTATTCAGCCGGAAGAGGGGATCTCGCTAACGTGCTCAACCAAGCGACCAGGAATGCAGTATCAGATTCACCCGATCGAACTCGACTTCGAGTACGAGACGCTCACAGAATCAATGCCCGAAGCGTACGAACGCTTGTTGCTGGATGTCTTGAGAGGAGATTCCACGTTATTCACACGCAGTGACGAATTAGAAGCGGCTTGGAAGTTCGTGACTCCGGTTTTACATCATTGGGAAAAGAACAACACGGAACCCAAGTTCTACCCAGCTGGTGCCGCCGGTCCGAAAGAAGCCGACGAACTACTGAAAAAGTCAGGCCGCCAATGGCGGGAATTGTGAGCCAACTAAACTCGAGTTTGCAAATATGAATCGCATCGCATCATTGTTGTTGATCACTCTGCTCGCACTTTGGGCGATTGTGATCTTTGCGGCTGTCTCGCCCAGCAAGTCTTATCCTGGTGCCAGTACGCATCCGCAGGAACGCGAGATGGACGTGGCTGGTGAGTCCATTGCCTTCGACGCCGAGATGATTGCCACTGGAACGGTGACTGGACTTCTTCTGATCGCCGTTTATTTGCTTTGCTTGAGTTTGGGAGCTGGCAAGAATGGCTACAACCGCAGATTCGTTGGTCTTGTCATCCTCTCGGCTTGTGGAGTTTGCGGCTCGTTTCTAGCGATGGCCGCAAACTATGGCGGATACGTGACTGCTCAGCAGCCTGAGATTGTCGCGGGCTTTCCAGTCCCAACAGCTTGGATGGTGTACGGCGTTTGGCTTTGCCCACTTGTGTTTCTGGCGATCTATGTCATTGGTTTTAAAAGCTGGGTGATGACCGACGAAGACCAACAGCGATTAGCTCGATTGGTCGCTGACCGACAATCACATTCCTAGTTTCTTTTGAGCTTGGCGTTTCAGGTTGGCAAACCGTGGTTGCCAGTCGCCTTCGGCAATCTGTTTGAACAGTGCATTGGCGCGAACAGGCTTTTCACGAGATTCCAGCAGCGAAGCGTGATTCCAAAGCGTTTGAGCGTTTGTCGGTTCAACTCGGAACGCTTCCGAATAGGCATCGTACGCAGATTCATATCGTCCAGCCTGCTGCATCGAATTTGCCAAGGCATGCCACGGGCCGGCTTGATTTGGATGCTGCGCGATGGGCGTTGTGTAGTACTTCCACGCGGTTGCGTCTTTGCCGAGTGCCAAGAAGACGTTGCCAGCAGCGTGGCAGGCGGGAGAGTCATCGTCGTCCAGGTATCGCCAGCGGCCGACTGTACGGATGACTCGGCTTACGAAGTCGGCGGGAACGTCCTTCGCGATGGCACGATATGCCTTCGCGATCTCTTGGAAGCGTTGTAGCAAATCACCGTATGATTGGCGAATACTGGCAATCTCGATCACATCCGGCAGTTTCGCATATTCCAAGTCGAGGGCTCTTTCGAGTCGCTCGAGCACTAACAACTTTTTGCCCCTTCGGTCGGCAATCGTAGCTGCCATTCGCCATAATTCGACTTTCGTTTTGTATTCATCTTGTTGGAGCAATTCCGAAATGCACTCGTCCGCTTCGTCGAACAATTCCAATTCAGAACACAGCGCTGCGGCAGTTTTCAGGTCTTCCGACTTCAAAGACTTCTTAACAGCAGGAACGTATACGTCCTTCGTCAGTTCCTTCGCTAACTCACCAGCTCCCAAGTGGAAGGACTGCATCAAATAAGACTTCGCCAAGAAGTAATTCTGTTGCTTCAGCAAACTGCGGACAGCATCCGTAAGGAGTCGTTTCCACAAATCCTCGCCTTCCGGCATGGATCGAATGCTTGCTACGAACGATTGTTCCAAGTGGGGAAGTTGTCCGTTTGCGATAGCTTTGTTGTAGAGATCGTTGAACAGCAAGCGGGCCTGTCGGTCAGAGCCTACTTCGATCAACATTCTCGCTCGCTCGTACTTTGCCAGATACGACAGAACTGGCTTCGATTCCAATTCCTTGGTCGCTGTGATGAAATCACGGATTGCGGCCTCATCGCTTTCACCAGCACGCATCGATTGCAACAATTCCCATGCCAGCCATGGCGTTTGAGCAGTCCGAATCCATTGCAAAGCCAATCGTCGGTGGCCCTTCACCCACGCAGCGTTGCCGCGTTGATCCTTGCCACTTCTGAACCGCCTGATCAATTTCTCTAGTTGAGACATCCGGCGAACAAAGCCATCACTGCCGGTCATCTCTTCATCGAATTGATTATCGTCGATATGAGCCTGCGGCGCACGATAGTTGATGAACTTGGCCAATTCAGAATCCGGGTGGTCTTCGACAGCGTTGAACTTGATCAAGAAACCGCCACCACAATTAACAGGCCTTGTGGGATTCCAGCGAACACGACTGCTGGCCAGCAATTCAAGGAAGCCAATTCGTCGATCGCCATGAGCCCGAAACTTGCGACCGATGATTTGCATCGCTCGCGTTCCGTTGCCCGCACTCAAATCATGGGCAATAACCTGCAGGGCTTCGTCTTCGGTAAGCTTTTGGTAGTTTCCTTTGACTCGCGTCAAGATGTTCGCAAACTGACTTTGTGTTCGGACTGGCATCGGCAAGACGACGAGGTCTTGCAGCGAAGGCTTAACGTTAGCTGGCTTCACTGTTCGCCGATTCAGTTTGGTGCTGCTAACAACTTCGTCTTGAGCGTCATAAATCGTGACGACACCATTTGCCGAGAACGTCTGTCGTGCGATTTGTTGCTGCGACTTCGCATCGACAACTCGCATCTCTGCCAAGCTCCCGGACTTCGCAAAGCGTAGCTCGATGAAATGGCCTTGCCCGTTGGCCTTGATCGGCTTCAGCAAGAGACGACGTTTCCCTGCGGATTCAATGTGAAAGTTCACTGCCAAGTCTTCGACAGGCGGCAGCAGCCACGGCACCATGCTCAACAAGAATCGCCGTTGGATTCGGTTCATCGAACGCTTAGAACCCACGCCCAGTTCTTCGTACAGATGCCACAGGTTCTCGCCATCGCAAACAACCTGTTCACGCAGTCCCTCGCTGACGACGCGGGAGAAAACAAACTGTCCGGCGCCGTTATATCGCACGCGCAGGCGTCGTGGACCGCTTCCGAAAACAACTGATTCCCAACCCAACGATCGAGCCTTCTCGATCAGTTCACGAGCTCGCTCGTCGACCGTTCCAGTAGGTTCGTCCTTGGGGAGTTCTTGATCAATGACCGCCAGCAAGTCCAGGTGCGATGTATTCAAACCTGGTGCTCGCATGACGAGGTCTTCAAGAATCCGGTCTTCTGTCGAAAGTCTTGGGACTCGATAAGGTAGATAGGGATAATCTGGATTCATGTAATGCGGAAGCCCAAGCAAATGGTTGGCTTCCCCATTATGCACGCTCAAATAATGCAATTCGCTCCCTGGTAAATCGAACTCGACGTTTTGTGTTTGTCGAATCAGTAAACTTAACTCGCCGTCAAACCTCACGGATGGTCTCATTGGGACAAGACCTGTTCCCTCAATGGCCCACGTGTTCACGCCTGATGTGTCCGGAATCGCAAAATCCAAGACTCCATTCATGTCGACATCGAACGTTTGCCACTTCGCAATCTGCTGAGAATCTAATCCGGATCGACGATCCACCGAAAACGTTACCATGGGGTCAGACAGGTATCCCCAACGAAATCGCGGACGTTTGGCAAAAGCTCCTCGAATGTTCTGAACAGCTACGTCATCCAACCAGATGCCAACATTGTTGAGATCGGTTTGTCCCATGAATGATTCCATCACGACAGTCTCAGGCCCGATGTAGCCATCTCTTGTCCAAACTTCTGGCATGAAATCCCGCACCGGAAGTCCGATGATTCTGCCGGACTTCGTGCCGTAGTTGCCTCGGAGAGTCCATTCTCTCAGCGGTGGTGGTGAGTAGAAGAATCCGTCGTCCGCATCAAACGAACTCTCGTCGACGGGGCGTCCCCAAATCTTGGTCCATTTCATTCGCGTACGGCGTAGCGAAGTCCAATCATTAGGATTCGCAATGTTTGAGTAAGCAGTCGGGTTCGCGAAGATCGTCCCCTGCTGCCGGATCACAAACGTCCGAAGCAAATCTTGAATCAGTCGCTGACGAATCTCGTCTTTAGTTTGCTTGTTGTCGGCAACAGAAGCTGGCGCCGCTCCCAGTTCCTTGACGACCTTGATCTGTTTGGGACATGGATACAAAGCCCAATGGTCCTTTCGGCCTCTGTCGACATGGAATTGCTCGTACATCTTCTCATCTTCCAACACCAACAACGATGTGTAGGGCGAGATCACGTACATGGCTTTGCTTAGCTCAATGATTTCTTGTTTGTGCGACTCAGCACCGTCGGCAATCAATCGGTCAATTTCGAGCTTCGCCCATGTTCTTGGCAGATAGCTTGCGTCCCCTTCGACCTTCTTGACCGGTACGCGAAACTCGACGGTCTTACCGTTGAGTTGCCCGGTGACCAACAGCTCTGATGGCAGTTTCGCGTCATCACGAAGTCGAGCCACCGCAGCAAACTCCTCGCCTTGAACAATCGTGTCCGCGAAGTTCAGAAACTGGATGCTTTGATCTTCATCACTGGTCATGACACGAACATCGAGCAACCGAGGTGCGTTCAGTGTCGAGAGTAACTCGAACGACCGCCAAGCGACTTTTTCATCCGGATTGATCTGAGTGAAATAGCCACCCGTGCGGCTGGCTGCTTGCTTCATGAACTGCCGCGACCAACGCTTGCCAACTCCGACGCCGATGTATGGCGTGCCCTCCGGCAAAGCCTTCAACAGTTTCTTTTGGTCGCGTTCGCCCAGAACAGGGATGCCTGTGCCCAAGTGCACAAGCAGCGAGTCCTCAATTCGACATGGCTCTTCGCACGCCTTCAGTGCCTTTTGCAAATCCAATGCACCCACAAGATGCTGCTTCTCAAGAAACTTGACGGCCCGATTGATTTGTTTCTTGACGCATGGTTGTGGTTTCTCGTCAAACAGTTTTGCATCGTTCGCGGCGACAACGATGGAAAATGTGTCGTTGTGCTCAGCGTTATCCAACAGCGACTTCAACACGTCGATTTGGGTGCGTGCGAGCAGCGGATCTTGCTTTCCCGTAGCCTCGAACAAGATGACCAAATGGCGTCGTTTTCGTGATTTCTCGCCCGCCAAGTACGGCCGAAACCGAATCATCATGTAATCGTGACCCTCGTGAGTGGCTTTTGAGAACTTGGCATGCGTCTTCCTTTCGGTGGCTTTCTTCGGCAAGTCGCCCGCTGTCGGCACCGAAAGGACGATGTCACTTTCCAGCGTCGCATTCTTTTGTGTTGCCGACAGCACTAAGTCATCACCGTCGCGCCTCGATGAAAAGTCATGCGACGAACTGCGCCACTTGCGTTTCGCACCGCCCGCAATGCGGATCGATGTGGACCACTGCTTGACGAAATCCATGGTGTGACCAGTTGGGAAGCGGTAATCGTATTCTCCATAAGCGTGCGGCAACCGTTGTGTGTAGCTAAGGACGATGCGTTTTTCCTGACGCGGCTCGAGGGGGAAGACTCGCATCTTGAATGTGCTGCCATCGACCCACTCAAGCAAAGCGGGATCACGGCGAGTGTGTCGAATCCGCTCGAAGACATTGCGTGCATGTTCTCGCTCGGCCATCCCGCCTTCCATCAGCTTGCCGTTTACGTACATCGCTAAGCGCGACAGTGACGCATCCGGCGGCAACGGGAAATGAAACGTGCCTTCCATCCGCGACCATGTGTTGTTGAAGTAAGTTTGATCAATGGTCGTCCGAGCGAAACCGTCTTCGATGTGAACATCCACATGATACTTCCGCATCGTCAGATGCACTTCCTGACCATTGGGGTCGACAGCGATCAACTTGCCACCGCGATAACCGCTCGGCGGAATCAGCGGGGTTTCTGCCGCGGCCATTAAGTCTCGAGTCCAGGAAAGATGGCGCGAGGCTCTTGGCATCGGCGTCGCACTCGGTTGCGGGCCCGCTTCGTCTCCCGGCAAGAGTGCCAATTGCTGACCTGCACCGACAACTTCGTGAACGCCGTCGACCTTCACCTTGCCTTGAGTCACGCTGACATCACCGCCGCGACCAGACGTTCGCACGGCGAACTTTGTTCCTAACGCAGTTACATCGCGTTGCAATGTGCCAACCTGGAACTTCACGAGATCGTCGGATGTGGGTTCGCTGGCGCTGGTTGATGCAACTTGTGCGACATCGACGAATATCTCGCCTTGGTGAAGTTTCAGCCGGCGGGATTCAAGAACCTCGACCTTTGAGCCTTCATTGACAAATAAGATCGAGCCATCTGGCAACTCAAGCATGCGTTTTTCGCGTGCGGAGGTTTCAATGATGTCGCCAACTTGAATTGCCGCGATCTCAACCTCAGGCCGCTGCCGAGCGACCAGGCCATTGTCGACGCCCAAATTCGATGGGCTCGCCAAGTTCACCTCGTCGCTGCCATTGATCTGATCATCGAATGGAACAACGCTCGAATTGTTGGCAATCAGCAATCCGTTCGAAGTTGATCGCATTGGTACGAACAAGCTAACCATCAGTACTAAGGCTATCGCAGTCGCCATCATCATGGCGACGATTCCGCGACGACTGGGATTCGACTGCCCAACACTATCGCGTCCACGACGATACCTCATCGACGACGGAGTCGCAGGGCTCTCGCTGGTGCCAAGTGCAATGTTGCCAGAACGCCGTCCTCCAACCACAGCATCACGCGGGGCGACGGTACCGACTTCACCGCGGGCCTTATCAAGGATTCGGGTGACTTCGCTATCGGTCAGCGGTTCGCCAGTGGCGGAATTCAATGTTGATTCGAGCAACTCGTCATCAATATCGGATTCGACGGCAACAGCGTTCGCCAGAAGTTGTTGAATATCCGAATCGGAAAGTGGAGATGGATGGTTCATCGCCTCACCTTTCCCAAAAGGGGAATTGTTTAG
>PBMZ01000067.1 GCA_002722955.1 Planctomycetaceae bacterium | reverse complement strand
TCATTACTTCCCGAGGCGACGCGCTTACCATCCGGGCTGAAACTCACGCTGGTGACAGAACGCGTATGTCCCTTGAGCGAGTGGAGTTCCTCGCCCGTCGACGAGTCCCACAAACGGAATGTTCTGTCACCACTTCCCGAGGCGATGCGCGTACCATCCGGGCTGAATCTCACGCTGATGACACCAGATTCATGTCCCTTGAGTGTGCGGAGTTCCTCGCCCGTCGACGAGTCCCACAAAGGGATTGTCTCATCAACCAACTCCCCTGAGGCGATGCGTTTGCCATCCGGGCTGAAACTCACGCTGGTGACACCAGATTCATGTCCCTTGAAGCTGTGGAGTGCCTCGCCCGTCGACGAGTCCCACAAACGGATTGTATCATCATAACTTCCCGAGGCGATGCGCGTGCCATCCGGACTGAAACTCACGCTGCAGACAGAATCCGTATGTCCCTTGAGGGTGTGGAGTTCCTCGCCTGTTGTCGCGTCCCACAAACGGATTGTCTTGTCAAAACTTCCCGAGGCGATGCACGTGCCATCCGGGCTGAAACTCACGCTGGTGACAGAATCCGTATGTCCCTTGAGGGTGTGGAGTTCCTCGCCTGTAGTTACGTCCCACAAACGGATTGTCTTGTCATGACTTCCCGAGGCGATGCGTTTGCCATCCGGGCTGAAACTCACGCTCTCGACACCAAATTCATGCCCCTTGAGTGTGGTCGTTTCTGCCGACGGTGTCGGCTGAGATTCTTTCACCGGTGTTGTCGGTTGCTCTTCCCGTGCAGCAGTCTCCGCCGGCGTTGTCGACTGCTCTTCCTGTGATGCAGTCTCCGCAGTCGCTGTCGGCTGATCTTCCGGCTTCGTATCCGACCCACAACCCGTCATGACAACAAGCAACGCAGCAAGCAGTAGATGCCTCATGGCGACAGCCTTTCCTGATCGTTCTCACGGAAGTTCACAACGCCCGCAAGTCTACATCCCCTGCATGTCACCTCGAAACCATGCAGCCTGTGTTGGCAGTTACTGTGACGCGATCCTGAGCGGCGACATCATCGCGGGCCGCTACGTCGAGCTCGCGGTCAGGCGTCACCTCGACGACCTCGAACACGCTCTTGTCGGCTTCTTCAGAAAACGCGGACAGACCAAGCTTGGTGCAGGCAATGGTGCCAAAGTAAAGCGAGCAGAAAGCCCAGATGTTCCAGCCGGTGAGCTCAATCGAGAACAAAGTAATCGTCAGATTGTCGGCCAGTATGAGCAGGCCCGCTACCAGCACAAGGCTCAATCCAACTCCAAGCAAGGTGCCCAGGACTCGTCCCACCCCGAATCGAACACCGTCTGTTGTGTCACTCATACTCACGGACCTCGAACTCCGGCCGACCTTGAGAACGCCATTGTCTCAGCCACGTCCAGCGGATTCAACACCGCCGCGACCAATCTCGCGAACGATTCGAAAATCACCCAACTGAGCCGGCGTCTGAGTCCGCAGACGATGCTCGATGAATGAAGTCGAGCCCATCCAGACAGTCGGCTAATTGCGGAGCCAGCTCGGGATGTTGTGCGAGGAGCTCATCGCGATCGGGGGTATTTCGCTCCCGCAGTTCCGGCATAAACTGATCCAGCACATGCACCAAGGCATTTGCTGATCTTTGGTGATTGGGATCGACGCTGACAGTGCTGACGACGTTTGCTGGTTGCTTCGCCGAGTTTGAGCCCATGTACTCAACCTATTTGGTGACTTTGAGTTACGACTCCCTGGTGGAATTCATCGAGGGCGACTCCGTCAAGAGTGTACATCCCCCACATGGATAACGGGACGAAATAGGCGGAAACGTCACGCGAAAACATGAGAAAAATGCGTGCTGCAACGCAACCACTCAGATTTGCTTCGGAACAGGAAAATTGGTCTCGATCCAGGCACGGGCCGATCGCGATTCCGGATGATTTTGTGAGAGGTGTTCGATCTCGGTTTGCTTGGTCTTAATGCGCTTCGAGACAAGCCGGCTTTCGATTGCCTCGTCATCCTTCAGGCCAAGTTGACTCATGATTTCTTGGAAACCGTCACCCAGCATGAATTTCAGTAGAGGATCTTCAAGGGATAGGTGATGCGTGACTCGGCATTGGCAAGGCAATTCGCTCGCCACATTCAATACCTTCAAGTCGACCGAGCGAGTGGGATGACGTTCCACAACGATGATGTCGACAACGGCACTCAGATCAAGTTTCCAATCCTCGGTGAAGTGGTCAGTCAACCCGTCAGCCAATGATGCAAAAGTAGGCACACCAGCACTCGTGTCCTCGACAATCGTGTTGATCAAGCTGAGTGAATCCTCAAAGTGAGAAATCAGAGCAACGGCTGCCGAACCTTCTTCGCAGCGACGCTCAAACTCTTGATGAATCCCATGCCACTTTGCGCGCTGAGTTTTCCAAATCCTATCGGGACGTTCATCCAGCGAACTCTTGTTGCCGAACAGTCGACTGAATAATCCCATGTGGTCTCCAACATTGACTCCGGCTTGCCGATTTCAGAGTAGTGCCGAAATCGATCCGTCAGCCGAGGTTACTTTTCGTTGGTCAGCTCAATCTTTGCGTTCATTTGAGTGCGATAGTACTTGGCGACGTCTTGTTGTACGGGGCCAAAGTTGTCTTCGTCGATCTCCAACGAAAAACCTTTAGGGATTGAAAGTGGTTTGGGCTTCTCTGTTTTTTCAAGCGCGCCCTTGCCGTCTTCATTGAAGGCGAACGAGTCGTCGATTCCTTTGACGACGAATTTGGACTCGGAAATCTTCTCGATGAAAAACGCCATCCGATCAACATTGTCATGCAAGATGTAAGTCAACACGAGCAATCGTCCTCGCAGGCTCCAGGTTCCTTCACCATAGAAGTAAGTACAAGACTTATCGGCATGATTCGAGATCGCCATTTCCACCCGAAACTTGTCTTGGCTGCGGAGGTCGAGACGAAATGGACCTGAGACTCGTTGGTTGACGTTCTTGTCGGGTTTCTTCTCGGTAACTTTAAGTGGAGAGACGAGGAACGGATTTTGCGCTTGGTCTTGGCTGACCTTAACCTCTTTCGTGCGATCAAAATTGAACTCCCCAAAGCCAGTCATGAGTTTCTTGGCTTCGGAGTTGTCGACAAAGGGATCGATTCCGTCACTTAGCTCTTCGGCGAATCCCGTGGTAACCGCGAATACGGTCGCTACGAGTGTGACGCAGCGAAATGTGGTTTGCGTAAATCCGTACATGCCAACTCTCCCTGAGCGATTGTGAATATGCCGACGCAAACAGCAATTTCATCACATTGGACGAAATTCGACTATATCAATCGCTGGCGGATCAGAGTGAAGCTTGAATTGTCGCGGACATCTGTTTCCTTTTGTCTTGCTTGCATGAAGCGTAAATGTCGTTGATTCAACGACTGCATCCATTTAGCGAACGCGAATTGCATTCATGGCTTCGCCTGCCTCTTTGGCTTGTCGGATGGTGTCTAGTGCTTCAACGATTTCACCGTGAAGCTGCCAATTTGCCCGGATGTGCAACGACTTCGTGTTTCTCGAAGGAATGATGACTCCACCCGTTCCTTCGTCGTCTACCCATGGCCCATTTGTCATCAAAACGATCGTTGTGGAAAGCTCTTTCACAGCTGTTTTGTCTAGTGGATCGACGATATCACCAATTGGATAAAAGCGGTCGATGAATGCGGTCGATGAATGCGTCATCAAACGAAGTTAACAGTAACGCTCCGTCTTCGATTACCCAGTTGCAACCTAAGTGGTTAAATGTTTCATGGAGTGGCAGGTGGGACAGCTTTAGGTCGATGGTGCTATCGACGGAAATCCCATCGACTTCGAGTTGCTCTAGATCAACGAGGATCGGGATGTCCGACAATTTTGAAAGTTCCTGAACAGCAGCGGAAAGTGGCGTGTTTTCAAACTCAACATCGACTCGCTTTGACATTGCGGCGAGGAGTTGCTGTTCTTTCTCGTCAAGGCGCGGGACGAACGTGGCTGCACCATTAGCTCGAACAGATTTGGCTCTTGTAGGGCTGGGTTGTGTCTCCTTGGCCAGCGCAAGATAGGTCAGGAGTGTCAGCAAACAAGTGGTGCATGAAACGAACAGCAAACGTGACTTTGTCCTTGACGCACTCACGATGCCAATCGGGGAAGAAAGAGAGGTCGAGTTGTAACCCGAAGTGGCAAAGCAAATGATCACGTATGAAGTTGTCTTGATGAAAGTTTGCAAGGCAACTATGTCGTCGAATTGACGGCAGAGAGCAGTCAATTCGTTGCTATGACTTGTGCAGCAAGAATCCGAGCGGGCTCGATGATTGGCGTCTAGACAGCCGTCACGAATACTTTTCGCGGAGCTGGATCGCGGCGGTTGTTTCGTTTTTTAGTTTGGTGTAGACCTCGTCGATGCTCACCGCTGCCGCTGAACCGGGGGCGAAGCCGCATTCGGGATTCAACGTAATTCGCTCGGGCGCGACGTATTTGAGTGCTTGCTCGACTCGACCAACGATGGTTTCCACGGAGTCCACCTCGCCAGGAAGACAACTGACGCAACCGAGCCCGATATCTACGTCCTTGGGCAACTCGCGCAGCACGGACATCTCGCCCGAACCGGGAGTGGTGAATTCCATCGTGACATGACCGACCGATAACCTTCGCAACTGAGGCATGATTGGATCGAAGCTGCCGTAGAACTTTGCTTCGCCTCGCACCCGCGCGCCGCTGCGGCGGCAAAGGTGTACGGCTAATTGGACGTCGTCAAAACCCGCTACCAATTGGTTATCCATGTCGACAGCAAAGTCGGCGGCTTGATCGGGATTCTCGTAGCCCGCGCGGACCTCGGGATTCACGAACAAACACAGATGCGGATCGTCAACTTGGATGATCGAGACACCTTCATCGCGCAGCAATTCAACCTCGCGGCGCAGAATTGGTATGCAATCGCGGACGAATTCTTCGCGTGTGGGGTAAGCTTTCGACGACGCCTCGGCATCCCACATTCGTTCGCCCAACAATGCAGGTGCAGGAAGCGTGGCTTTGATTTGCCGGTCAGTGAGTGTTTTCAGAAAGGCGACTTCTTTGGCAATGAAGCCAGGCTGTTTTGGCGATAACTTGTCAACCACAATCGTCCAAGGTCGACCATCGGCTGGATTTGTGCTCAATTCAAAACCGTGAGCCAACTCGGCAATCACACCGATATACGATTTGCGTCGCCATTCACCATCGGAAACAACATCCAATCCTGCAGCTTCTTGCATCGCCACCACCGAGCGAATCGCGGCGCTCATGAAGCGTTCGTGTTCTTCCTCGGAGTACGGACAGTCGTCGGCAATCAAGTCTTTGACGAAATCCGGGCGAGGCATCGAGCCAATGATTGATGCTGGAAATAGTAGGCGGTCGGACATTGAAGTGTTCCTGGTCATTAAGCGATCGGAATTACTTATTCAAATGCCGCGATGTCCAGAGCTCGCGTGCGTATTCAAAATCCTGCTGAGTATCGACTTCAATATAACCACCAGGTGTGTCGACATGTACCATTTTGTGGCCGACTTCGATCATGTCTTGCAGCAAATGAATCAAGTACGACTTTTCAAACACTTTCGCTTCACGGAATGGCTGACCAGCGAATTCTTGACGCCGCTCTTGGTAATGTTCGAGCAACGCGGCGGCTCCGGCAGCGGAAAACTTTGCTAGTCCGATGTATTCACCGTAAGCACCTTGTTCGGGGATCGCACGATGAACACGTGTGACTTGACCATTGGCCACTGTGACTTTTTCGGCATCATCGCTGGGATGTTCAGTGCGCTGCTCATAACGAACCAACCATTCCGAATCGACGGCCAAGGAAATGTCCGCTTCGGAACTCAACAGATCTCGGACAATGTTTTTCGTGAACAGAATGTCTGAGTAGCAACACATGAACGGTTCGTCCATCAGGTCGCTTGCGTAGAACAAGGACTCCATGATGTTGTTGTTTTGCCAGTCCGTGTTGTGCCGGAATTGGAATTCTGGGTATTCGCCCTGAACGACTTCAATGCGATAGCCGCCGATGAATGTAATCTGCTCGACACCGTTTTCACGAAACGCTTCTAGAGTCCAATCCAGAATGCGTTTTCCTTGGACTTCCGCAAAGCACTTTGGGGTCTCTGCGGTTGTCGGCATTAGGCGGCTGCCGCGGCCCGCGCCAATAATGATTGCTCTCATGCTTATCCTTGCCTGTATTGATGGCCTACGCATTCTGCACGAATCGTAGATTCTTACCGACTATGTTCCTTTGTCATCAGGAGACGTTGCTCCCCAGAGCAGACCTGCAGCTACTGCCGCGGCAAAGGCCCAGATGGCCCAGAGATAAATGGTCGATTGCCAACCAGATGCATCCAACGAACGGCCCGTGAAATAATCGCCAGAAGCTGCGCCGATATAACCCATGCAGTTCACGAAACCCGCAGCAGCAGCAGACGTTCCCTTGCGGGCCAAGTCCGCAGGCGCCGTTCCCACCAGCAAGACCTGCGGTCCGTAAATGCAGAATCCAATGACAACCAACAACAACATTGTCGCTGGTACACTTGTGCGAGCCACCGAGTCATAAGCCAGACTCAACAGACCTAACAAAACTAACAACACGCAAGTCACCGGAGCCCGACGGCTGCCGAAAAACCGGTCGGTGGCCCAACCCGCTAGATACGATCCTGCGATGGCTCCAACCGGCAACACCGCGTACTTCAACGCAGCTTTGCCAACGCCGGTCTCCTGAACTTCCTTCAAATGAGTCAAGCCCCAATCCAAGAACCCGTACCGCGAAGCGTTGAGCAAACCCAGCGATATGCCCAACAGCCACAACGCGGGATTCGTCAAGGTCAGCCAAAGGTTTCGCAACACCGTATTACTTGGATCGTTCGATGGTAACCTGTTTGATTCATTAGCATCAGGAGACACAAAGGCGTCTTCCTCGCGAGGCTTTTCTTCGAGCAAGAACCACATTGCCAAGGCAGCCAGCGTCATAATCCCAGCGGAAACCCAAAACACTCCTCGCCAACCAAACCATTCAGCGGCGAATCCGGAGACGAGGTAAGTTGCCACGGCTGTTGCCTGGTATCCCGTGCCGACGAGTCCGATCACCTTTCCGCGCCGCTCGACCGGAAACCAATTTGCTAATACACGCACACACGGAGTCCAACCCAGAGCTTGGCTATAGCCGTTGCATGCCCAGATAAAAATCAAAAAGTAAAGCGCAGTACCGAAGCCAAAGATGACATTCAGCACGGCCGTGCCAAGCATGCCAATCGCCAACAGCTTCCGCGGGGCAAGCTGTTCAGAAAGTTGGCCGTTCAAAAACTGACCGGTTGCATAGGCCAGTTTCGTGCCGCCAAGAATATAGCTGACCTGAGTCGCGGTTAGGCCAAGTCCTCCGGCTTCCACTGATTCCTTCAAACCAGGAACTGCGGCCGAGATATTAGTGCGGCAAAAATAAAAGGCACCGTAGGTGAACCACACGGTCCATATCAACGTGTTTTCACCAGCGTGTCGATTCGATTGTTGTTCATTGAGTGACATGGCATCTCGCGTTTTCCATAGGCTGCACAATCCTTGGCCGAGATGCAATCATTCAGAATCCTACGGCAAATTGGGATTCGAACGAGTGGAACTCGGCGCGCATCTAGTCGAATCGTAGCTGATTTTGACTGATGCCTATACGAGCAGCAGGAAAAAGGTCGACCAATATGACCTTGCCCAGGAAAGGGATAGGAAATGGAAAAGGGAACATTCTGAATGTCCCCGTTGTTTGCCTCCCTCTACCCTTTATTCCTCTATGTTGTGCCGCCGTTTTTCGGAGTCAATTATTTCAAGAATTCGATCTCTAAACTCTGCAGTAGCATCATCCGTCCGCGATAACAGCCATGCGTTGTACTTTGCATAGATAGCTTGCAAACCACCGACCTTGATACAACTGCAGAATTGTTCAAGGTAACAGGCTAATGCCTCTAACGCTTCATCGCTGCCAGATTTCGATAGCGCGTCGGCAGGGTTTTGGTCTGGAAACAAATTCCGACGGACAATCCCCCACCAAGGTAGGTTCGACCATTCATCGCCTTCCGAGAGCAACCAATGTCGGAAACCATTTAGAACTCTTCCGCGAAGTGCAGCATCGTATCCGTCCATATATGCGCACACTGCATCGAAGCGGTCAGATTGTACATACATTCTTGGTTGTCGGGATAACGAGATAAAGATCGTTAACTCATGGTCCATGATTGACCTCCTAGAACGGATCAAACCTGAAGTATTCTTCCGGGATATGGGATAGATCGGGAATCTTAAGGAAAGGGGACAGGCAAAGGTGTCAGGTACCGTTTTGGCTATTGATCAGTTCCTTCTGGAAGCTGCAGAATGGGACATTCGGGCATACTACTAATCTAAAGCAAGTTTTGCCGCAAAAGTAGAATGCCACCTTTGCTTGCTTCGAGTTGTGATTTACTTCCCTGTCGCGTTCTTTTTTGATGGTCCGATCAGTTCGATGAAATTGCCATCCAGGTCCTTGTAAACCGCCAGGTACCTGTTAGCCCCAAGTTTCGCGGGAGTTGTTCCGAGCAATTTGACGCCAGCCTTGTTAGCACGCTCGACGGCGGCATCCATGTCATTCACGAATAACGTCAGGTAACTGAAGCCGAGTGTCGAATGGATATATTTCTGGTCAGATTTGGCTCCGGGCGCGTCTGGAAACGCCATTAACTTAAGGGACGGAGCACCCTCGACATCCGCCATCACGAATCTGCGTACGACGGCGGGTTGGTTGTCTGTCAGACCGAAAGACGTCGCAACATCGGCTGGTGCCGTGAAGCCCTTGATCTCGGTCATCCCAATGACTTCGGTATAAAACTTGGCCGCCTTATCGAGGTCGGACACCACGATGCCAAGATCAAAAGTGGTCTTGGAAAAGACGGGTTGTTTTGCTTCTTCTGTCGATGCATAGATATTGACGAAAAAAAGACAAGACAAAGCGACGAAACCGATCATACGAATTTGTTTTGGCAACATTAGAGTATCTTTCTACGGCAAGTACTAAGAAGAATCGGTGCGAGCCGTCACAGCGGAACTAACAAGAATGCACTGCGACAGTACAAGCGGCAGGCAGGACGCTTTGTTTGACATTCTTCCGAAACAAAGAGTCTAGCAAGCGGTTATTTGGCGTTCTTATTGATCGGTTCGTCGACCACCAGCGAGCCTGGGAAATTCGATGCTCTGTCGCCTTCGCGGTTTCGCAGTCTCTTGTTTTGCGAGCGGCCACGGGGTTGGTTCATGGGGATGTCCATGCCGCCGAGTTCCGCCATCATCTGGTACAGCCGGTTTTCCATCTCCTTCGACTTCTTTTGAAACGCCGGATCGTGGATCAAGTTCTTTTGCTCCATCGGGTCGGCGCCGATGTCGAAGAACTCGTCGGTGTCCCAGAGTCCGTAGTACGTCGTGTACTTGTATTTGTCGCCCCGCAATGAGAACACGGTTGGTGATTGTGGGAAGTTCTTCTCCCAGTAGTACACGTACAAGAAGTAGTCACGCCACGGAATGTCTTTGCCTTGAGCTAGCTGAATGAAGCTTGAACCATCCATGTGCGCGGGCTTCTCGAGTCCCATCGCTTCGAACACTGTCGGCGCAATGTCGATGTTGGCGACCATCTTGTCGACGACTGTGCCCGCTTTGAACAAGTCCGGGCATTGCATCAACATCGGAACTCGGATGGATGTTTCGTAAGCGACGCGCTTGTCGATCAAGCCGTGCTCGCCAAACATAAAGCCGTTATCGCCCATGTAGATGACAAGTGTCTCGTTGTGAATGCCCATCTTCTTCAGTTGCGCCAACACGTCGCCCACGCTGTCGTCGACGGAGCAAAGAGCTTCGCAGTAGCGTTTGTAGTATTGCTCGATGTTCAAATCGCTGTGATACGGGAAGTCCACACCGTGCCAACTGTTGCGTTGATCCAGCAGCCAGCGAGGTAGATTGCGTTTGTTTTCGGTCAGCTTCACTTCGCTCTTCGGACGTTTGAACGGTTTCTTGGCAAAGCGGTCCTCGTACTTCTTCTCTGGAGTGAAGTTGGCATGCACGGCTTTGTGAGATAGGTACAAGAAGAACGGTTTGTCCGCGTCCTTTTGCGACTCGAGAAACTCGACCGCATACCGGGTCAACAGAGTTGTAATGTAGCCGTCTTGCTTGACCCGCTCGCCGTTGACGTTGATCGTGTATTTGGGGCCGGGTGGTAGGTAGTTGCCTTGGCCTCGGAAACTGACCCAATAATCGAAGCCGGGACGCGGGTTGTCATGGGCGCCTCCCATATGCCACTTGCCGATAAAGCCCGTTGCATAACCGGCTTTTTGCAAGTACTGCGGAAAGAACAACGTTCCGTCCGGCACCAGCCGATTGTTGTCGATCACGCGATGTCGAAAAGTGTACAGACCGGTCAAGATTGACGCACGGCTGGGTGAACACAGCGACGTTGTCACGAACGCGTTCTTTAGGTGGACGCCGTTCTTTGCCATCGAGTCCATGTGAGGAGTCTCGGCGAATTGATGGCCCATGAAGCTCATGGCGTCGAAGCGATGATCGTCTGAAAGAATAAAAACAACGTTTCGAGGTTTCGCGCCCTTAATGGCGACGGGCTCGATCGTTTCCGGAACGGGATGCACTTTGCTTTTCGCCGCTGTCTTTGCGTCAGCAGCGAATAGTTGTGTGTTTATGATCAATGTCAGTGAGAAAAACAGAGTGAGAATCAATCGCATGAGGTGTCTCTTTGAAGTGTTGATAAACTGTCGCAAGTCGTTTAACCCATAGCCGCAGGCGAGGCATTTCGTTCTTCGCCTACGGCTACAAATTAAATGAGTTTATGATTCGCTTTCAGCGCCATCAGCTCTTTGATGTCCTTGGCCAATTCTGC
This sequence comes from Planctomycetaceae bacterium, assembly GCA_002722955.1. GTDB lineage: Bacteria > Planctomycetota > Planctomycetia > Planctomycetales > Planctomycetaceae. Next base: position 55,187 of record PBMZ01000067.1, on the reverse strand, counting down.
GACATCATCTTCGGTGGTGTCCCAAGAACACATGAAGCGGCAACCACCCTCGCCGATAAAGGTATAGAATCGCCAGTAGCGTTCTTCTCGAAGTGCCTTGATGACCTCAGCGGGCAACTCGACAAAGACAGCGTTTGCCTCGACGGGGGCAAGGAACTCGATGCCATCGATGTCTTTCAGTTCGTTTTGCAACTGAAGGGCTCGAGCATTGGCGTGTCTCGCGTTATTCAGCCAAGCTTCGGATTCGATCATGCCAACCCATGGCGCGGCGAGAAAACGCATTTTGGACGCGAGCTGACCTGCTTGTTTGCAGCGATAGCCGAATTCGTCGGCCAGATCCTTGTTGAAAAAGATCACCGCTTCCCCAACCGCCAGTCCATTCTTCGTGCCACCGAGGCAAAGCACATCGACGCCAACTTTCCACGTGATCTCTTTGGGCGAGACATTCAGTGTCGCCACCGCATTGGCGAAACGTGCCCCGTCCATGTGCATCTTCAGACCGCGGCGTCTGACGGTTTCGCTGAGGGCATCCAAATCCGCGGGCTTATAAACCGTGCCTACCTCTGTCGCCTGCGTGATCGACAAGACCTTTGGCTTTGGAAAGTGTATGTCATCTCGAGCGTTCACGGTTTTGACAACGGCTTCGGGTGGAACGCGTCCGTGCTCGCCGTTGACCAACAAAATCTTTGTGCCGTTCGAGAAGAACTCGGGGCTACCACACTCGTCCGTTTCCACATGCGCCAGCTCATGGCAAATGATGCTGTGGTAAGACTGGCACAACGATGCCAACGCCAGCGCGTTGGCCGATGTGCCGTTGAAGGTGAAGAAGATATCGCACTCGAACTCGAACACCTCGCGTAGCAAATCGGTCGCGCGATGAGTCCAACGGTCCTCGCCATAGGCGGGCTCGTGGCCAGCGTTCGCTTCTTGCATCGATTGCCAAGCCTCGGGACAGATACCCGAATAGTTGTCGCTGGCAAAGTTACGGGGGCGCTCGTTGCTCATTAGCTACTCGGCTTTTACGGGATTACTGAGTAGACCAATCTCGCCAATCTCGGCTTCCAGCAAGTCGCCCGGTTTCAGGAATTTACCCTTGGCAGAACCCACGCCGGACGTCGTGCCGGTCGAGATGATGTCACCTGGCTCCAATGTCACGTAGCTCGAGATAAACTCGACAATTGCGGCCACTGGAAAGACCATTTCGGACGTGCAACCGTCTTGCTCGACTTCGCCGTTGACCTTCAATGTGAGCTTCAATTGCTGCGGATCATCCGTTTCGTCGGCAGGTAGAACGCAGGGCCCCATGGGACAGAACGTGTCGTGCCATTTGCCGTGTAGCCAATCGAAGAAGCCGTCCTTTTCGCGTTCTGTGCGGTCTGGATTCGGCTTGAATTTGCGGTCCGAGATATCATTGACAACCGTGTAACCGGCCACGTAGTCCAACGCGTCAGCTTCCGAGACACCCTTGGCCTGCTTTCCGATGATGACACCCAACTCCAATTCCCAATCGATATGATCGGGCGAGATGCTCGGGATCACCACGGGATCACCGGGGTTCGTCAACGTGGTTAGCGGTGGCTTCATGAAGACGTATGGAAATGTTTGTGCTCGCTCGGCCGCTTTGCCGCCGCCCTCTTCGATGTGCTTGGAATAGTTGCCTGCCAACAGCATCAGCTTCGTGGGGTTCGGATTGGGTACCAACAATTTTACATCAGCGACAGGAATGGCGAGGCTCGCCTTTTGTTCGTCCGAGAGTTGTTGTTGCAACTCGACAGCGGCGCCTCGATTCGATCCGTTCGTCAAATACGAAATCAAACACGTCGATTCGGGTGCACTTGCCCCCGTGGCATCCGCAGCTGCTGCTAACGGGATGATGGAATCATCGTTGTAGAAGGCGATTCCCGTTCGTCCATTCTGTTCGTAACGACACAGTCTCATGTTGTTGTCTTTCGTAGGGTTGTCTGTGCGGTCGTCTTCGTTTAACCCGTAGCCGCAGATTGGCTCTCGAGATCCTCGGATGCGGTTACGGCTTAAGCGAAAGACTCGCACATGTGCCAAAGCCTACAGGCTAAACAACGCGACGGCATTTGTCATGGGTCGAGCAAGTCCGGGTGCTGATCAGCAAGCCATGTTGCGATCTGTTCCCTCAACGATTTGGCAATTTGGATTATCTCAGTCGCCTCGGTGTCCGAAATTGCTCCGACCTGATCACACACGTTTGTGTGGCGCTTGCGGCGACAGACATCGATTAGGTTGACCAAGTCTTTATCCAAACCGATGGGTAAACTCCAGCGTTTCGTCCGCTGATGTTTGTTTTGCCGCTCAGTTTGATAGCCGGTTACCACTAGTGCCAAGGTGGCCAACTGAAGGACAGCATTGTAGGCAATGTTGTCTCGCCACTCGGGACCAAGGTCTTGGGTTTGGCTTTGAGCGATGTCGCGACCCGAGATTGCTAGCAAGTCCGCAACCTCTTGTGCTGATGACTTGTGCTCGCGGATCCATCTATCCTGCAAGAAGCGAGCTCATGTCATGTTCATCTCCAATTAACATTAGCTTTTCTCCAGAGACCACGCGCGTCAAGAAGTGGTGGCCTTCACACAGCTTGTTACAAAACTCTGATTCTGAATAGACGTTGGGATTGATGGGGCGCTGAATTGACTGCTCAACATTGCGGATGGATGAGACAACATCGGAAAACGTAACATCGCCCACGACCAAGAGATCAACGTCACTATAAGATTGCTCTGATTGACTAGCCAGGGATCCAAAAATGAATGCCCACCTAATCTGACGGCTGAGGAATTCCGAGCCCTGTCGGATTTGTGCGGCTGCTCCCATCGTCTTCATGACGATTGATCGCAATTCGTCGGCGATCGGACAGTCCATATTTGCCTGGAAGTATACATGCCGCCCCTGGTGAAATCGGCGTAGAATACTTGCATTGGCGAGTTGATCCAATTCACGCTTTAGCTGTCCGGGACTCAATTGCGTCAACTGTGCGATCTCTCACAAATAAAATGCGGAATCAGTGCGATTGAACAGCAACCCGAAGACTGCCTGCCGGGCTTTCGAGAAAAGTACGTTTGGTAATGGCTGCTCATTTTGTTCTCATTTCGAGAACGCTTGTACTCAAAAAAGGGTCAGCGTCAAGTGTATCTGTCGCAATCCCTTTTATGGAAAGGTGGTTATGGCTAAACCTAGTACCAAGAAGCAATGCCGGATCTCAATCATCACCGGGAAATGTGATGATGAACGTCGAGCCACCATCGGCTCGTGGCCGCATCCAGGCATGGCCGCCGTGGCGTTTGGCGACTTCTCGGACGATGGCTAAGCCGGCTCCCGTGCCTTCGACGCGGCGTCTGACCGCGCGTTGGAACATCTCAAAGATGCGCTCGGCATGTTCCGCCGCGATGCCTGGACCTCGGTCTCGGATTTCAAGACCTACTTGGTTGGGTTCGCTGTCGTCCGCAGGTTCGTAAGCGGCAATCTCGACTTGCGGTGCTTCACCCTCGGCATGAAACTTGAGTGCATTGGCGACGAGATTAAAAACGGCTTGGCGAACCCAACGTCGATCGATAAACAGATTCGGCAAGTCATCAGAGACGGTGATCTCGGCATTCGTTTCCGCGATACGGCGGTCGAGCTGTTTGATGACGTCGTTGACGAGTTCATGCCCATCGACGAAGTCCAAGGCATCGCCAACTCGCTTGGCTCGCGAGAGCATCAAGATGTCTTCCAGCAGCCGGTCAAGTCGCTGCATTCCGTCGACGACGCGTCTTAAGAAGTCCTGACCTTTGTCGTCCAGTTGCTCGCTGTAACGCTCGGACAACAGTTTCGACCTGATAACCGTCCAGTGCGAGCTTTACATGCTGTTCGATCTGCTGATAGCGTTTCTCGCCCAGGAAGTCTTTCAGCGGCATGCCGACAAGCTCTTCCGGAGCGACATCGAACCAGGGCCGGAATGCGGCGTTGGCAAATCGATAGGTCTGGCTGGCGTCGATGTACGACACCAACACGGGCATCGCATCAGCCAGCAGATTCGTGGTGGGTTGACCAGCAAGTTTAGATGACGCGGGCTCGCTCATTGGCAATCTGGATCCTTCGGCAAGAGCAAGCGAATCATAACATGCACACAATTCCTCCGGCCAGAGACATCCCATTGACGCCGCCAACTGGGCAATTTACAGTGAAGAAATGTTGGCAAAGCGAATAATTCCCTGTCTCGATGTGCATGCCGGGCGAGTCGTCAAGGGCGTGAATTTTCTGAACCTGCGCGATGCGGGGGACCCCGTCGATATCGCCGCGCGCTACGAAGAAGAGGGCGCTGACGAGTTGGTGTTCTTGGACATCACCGCTAGTCACGAGGGACGCGATATTATCTTGGACGTGGTTCGTAGAACGTCGGAAGTTGTGTTTATGCCGCTGACGGTGGGCGGTGGAATCCGCAACCTGGACGACATTAGACGGTTGCTGAGTGCGGGTTGCGACAAAGTCTCGATCAACTCGGCGGCGGTCAAGGATCCGGATTTTGTCCGCGAGGCGGCTTTGAAGTTTGGTAGCCAGTGTATCGTCGTCAACCTTGACCCAAAGCGCATTCAAGTTGACGGGCGCGAGGTCTGGGACGTTCACATCAACGGTGGTCGAATCCCAACGGGTTTAGAAGTCGTGCCGTGGGCGAAGGAAGTTGAACGCCTTGGAGCGGGCGAGATCGTTTTGACGTGCATGGATGCCGACGGAACTCAAGATGGTTATGATATAGAAATCACCCGCGCGGTGGCCGAGGCGGTTAACATCCCGGTCGTTGCCAGTGGTGGTGCCGGTTCTCCGCAGCACTTGTTTGAAGCGGTAACCGATGGCAAAGCCAGCGCGGCGTTGGCGGCGAGCATCTTTCACTATGGTACTTACACGATTGAAGAAACCAAGCAGTACATGGCCGATCGCGGCGTGCATGTTCGCTTGGAGGCAGCTTAACGACTTCTTAAAAGCAGGTATTCCCATGGTTTTGGTTAGCGAATGGAAAGAGTCGAATTTCGTTCCCGACAAACCGATCGAGATCGACAAGATCTTTCGACTTGCCATCAAACATGGTTGCTCCGACATCCATTTGCAAGTTGATCGCCCACCCGTTTTCCGCATCAAGGGTACATTGCGAGAACTTCAAATGGACCCCATCGGTGAAAGTGAGATGATTGAACTCACGTTCCCGATGATGGATCAGCGGAATTTGGACATCTTCCATCACGACGGCGGGGCGGACTTTGCGAAGGTCGTTGATTTGGACGGTGACCCTTGGCGTTTTCGTATTAACTTGCTGACGCAGTTGGGTAAAGTCGGCATGGTCGCTCGTAAGATTGAACGGTTCATTCCGCCGTTCGAGAAACTTTACTTGCCGCCGATTATGGAAGAGCTTTGCAAGTTTGACCAAGGCATGGTGTTGTTGGCCGGTGTTACGGGTAGCGGTAAGAGTACGACAATTGCGTCGATGTTGGATTGGATCAACCAGAATATGCGCAAGCACATCTTGACCATCGAAGACCCGATCGAATTTGTGTACACACAGGACAAGTGTCTAATTAATCAACGCGAAATCGGGCAAGACGTTGTGGACTTTCACGTGGCCATGAAGCATGCCGTGCGTGAAGACCCCGACATCATGCTGGTGGGCGAAATGCGTGACCGGGACACGTTCGAAACCGCTATTCACGCGGCGGAGACGGGCCACTTGGTCTTTGGAACGATCCACGCTTCGAGTGCCCCGGGTACGATCAGTCGTATTCTTGACTTGTTCCCGAACGACATGCACGACGCACTTCGAGCCAGTATGGCGATGAACATGCGAGCCATTGTTGGTCAGAAATTGTTGAAGACAATCGTCGACGCACCTGGCCGTGTACCGATCGTCGAGATCATGACGTTCAACCCGACGGTTCGTAAATTGGTGATGGAAAACGAGGACGAAAAACTCTCGTCGGCCATTACCATGTGTAAGCAAGAAGGCATGCAGTTGTTCAACGACAGCTTGTACGAATTCATTCAGAAGGAGTACATCAGCCGCGCGGCTGCTTTCGAAATCTCGCCGAATGTCGAAGAGTTGAAGATGAAGCTCAAGGGCATCGACGTCAAAGCCGCTGGTATTTTGTAGAGCCCACGACGTGTTCTTCCACCGCCGAGACAATCAACCACAATCAGTTGCGCATCATTAGATCGACTCCATGGATCGACTTACTGCCATACTGAAGTTGCGGCTTTGGATTCTGCTTGCGCTGGTCGGCTATTGGCTGGCGCTGTTTATCGCCACGCATTTGCCCGAGCCCGAAAGTTTGATGCCAAAAAAGGTCTCGGACAAGTGGCTTCATTTCGGTGCATATTTTGGCTTGGCCGTGCTGCTCTCTTCGTTTTGCAGCGTGAAGACCAACACCTCGCTGAAAACGCGCGCGTACTTGCCAGCGATTGCTTTGCTGCTATACGGCATCGCTGACGAACTGTTACAAATCCCCGTCAACCGGACCTGTGATGTCATGGATTGGCTGGCCGATTCCGCCGGCGTTGTCGTTGGCGTGGCAGTGACGCAAGTGGCCCGTAAGACGTCACTTTCGTGGCTCCAGGGAAAGCGGACCTGAGAAATCCAGCTTTTCGAGACGACTGACGAGTCGAGCGTGCTTCTCCAGATCAAGCCCCACTTTCTTTCCAAAGGTTGCTGAAGTTTTGATTGAAGTGGTCTATACTGAACGGGGTGCAAAATCCCCTTCGAAACCCATCACGGAGCTGGATTCTTGGAAAACCAAAAGAATGAATCTCTAATTGACGAAATTGCCGAGTTGAAACAGCGCCTCGATCAGATTGAATTGTTCAACCGCACCTTGTTGCGTTTGTTGATTCAAAAGAACGTCGTCGGCCCCAACGAGTTCAAGAACCAAATGGACGAGCTAGATCTCGAAGACGGAAGTTTGGATCGTAAGTGATTCGCAGTGACACGCAAGAATTTGCTCGCCCGCAACCTCTATCTGAAATCATGCAAGTTTTTCCCGATCAAGGCGCACTGTTGGGATTGGACTTTGGGACGAAACGTCTAGGCATTGCGATCTCGACGTCGGATCAGTCCATTGCGAGCCCGCTGGAAAACTACAATCGCGTTAACACTGACGCCGACGCTAAGGCGATTCAAAAGCTAGCTAACGATTATCAAATCCAAGGAATCGTCGTCGGCCTGCCGGTTCACATGAGTGGTGATGAAGGCGGCAAGGCCGCTGAAGCTCGAGCATTCGGTGATTGGGTCGGCGAAGTGACCGGCTTGCCCGTTGCCTACTTTGACGAGCGTTACACTTCGTCCTTGGCGGACGTCTATCTTCAGCACGGTCAGCTCTCCGACAAGAAGCGCAAGGCAAATCGTGATAAGATTGCGGCACAAATCATGCTGCAGAACTTCTTGGACAGCGACGATCGCTGGCAGGCACCGGGGCCTATCGACGAGCGCGGTTCCTTGCAGTTTAAAGAGTAAGCCAACGTGTCCGACTCGCCCGACGCTCCGTCCACTGAGCCCACTGAAAGCGATGAAGTTACCTCCGATGCTGCGCCGAACGAAGATGGTTGCTTGCCTTCAAGTCGATCGATCTGGTCGGGGCGCTTGCTTGTGGGTTGGGCCCTTTTGCTTTGCCTCGTCTTCACGATTGTGCCGCTTAGCCATTTTAGTGCGTTAAAGGGTTTCCAGATTGAGTGGGGGCTCTGGATGGGGATTTCCGAGTTGCTCGGAAGTGCGCTCATCTTGTTGCTGCTTCGCTTTCCGGCTGTGGCTATGAGAAAGCATGCAGCCATTGTCCATTTGTTGGTGCCGTTGATCGCCGTGCTCAACTGGCTGCATCTGTTGGAGTTGGTGTTTATTCGAGGTCTTCAGTTATTGCTGAGGGCAGCCATCCTTGGCGGTTGGAGTTTTGTGGCCATTGGCGTTCCGTTGATTCTTGCTTGGTTGGTTCGCCGTGAAAAACCTGACGAAGACCGGCGGCGTAAGCCGCTGCGATGGGTAAAGCCGTGGGTCTCGGTGACGTTGTGTCTTGTGTTGCTCGAACCGTTCATGGGCTTTGTTGAAAGGCAAGGCCAGCAGCTGGCCTTGCCCCAGTCCTGCCCACCGTCAGCCGATCACTTTCATGTTGTGGCGCTAGGTGCATCGACGATGTTAGGGCACCCGTATCAGCCCAGATACGGCATCCCCAAAGTGCTCGAGTTCCAACTTCGCGCGGGCTATGAACCGTCGCCGGTTGTCGAGAACTTGGCTGTTGGCGGCATCAATTTCAAGATGGCAGTGTCGGAACTGAAAGGCGCCACTCATCGTCCCGATTTGATCGTGTTATACAGCGGCCACAACGAGTTCTATCACGACATGCATGAGTTGACGCGGAACGCACGAAGCATCACACCGCCATTGGATTCGTGGCTTTGGTATTCGCCAAGCTTTCGTGTTGTTGACCGCTTTCTGGCTCAGCGATCCGCGATTCGTGAGTTTCATTTGAGCGAAGCAAGACTCGTTGATCGGCACATCTGTCGCGGCACAGATTACCCGAGACGCTTGGCTTTGTTTCGATCACAGATGACACAGTTCGTTGACTATTGCCAGCGACATCAGATTCCGCTGCTGGTGTTTGTACCAGCGTCCGCCGAGTCAAACTTTGATCCGAACAGAAGCGTCCCATTGCGAGAACGTTCTGCGAAGGAGCTTGCCGCTTTGCGGGTCGGATATCTGTCCGCACGGAAGTTGGAAGCTAGTAAGAAATGGCGCGATGCCATTGATGCTTATCGGATTATGTTGACGCGAGAACCTCGGTTTGCCGAATTCCATTATCGGTTGGGACATTGCTTGATGGAGCTTGGTGAGTACCAGAAAGCTCGCCAGCACTTTGCACTGGCAAAGGATTATGACGGGCATCCGATTCGAATGATGTCCGACTATCAACAAGTTGTCCGCGATGTGACCGCCGAGAAAGACGTTCCGCTGATCGAAGCCGAAGACGTCCTGCGACCTCACACGCCGCATGGCATCTTGGATGAGTCCATGTTCCATGACAATGTGCATCCCACGTTGACGGGCTTTCATCTGCTGGGCCGTGAAGCGTTCGATGTGGTCGAACAACAAGGTTGGTTGGATAAGAAGTGCCAACGGCGATCAAATCCGTTGCTTCCCGTGACGCTCGAAGAGTCAATCATCCAGGCGATGATCGACAACGAGTTCAAGGCTCGCTGTTTGGAGATCACTGCCAACGGCCTGCGGTACATGACACGCTGGCGCTTCGAGGAAGAGCAAAGAATGCGGCAAGCGGAAGAGTTTGATCAACAGGCAAACCAGTTGCGTCGTGCCGGTAATGCGAGTCAGGCTGTCGAGTAAACGTTGGTCGCCGCGCCCGTCCTTACGGGCTGTAATCGCTAATCTCGACGGGTCGTAACGCCTGTGCAATGCGGGATTAACAGCTTATGACGCAGCCGATCTCTCTCATGGCTTTGTGCTGAATCTTGTCAGTGCGATTCCCGATACCAAGGGCGTGCGGGAACTCCAAAAGTTCTCGCCTTTTCGCCGCTGTTAGGGATTCGTCACTGATCACTAATAATTCACCTCAATGAGCACGCGGAGCGTGCGCATTTTTGCGGGATTATCGCACCATGAAGTTTACAAGCATTCAAAATCTAAAAAGCTGCGTCTTGCCTTTGTTGGCCACTTCTATCTTGTTGGGTGTTGTTGCCGAGGCGGAAGCGCAGTTTCGACCACGCGTCTCCTTGCCAGTCGTTCCTGGAACGGGCAAGAAAATCAACTCGGTAGGTGACAACTTCGAGAACGAAGATTGGACCTACCATCCCAACTTGCCCAAGAGCAGCCGCAACATCGATGGCCAAGGTCGCTATCCGACCGGTCAATCGAACAACGGCCGGATCTACGAAAGCTCTTATCGAGGACAACCAGACTTAATCAAACGCATCACGACGCCAGCGGGTGGCTTGCCCAACAGCAAAGGTGCCTTGTTGCTGCGATCGCTGCACACGGGCGTTCCGAAGCGCAGCAGCCTGAAGAGCCAACAAGACGATTTGCTGATGAACGTTGGCGGCATCGTTGGACGTCTATCGGTTTCTCGAACGCCGAACTTCGTGGTTCGCGTTTACTTCCCTAGTTGGGACCAATGGGAAGACGCCACCGACACGGCATTTGGTTTACGTGCCTCTGTTGTCGGAACAGGGTTCATCCACGAAGGCAACAAGGACAAATACAAGAAAAAGCGGTTCTCGCTGTTCAGCCGTAGTCCGAAGAAGGAAAACGAAGTGTTCTGGCCCGGAATGTTCGTTCAATTCAACAGCAAAACCGACGGCAAGAACGAAGAAGACTCGGCCATGATCATCATCCGAAGCGGACCGGACGGAAAAGACTTCGTCGGCCCAATGATTTGGAATCCAGGTTGGTGGACGATGGGAATGTCGTTTACGCCAGACGGAAAGGCTCACTACTACGCCAGCGAGGGTGTTGACAATTTGACCACTAAGGATCACATCGCCAGTGTTCATCCTTACGGTTCGAAGATCAAGTACTTCAGTACCTTCTTCTTCAACATCTGCAACCAAAACGATGGCCGCACCTGGTCGACACCGTTCGTGATTGATGATCCGGAAGTTTTCGTCGTCAAGTAAGACTGCATTGACACGAAACCAGATCGAAACGAAACCAGCGGGATGCTCGTATGAGTGTCCCGCTGTTCGTCTTTGGACAGGTAACCCGAGGGGGGGGGGGCTGCGACTCCGCTCGCAGGACCACAAAAATCACAGCATCAAGACTCACGCATCGGGTTACTGTGATTCAAAGCTGCAAGTGCTTGATGGCGTCTTCGGGCGAGACAATGTAGCTCAGATAAAACGGCCCGAACTCGGCATACTTGGCCGAGGCTTGATCGAATCGCATTGTGTAGACGATCTCTTTGATATGCTCAGGAGCTCGAGACCACAGGGTGACTCCCCATTCCCAATCGTCGAAGCCGGTTGATGCTGTGATTAACTGAGAGACTCGACCGGCGAACTTGATGCCACTGGTCGCGTGTTCGGCCATTAGCTCGGAACGAACGCTGAACGGCTCCATAAACCAGTTTGCTGACGGATGCCGAATCTTGTTCATCGGGTAAAACGAGAATACCGGGAACGGCGGGAAATCAGGATACATCCGCTGTTTGTTCATGGCGGGAAGCCGCTGGCTGTAGGCATTCAACTTTGCCTCGAACGCCGGGTCCGAGGGCTCCGTGCCATCCAATTTCAACTTCTCCGCATACTGCTCGACCGTCGGAACGTATTCAGAGATCTCTGTAATCGACACGAATGAATAAGTCGGCCGCAGTGCCGAGCCGATGGCACAACTTCGGATCGATTGTTGAACGCTGTCGATGACCAAGGGGTTCGGATCCAAAATCATCAGGCCCAAGTCAGCTTTGTGTCCGGAGACAACACAGGTCTGGATGCGAGTCGGTGCTCCATCAGCGTCGGGGTTCAAGATCGCTGCCAACTCTTCGCGACCGGTTGCTCGTTGACCTTCGTCCAATTGATTCAGGGCACCCTGATCTACGGAGAAGTACAAGTGCAAACAGTGCCAACCTTCAGACATATTGTTGGTTGGATCGGGCATATTGCTGGGAACATGTGGAGGTCGATTCACGGTAAATTCATCCTGTATTCGCGGAGTCAGTCTATTGGTCCATCATCTTAAAGCGATTTGCAGCAAAGCGAAAGCAAGCGACCAACGATGCGCAGGTGAGATGGGCTTGGGGTTTAGATGCCCGGCTTCTCCGAGAAGCCGGGCATCTCGGATCGCTTGCGTGACGTTTCGGACCTTTAGCTAGTCCGTGGTGCCAGCATCTTCGAGAGTGTGCAGCAATGGCAGATTTAGCAAGTCCGCGCCGGCGTCGGTTCCATCTTTTGCGCCTTCCACAGCGGAGTTATCTTCAGCATCAGGGGCAAGTTCCAAATACTTGGCCGAAATTCCTGAATAGCTTCGTCCTTGAGGCCAAGGTGAAGTCCAGACAATTCCGCCGTTGTTCGCGCCAACTTCGGCCTCTGATCCCCAGAATTCTTGCCATTCCTGAAAGGCAATCGCTTCTGTATCGGCGCCCAGCGACCACAGCGCCGGATAGTTGTCATAAAAGTTCTGGTCGCCGCTCCAGGAAAGTAGCTTTCGGGCGTCTGCCTCGCTCTCCATTCCATTCATGGCGATCAGTGGCGTCTTCCCTGCGCTGGAGAACACGCTGTTTCGAGTATTCACGGTGATGTGAATCGACGAGGAAGGAACCGTCGTCATCTCGACCAAGTGCCGGCCCATCAAGCATGACAAATGATTGAAACGCAACTCTAACTCGGGCGTGTCATCGGCGCTCTTCGAGTTTCCGAAGACGTGCAGCAACGAGTTGTCCAGTGCCAAGGCGGAGTCCGTAACACTGATGCGGCCGGCGATGTTTTGCTTGACCATGAATAGGTCCGCGTTGCCTCGCACGAACGATTCCGAGACATCCAACTCCATCGGAGACTGCTTCGCTCCATCGGTCATCATACCGTCGTTGATCATGCTGCCCTTGCCGTTGGGGAACTCGATCACGGCCACTTCGGAATTGCTTTCATTGATGACGGTGACGGTCACGCCTTGAAAGCGAACAAGCCGCGGCGTCTCAAAGCAGAACAGAGCCGTTTGCGGTGTATCGACGTCTGATGTTAGCTGCAGTTCAAATCCAATGTTGGTGAAGCTGACAGCGCCGCTGGTCACGGTCACCATTCGCTCGGGATAGCCCGCAGCGGGAATGCGGTCCGGTGCGAATTGCAAGATTGGACGAAAGTCGCGAGCAGCACGAATTGTCAAATTCTTCTTGGTGATTCTTAAAGGAGACTCTCTGCGGATGCCATTGAAGCTGATTTCAATCACGCCATCGTCGGGGGCTTCCAAGCATGCGGCATCTAGTGTCTGATACTTCTTACCACCAACAACGGAAAACGGTTGAGTCTCGACGGTCACGACGGTCGTCGTTGTTTCTGCCTCGGCCGGTTTGACTTCCGTCGTTCCGTTTGTCGATTCGTTTTTGTCTTCAACCGTTTCGCTCGCCGGCGAACTGGTCGACGGGTTGGAATTGGCCACTTGATTCGCCAGTGGTCCAACGGGCTTTACACCTTCACGATCAAGGATATTGTCGGTCACACTGTTTGGAGTGACTTCGGCGACATTGTTGGAATCCGCTGTGCTATCCGGACCCTTGCCCGTCGAGGCGACTCCCTCTTCTGATGGGCCTCCGGCTTCACTCGCAACCACCGGTGTTGATGGTGGTGTCAAATTCTCAGGCTGGGTTGGTGAGAACTGCGAGCCTCTCTGCTGAAGACTGACGCTGATGTCGTTGATCTCGTCAGTAAACTGTTGCAGCACGAAAAAGATGATGAAGAGCAACGACAGCGTCGTCATCCAGCCAAGGTGACGTTCCCAAAAGCGGCCTTGTGCCGGTTGCGAGGAAAGCCAGATCAGTCCTTCGGGATTGATTCCCCGCATTCCCATTGATCCGGCGACAAGCATCAGGTCGCGAATCAAATGATCGGGCGTTGCATATCGGCGGCGTGGATCGCTTGCCATCATCTTGCGAATGATGATCGATAAATCTTCGGAGACTTGCCGGTTTTTCTTCGAGGGATCCGGCGGATCCTTTCCTTGGTGGTTCAGCAGCTTTTGCAGCGGCGTTCCCGTTGGGTAAGGAGGTTCGCCAGCAACCATGTGATAGAAGGTGCAGCCTAAAGAATAGATGTCGCTGCGCACATCGACGTTTCGTGGATCCTTAGCTTGTTCGGGCGAGATATAATCGAACGTCCCCAGAGTTGTTCCTTCGACCGTCAAATCGGCTGACGACTCGCCAGTTTCGCGTCGAGCCAATCCCCAGTCCACCAGCTTCGCTCGACCGCTGGTTGTGACAATGATATTCGACGGCTTCACGTCGCGGTGCACAACGCCCATGCTGGCCGTATGCTTCAACGCCGACGCGATTTGCAAAATGTAGTTGACCGATTCTGAGACACCCATCCGAGTTTGCTGATGGATCAGATTCAGAATGTTGTTACCTGTGATGAACTCGAACGCGATAAAGTGCAAACCCTGATCTTCGCCGATGTAAAACACGCGAGCGATGTTGTCATGGTCCAGCTTCGCGGCGGCTTGACCTTCATTTCGGAATCGCTCGACGGACGCCAAGTCATGGGATTGGTCCCGAGCCAACACCTTCAGCGCGACGACTCGCTGTAACCGCAAATCGATCGCGCGAAAAACGGCTCCCATGCCGCCCATTCCGATTCGCTCGTGAATCTCGAAATGGCCCAACTTGATGCCTTTGGCACTGGTCGGATCGCTGACTTCATGGCGAGGCGGAAATAATCGGGACAAGAGATCCGTGGATGTGGCGACCTTCGCAGTTTCCGTCGAAGCGGCTGCCGTGGAATCTTCACTCGCCGAGATTGCTGGATTCCCTCCGCCGGGACGGATCACCGTCTTGGGCCCTTGCCCGGATACCTCCGGAAAGGACGAAGTCGAACTAGTTTCCGCGGATGAATCCATCAGGTTTCACCAGTGATCTTGGCGACCGATTGATCGATGGCGACGTAGTACTTGTCGAGCTTTTTGGATAGCTGGCGAGCAAACTCGTAGCTTTCCAACAGCAGCGAAGCGCTGTGCCTCAGACTGCCGGTATCATCTACTTCGTCATTTAACGCCGTTCGATTCAATTGATCTGCTTTGGGAATTAAGCCGTGTTCGTAATGGTCGATAAGCTCGCGAGTTAACTTTTCCGCGTCGTTGAATAAGTCTCTGAGGGGCAAACTCTCGATCGGGCGGTCCGACATGTCGACTCCTGAAATCTCCGAGTTCTCTGGCCGCTAAATTGGCGGACGAGAACACCAACGGCCATACAGTAACGAGCGGATATATTGTATTAGACCCGCGCCGATCCGAGTTGGTCAAGATCCAGTTGTCGAGAATGCCATTTGCCAGGGCGAATGTGCCGCAAAGTAGCAAGCTGACTATCCCAGTGTTGAGCATCGACCTACAATCTCTTTATGCAGACACCCGAAGACCAATCTGAGTTCCCGAATTCTTCGCCAGATGAGCAAGATTCACCTCCAACGCCGGACGAGGAAACAGCTCAAGCTGACGGTGTCGAGCCATCCGATTCGGATGAGCTCGACGAATTGGACGCGCAACATGCCCAATTATTATTTGGCGAGGAGCTGCCACCCGTCGTCTTTGAGGACATCAATCAGCGTTACGAAAAACGAATGCGACGGCTCAAGAACTGGGCGATCTTCCTGTTTATCGCAACGTGCGGAACAACGTTCATGATGGGAACGGGCACGGCGGATCCCCCCGAAAACTGGGATCGAGTTAATCCGACTCCCGAATCTCTTCAGCTCAAAGCCGGCTTTACTTACGCGGGCTGTGTGATGCTGATTTTGTTGTTTCACGAGTTCGGCCATTACTTACAAGCGCGTCGATATGGAGTTCCCGCGACCTTGCCGATTTTCATTCCTATGCCGAATCTGTTCGGAACCATGGGAGCCGTGATCGTGCAGCAGTCGGGAATCGCTGATCGGAAGGCACTTTTTGATATTGCCATTTCCGGTCCCTTGGCTGGATTGGTCATCGCGATACCTTGTTGTTACTTGGGTATTCAAGACACACGTGTCATGGAGCTTGACCCAAAAGGAACAGTGTTCGGCGACCCCTTGATCATTCAATGGCTCGTGCAATTTCGCCACGGTCCTCTTCCAGAAAACCATGATGTCATCATCAATCCCGTGTTGTTTGCGGGTTGGGTGGGAATTTTCGTCACGGCTTTGAATTTGATTCCCGTCGGTCAACTTGATGGCGGCCATATCCTTTACACGCTGATCGGTAAGCGCGCACATGTCGTCGCCCTGTTGCTCGTCGTTTCGGCGATCTCGGCGATGATCTATTATAAAGAGATCACTTATTTGTTGATGCTGGGACTTTTGTGCCTAATGGGAACTAGACATCCTCCGACCGCCGACGATTCCGTACCGTTAGGTTCATGGCGCATCATTCTCGGCTGGTTGACGTTGGCATTCATTGTCATAGGATTCACGCCGCGGCCGTTAATTGACATGTGATTGCACCTGAGAGATCCCGTGCCGAGATTCGTTGTCCTGACTCATGACCATCCGATGCTGCATTGGGACTTCTTGTTGGAAGAGCCCGAGTCGCTAAGAACTTGGCGGCTGATGACGGAACCCGATACTGGTTCAACGATTGCGGCCGAAGCATTGCCCGCACACCGCAAGCTCTACTTGGACTACGAAGGCCCCGTCAGCGGCGATCGCGGGTGCGTAACTCAATGGGACAGCGGTCAGTTCGAGTACCAGACCAACGAAATCGATACGATTCAGACCGTACTTCAAGGCAAAAAGCTCGAAGGAACCGCGCAGTTGATACGGCAATCTGACGATGCGTGGGAGTTCAAATTCAACGCGGCGGAATCTTCGGTGCCACCGTAATTGCCAACCCGGATTGCTGCATTACCCAGCAAATGCGATATTGACTAGGCACACCTGACAACGAGTCGCGTTATGCCGATTCGTTCATTCCTCGTGACGCAAGTCACTCTATCCCACCAACTTCCTTTCTTGCGGGCGCTCGTAAAGGTCTTGAAAATGAAGCATCGAATTCTTGGCGCTTTAGCTGCAGTCGTGGCAACTTGTTTGATTCCGTCCGTTCTTGTAGCCGGTATCTTCAGTGGCGTGGTGAAGTCAGTTTCTTCGTCACGGATTTCTGTTCAAGGCAAATCCTCGAAGGTCAATAAGAGCTTCCGCTTGCCACGATCGGTGAAAGTTAGCTTGGATGGCAAGACGTCAAACGTTCGGCGACTGAAGGCCGGTCAACAGGTGACCATCTTCACGTCAAGCTCGGGGTTAGTCACCCGAATCCGCGCGACATCAGATTCGGCGCCGACACCGAAGCCCTCGCCCAAAACGACACCGAATCCAGAGCCGAAACCGCCAAAGACGACGAACACAACGCCTTCGTCGCCAAGTCCGCGGACGAATTCGAATCGTACGGGATCGTCTCAGTCCGAGTGGTCTCAATTCCGAGGCCCGAATCGGGATAACATCTCGACGGAACGCGGCTTGTTGAAGTCCTGGTCCAACAACGGCCCGCGCCTTGCTTGGACGGCCCGGGGAATGGGCAAGGGGTATTCGACGGTTTCGATGGCTAACGGAATGCTCTACACGATGGGCTTGTTGGGCTCGCGAGAAGTCGTTGTCGCAATTCAAGCTGACAATGGCCAGATAGCTTGGACGAAAGAATACGCCAGCGGTCGTGGCAAGTTAAACGTTGGCGATGGTCCACGAAGCACACCAGCGATCGTCGACGGCAAGGTCTATACGCTCGGTGGCCATGGTGATTTGATTTGCCTGAACGCCGAAAGCGGCGACATTCTGTGGCAAAAGAATATCTTGCAAGAGTTCCAAGGAAGCAACATCGGCTGGGGGATCTCTGAATCCGTACTGGTCGACGGAAACAAAGTCATCTGCACTCCTGGCGGAAGCCGTGGCACGATGGTTGCTTTGGACAAAGACAGCGGAAGCCTCATCTGGAGGTCTCAAGTTCCTGGCAATCACAAAGCCAGCTACTCTTCGCCAATCATCGCCAACGTCGGCGGCGTCAAGCAGTATGTGACATTTACCAGTTCTGCCGTCATCGGTGTTCGAGCCAGCGATGGTGAGCCATTGTGGGGCAACGCTTCGTCGGCGAACGGAACAGCGAATTGCTCGGCTCCGTTGTTCTTCCGAGACACGGTTTTCAGTGCGAGTGGTTACGGCACGGGTGGCACGTTGCTGTCGCTTCGCTCGTCGAATTCTCGAACACAAGCTCAGCAAGTGTATCACACCGACGATATGAAGAATCATCACGGCGGCATGGTGGTCGTTGATGGTTATCTTTACGGATCGAATGACCCTGGCGTGATGACTTGTATCGAACTGCGGAGTGGTCGAATCGCTTGGCAAAACCGCTCGGTTGGAAAGGGTGCTGTGACCTTCGCTGACGGGCACATCTACCTACGAAGCGAACAAGGCCCCATCGCTTTGATCGAAGCCAATCCATCCGCCTATCGCGAGAAAGGCCGATTTCGACAACCGAACCAAAGCGGCGACAAGACGTGGGCTCACCCAGTCATCGCCGGTGGCAAGTTGTTCTTGCGAGACCACGATGTTCTGCTGGCCTACGATGTGAAGCAGTAGTCGCTGAAGTCATCTGACTACAACATCTTTTAACCCGTAGCCGAAGGCAAGGAGCACGCTAATTGCCTCGCCTCTGGCTGCGGGTTAAACGATTTCTTTTTGCGCGATGCTTATAGATTCCGCACCAGCAACGAGATCGAGTAGATCACGACACCCCCCACGATCAGCTTTCCCGCGTTCAGCAACAGTTTCGCGGTGGTCATGCGATACTGGGCAATGATCTGAGCCAAGACGCACACGAAGGCGACCATGCCCATCTTGAAGTAGATTATTCCATTGAATCCCCAGTTCACATAGAAATAACGCGCAACAGGGTTCGATTCGGTCGCGATAGCTCCACCTTGACCACGCAACATGTAAAGCAACACGTAGGTCATAAAGATATCCAGCACACAGACGAAGACATATAAAGTCATCTCATTCTGCAGCGGCAGATTGTTGCGAAAGATAATGCGCAGCCAGTTGAGTTTTGGTTCGTCTGTCATGAGTCATCCTCTTCGTCGCAGCCACGAATGCCTTTGCGTCGTGGCTGTGCCGCTTTAGAACTCTGGAGCCGTCCAATCTCCCCAGTGTTCAAGATAATGAGCGTACGCTGTGCTCTCTTCGACTCGCTCCTCAAGCCATTTCTTTGTGGAGGCGACGATTCTTTGTTCTTCGACTAGCTCTAGCTTGCCGAGCATGACCCGACTGCGCAGAAAGACGAAGTACGTGTCAAGAACATCGCAGCGGCAGTAGTCGTTGATCTCGCTGACTTTACCGGCGTCATACATGTCTTGTACTTGAGATCCGTCAATGCCGGTCTTGCCCGGCTTTCCGATGATGTTCGCCAATAAGTTTAAGCCACCGTTGACGCGCATGGCTCCGTAATTCGAAAACAAGTCCAGCAAGTCAATGTGTGCATCGATGTTGTATCGGTTCCGAGTCTGCTCGTACGAGCGAGCTTCGACGTTGAACCAAGCGGGGACGCTGAAGCCGTACCGATAGGCGGCCAGTTCCAAAACCGGCAAGTCGTAGCCTCGGCCGTTGAAGGTGACGAATGTTGGTCTCTTGTAATGATGCCAGCCTTGCCAGAACTTCTTGGCAATGACGTGTGGCCGGAACTCGGGTTCGTCTAAGACGATCAAGTCCAGCAATTCGTAACTCGAACTTACCTTGGCGATGGCCACGGAAATCGGCAGCATGAAAGTCGCCGGGATGAAGTCCCTGCCCTCGCCTAAACGTTCGACCAATTCGGCTCGATATTGAGCAATGGCGGCTTCTGGAGTTAGCTCGAGTTTCGGGTAGCGAACCTTCGAGATCAAATCGCCGTCGGCAACACACTCGACATCAAACACCAAGAAGTCAACTTCTGACGACTGTTGATCCATAGCAGTGAGTTTCCTGTTCCTTGACTGTCGCGTTGGGTACGATGAAGTTCATCATAAACCGAACGGGCCAACACTCAATGCTGACCGCCATTCGTGGCCATAAAGATTCGTGAAAGTGATACAGTAACCCGAAGCGTGAGCGAGGGACGCTAACACGTGTTCGAGAGCATAGCGATTCGTTGACGAACACGAATGAGCATCCCTCGCTCACGCTTCGGGTTACCAGGCAAGGAATCACAACTTCAAAGACGAGTGCTAATGAGCGAAGATCTGGATCAAGAAGACATCGACAACGAAGCCCTTGACGAAAGCGCCGAAGTCGAACAGCCGATCGATGAGCCCGCCGACGAACCGTTGGATCCGCGTGAACGCGAAACGATGGCCATTCGCGGTTTGGCCACCGCATATGCGCGGCTGCGCGAAGAAATCGGCAAAGTCATCATTGGTCAGCAAGATATTGTCGACCAGATCTTGATCGCCATGTTCAGCCGCGGACACTGCTTGCTGGTAGGAGTTCCTGGGCTGGCGAAAACGATGCTAGTCAGCACGGTGGCGAGAATCTTGCATCTTTCGTTTCGGCGGATTCAATTTACGCCCGACTTGATGCCATCGGATATTACCGGGACGGATGTCTTGCAAGACGACCCGGAGACGGGGATGCGGTCGTTTCAATTTATGCAAGGACCGATCTTCACGAACATTTTGCTGGCGGACGAAATCAACAGGACGCCACCGAAGACGCAGGCCGCTTTGTTGGAAGCCATGCAAGAGCGGCACGTAACGGTGGGCTCAAGCACTTACCGATTGCCGCAACCGTTCTTTGTGCTGGCGACGCAAAACCCGATCGAGCAAGAAGGAACTTACCCCTTGCCCGAAGCACAGCTTGACCGGTTCATGTTCAATACAGTGGTCAAGTATCCGACAGCCGCGGAAGAATTGCTGATCCTTAAGCAAACGACTGGCTCGGAAGAGCCCGAGCTAGTGACTGCTCTGACGGATCGACAGATCTTGGCTTTGCAGGAAGTCGTCCGGAACGTGCCGGTTGCCGAGCACATTTTCATTTACGCTCGCGATCTGGTCCGAGCAACTCGGCCGAATGAAGAGGATGCCCCCGAATTCATCAAACAGTACATTTCTTGGGGGGCCGGACCTCGAGCAGGCCAGTACTTAATCATCGGCGCCAAAGCGCGAGCCGTCTTGGAGGGCCGTTTCCACGTGATGGCTCAAGACATCCGCGCCATTGCTCACCCTGTGCTTAGACACCGGATCGTCACCACCTTTCATGCGGATAGTGAAGGGATCACGACTGATGATGTGATTGACATGCTGTTGAAAAAGATTAAGGTGGAATCGCAGAAGAACGCAGAACGAGTTTTGAAGCGCTATTGAGATAAGAGCAACTCATGAAGACGTCACAGCAACCGATCGTTGGCGTCGCCATTGCTTTCGCGATTTGGAGTATTTCCTTTGCCGCTGTTTCGTGGCAATTGATGCAAACGATTGCGAGCCATCAAGAGCAGTTTGCCATACATGCAGTGTACGTGGTCGTTACGAATTCCCCGATTAGCATGTTGCTTTTGATGAGTCTTTCTGCCACGATCTTGTCGTATGCTGGTTTCCTGACAGTGATGAATTGTCTTCCCGCCGCACTCCGTGTTTCGCTCGTACCTGCCGCAATGGCGTGTATGGTTGTGTGTCAGGCTTGGATCATTGGCATACCCGAAATGTTGATTCGGCAAACCGTGTTGGGAGGCGTCTGTTTGGCTTTGCTTCAGGTGTTTCTATTCTCCGTTTTGCGGCGAGCCTTTCACTTGGAAATTCGAGTTGACGTTGGGCAACCCAAGACCGGATTCAGCGGAAACCCTGTTGTTGTGCTTGCGGTGTTCGTGATCGTTGCCATTTCAGCGCTGGTAATCGTCGCAACGATACCGGTCAGTGTGTACGGTTCATCGCCTACGCTGCAAATACTTGTTCATGTGCTTTTATTCGCTTGCGCTTTCACTGCATGTACTATTTGCAGTTTGGCGGCCGTGATGGGACGGTCGATGATTTTCCTTCCGCTACTGTTGCTGATTTGCCCTTGTGGCTATTTGGTGGCCGCCGCCGCAGGCATTCCATTGTTGTATCCCGATTGGTGGTACGCTGCGGGCACGGCTTGTCATTCACTTGTTTTGATGGTTCTGCTTTTCCCATTGAGGACGATCGGTTTTCGGATCAATGCCGACCTGACCAAGTTCGGTTTGATGCCGACTACATAGCCTGCTTTAGCAAAGAAATCATTGAATCCCATTTCATTGGCAATTTGTGCTTTGTTTGGAGTCAGCTTGATGCTGATGGCACCGCGTGATCGTAGCCGCCGATGGCCGAACCGCGCAGCTCTCGCCACATTCACGCTGGCGATGACGACGTTGACTGTTTGGGTCATGGCAGATGACTCGCGGTGGGAGATTGGTCGGCTGAATTCGTGGTTCTTCGGACTGCTTGCGTTGCTCACCGCCGTGATCTCGATCGCGGGCGTCGTGATCGCAATCATGGCAAGGTCAACGAACATCGCAACGCATGGATTAGTCATACACGGGATTGGCGTTGCCGGGTTATTCGTATTGGTTGACGCATACGGCGCGGCGGCTGTCGTAGGAGCGATTGCGATAGCCGTTATTTCTCTTTGCAATCCGCCCACCAGCGGAAAGTGGTTTTCCAGTCGGACCAGATTTCGTTCTCAGAACGAATCGAACTCCAATCAGCAATTGTTGCAGTCGATGGGCGAGATGTTCCATGCCGACGGCTACGAAAGGGCGATGGCAGCCTTTGCGGTGACGGTGACGTTGTACTTCGCGTTGAGCATCTCTCACTTCGCCTTGGCCGATGAATCGCACCGAGAGTCTCGGCACGCGACGGTCTCAACACTTCCGACTCAAAGAACGATCGAGTTCATCGTCTACGACAATCCCACCGGGAAGAGTCCAACTTTGCGGACAAGTCCACTCAGCACCTCGCTTGAGTATTACTCGTCCGAGATCGCGGTCGTTGCGGTCACACTGATAGTTGGTGCGTTGGTTGTCACTGCATCGCGCGCAAAGAAGGCTTAAGATTGGGCGCAGTCTGATTGTTAGCGAGAAGCTCGAAGGAACATCTATTCCGGGCGGCGGCGCATGCGTTTCTTTTTCCGCTTTTTCTTGCCACCCTCGCCAGCCGGTTTGAAGACGCGTTGCAACTCTTCCAAGGATGTCATGCCCTTGGCGATCAGCCGGAGGCTGTCTTTTTGCAGGCTGAGCATCTCTTCTTTCTTGGCCTGAGCCTTCAAATCCATCGGCCCGGCACCTTGAGCGATCAAGGCACGCATCTCGTCGCTGACTTCGATGTATTCGAAGATTCCCGTACGACCGACGAATCCGATGTCGCCGCAACGTCGGCACGGAGGCAAGTCCTCTCCGTTTTCGTCGACTCGCTCGCGCGGCTTGCGGTAGAGGACTTTTGTCTCTGGCGGCAAGCCGACTTGCTTGAGAAGTTTGGGATTTGGGCGATAGGCCTCGCGGCATTTGGGGCAAATCTTTCGAATCAGCTTGTGGCTGACGATGCCCTTAAGACCTTTGGCAACAACACCGGGATCGCCAAATAACTGATACAGCTGACCGATTCCGCTGGCGGCGTCTTTTCCGGCCATTTCCGTAACCATCGTGATTTGATCCATGTACTCCACGATGGTCTTTGCTTGATCTTCTGTCTTCAATGGATCGAGCCAAATGACATCACCCTCTGCGCGAACAACTCGCAGAATTGTATCGCCGACGGTCGTGCCTTCCTCGATCTCAAAATCCGATACGTTCATCACATCGGGAGCTCCGTGCTCGCACACGGTGTACATGGAATGCACGTAGGCATCGATGCAACGCAACACTCCAAGGGCTGTCTTCGTTAAGCCGGACATGGGAGGTCCGACCGTAAGAATGAAGCCCGAGCGGCCTCCGCCCCACGATTTGATCTTAGCCTTCATAGCATCAGGAAAGCCCAACTCGTCCGGTGTGTTGACGTCTTCTTTGACGTTCGTGACCTTGACGGTTAACGATTCGCCACCGGTTTTCACGGGACGACTGGCGACATCCAGCACATACTTGACGTCTTCGTACTCGGTTTTGATGCCTCCGTCTTGAGGTCGTCTACGCTCGGCCACGTCCAGACCCGAGAGCAGCTTGATCATCTGAGTGATCGCGTTGGCGCGTTTACCTGGCATTCGGCCACCAGGATACGGAACGCCATCGACGAAGAACGTGATAATCGTACGCTCGCCCTTCGGTTCAAGGCGTAGCATTTCCGAATGCCGCAGCAGAGCGTCGGTTAGAAGTTCTTTCGCGGGAACTAATCCGGCACGTGCTAGCTTGGCATTCTTGGCCAAGTTCGCGTCCTTACCGTTCACAGCTCCCTGGAAAAGTATCTGCTCCAGTTCTTCCTCTTCTTCTTCTTCGGCGGATTTTCGAAATAGTGCCACGCAATGACCTCGTCTTCTGGCCGCGAGATGGTTGAATCGATGAGTTTTGGCGATCGAGGGGATCAGCGTTTGAACGCGTTCAAGAGAAGGTCGAACACGTTCTCACGTACGCGATGTGTTGTTGGCCGCTTTACGCAAATCTATTTTGGCAACTTTCGGGTGGCTCTACAACAGTCCGTAGGCCGTCAAAGTTTGTTGCAATGCGGCTTTTTGAGCATCGTCGAGCGGCGTCATTGGCAATCGGACCTCGCCAGTGTCGCGGCCAAGCATTCCCATCGCTGCCTTGACGGGGATCGGATTCGTTGCCAGCCCCAACATATCTCGGCAAAGTGGGAAGAGCTTCGCATGCCACTCTTGGGCCTCGGCCATGTTGTCGTTGCGGTAAGCGGCCAGCATGGCTTGCACGTCGCGTGGGACGATGTTGCCCACCACCGAGACCACGCCACTGCCGCCGATCGATAGTAGTGGAAGCGTCAAGCTGTCATCCCCCGACAGAATCGTGAGGTCGCTGCGCGCCAAGATTTGTGACGCTTGATCCATCGAGCCTGTCGACTCTTTGACGGCGACGATGTTGTCGATCTCGCCGATGCGAGCAATCGTTTCGGCTTCGATGTTCTTGGCTGTGCGGCCGGGGATGTTGTAGACAACGATCGGGATGTCGACGGCTTCGGCGACGGCCTTGTAGTGTTGATAGAAGCCTTCTTGAGTTGGCTTGTTGTAGTACGGAGCCACTAACAACGAGCCATCCGCGCCAACGCTTTGGGCGTACTTCGTCAAGCGAATCGCTTCGGCAGTCGAGTTCGATCCCGTGCCGGCCATGACCTTAACGCGGCCCGCTGCTTGTTCGCACACGATGGCGATCACGCGTTCGTGCTCATCGTGTGTAAGCGTCGGACTCTCGCCGGTTGTTCCGACGGGACTGATGACGTCGGTCTCGTTCTCGACGTGATAATCGACTAGTTGACGAAGTGCTTGCTCGTCGACCGCGCCGTCTCGAAACGGCGTGACTAAGGCAACGGTCAAGCCTGCGAATTGCTCGCCCTTACGCGACATATCTCTGCTCCCAATGTAGCCATCACTCTCCGAGTGATGAGCCTTTCGGTGTTGCTTATGAAACTGGTGGTCTGTCAGCCATAACCTGTGCGCCACTGGCTTTGCCAGTGCAATTGTGGTCGCACTGGCAGAGCCAGTGGCACACGCGGATTAGATTAGGTTCTTCACCGAATTTCGGGAAAGGTTTCTATCGCGGGGTGGCTGGGGACGAGTCTTCGAGCCCCAGACTAGTTGGTCCAACTGGGGGGCTCGAAGCCTCGCCCCCAGCCACCCCCGTATTCCATGAAGATCCTTAATCTAGACAATCCACTAGCGCCGCCAATGTTGTTCGGTGAGGCTCATCACTCGGAGAGTGATGGCTACTTTAGCGGCCTTTCCAATCGACGCCGGCCAAGGAAGCCAGTGCCAATTGCAAAGCGTGAGTCCCGTCGCGTCCGTGACCTTGAGCTTGAAGGGCCAAGTACAATTGATGTGACAGTGCCAAACCTGGCAGCGAGAGTCCCATCTTCTTGGCTTCGGCCAATGCGATGCCCATATCCTTGATAAAGTGTTCGACGAAGAAGCCTGGATCGAAGTTGTTGTCCATGATTCGCGGACCGAGATTCGAAAGCGACCAGCTTCCAGCGGCGCCCGTTGCCACGGATTCCATCACTGTTGGCAGATCGAGGCCCGCTTTGTAACCGTACATCAAAGCCTCGCAAACTCCGATCATGTTGGTCGCGATCAAAGTTTGGTTGACCATTTTGGTGTGTTGGCCGGCCCCCGGTCCGCCTTGATGGACGATGGTCTTGCCCATGGCATTCCAACAGGGTTCGAGTGCGTCGACGACTTCTTTGTCGCCGCCGATCATGATGGACAATGCACCGTTCTTGGCACCGACGTCGCCGCCTGAAACGGGAGCATCAACACTGGCGACGCCCTTGGCAGCGCCCGCTTCGGCAATTTCCACGGCAAGTGACGGGTCGCTCGTCGTCATGTCGACCAGCACGTTGCCTTCCTTCGAACCGGCCAAGGCACCGTCTTCGCCCAGCATCACCGAACGAACATCGGACGGAAAACCAACGATCGAGAAGACGACGTCAGAAGCTTCCGCGACGGCCTTTGGCGAGTCGCCCCATGCCGCTCCCTTTTCGATCAGAGCGTCGGCTTTGGATTTGGTTCGGCTAAAGACGGTCGCCGAGAAACCCGCGTCCATCAAGTGGCCAACCATGCTGGCTCCCATGACGCCTGTGCCGATCCAGCCAATTTTCGTCTCGCCCGGTGTAATCGAAGGTGCAGCCATTTTACTCTCCGTTGAATATCATCGTTGTGGCTTGTCAAAGTGTTGAGGGGGTAAGCGTGCCAGTATACGGTCACTGGTTCCGAGTTCCAAGTTCCCGCAACCTTCACTCGGCGAGAGAAACTGGTAAAGATGGCAGCACGTGAGAGCCCGCAACCACAAACTCGTTTAACGCCCAGCCGAAGGCACCGGCGACCAAGAAGTAATGTATGCGATTGATTATTCAATGCGTCTTGGTCGCCGGCGCCTCCGGCTGGGCGTTAAACGAGGTTAATACTTCGATGTGATATACCGGAGTCATGCAATGTCTGCTCAAGAAGAACTACTCCAACTCAGCAAGCAACTGTTGGACTCGATCGATCAACAAGACTGGCAGACATACACGAACCTCTGCGACGAGAACTTAACGGCATTCGAACCCGAAGCCGTCGGCAGTCTCGTCGAGGGCATGCCCTTCCATCAGTTCTACTTCGAGATGGAAGGAACAGGCCGAGCCAAGCAATCAACAATCAGCTCGCCCAAAGTTCAACTCCTCGACGAAAGCACCGCCATCGTGACCTATATCCGTCTGACTCAACGCATCGGCGAAGACGGCCGCCCATCGACGTCCGCTTTCGAGGAGACGCGGATTTGGCATCGCCAAGCAGACAAATGGCAACACGTCCACTTTCATCGATCCAACGCTGGCAGCATTAGACTTGGGTAGTGCTCCGTCCTTTAATTGTTCACACGCCCCTGAGTTTAACTCAGGGTTCTCGCCTCTCTGCACTATTCGTCGCGTCGTGTAGTGCAAAAACGCGAAAACCCCCGACATAAAGTCGGGGGCGTTACCAATTCTCAATACGCTCGGCTAATCGAGAGGCAGAGCCTAGGGGTAGCGTTCACAGTCAACTGGCGAGCACATACTCAAGCTCTATTGAACTCTCTTGCGGTGACATTCGTCGACACGAACGACAACTTTCTTGCCACTGATACCCGCCGCTCAATCATTCTCAAAGCTACAGCCGATCCAATCGATACTCTTTGCCGCTCAACACGCAGTGCGTTCTGCGTATTGTTTTGGGTGTAACGATTGAAGGCGGCCATCAATCGGCAAAACCCGCAGATAGCTGTGATAAGAGATCGCCGCGACATCAATCAAGCGCCGATGTAACTGCACAGATATAGCAGTCCTTCCGACGTGATTGTCCGCAATCACCAGATGATTGATACGGGCGTGGATTATCGGACTGCCACGGATTATCCTTTCTATTGATGCCAACATAAGAAGTTAGCACCGCGGTTGCACCGACATAGAGACTCAACATGAACCAGTTGACCAATGAAAGCATGCAGCGCACGGACACAGCCCACTCGAACGGCGCTGAGGCTGAATGCGTACCATTTCCCGCGGAATCGGTGACCGAAACCAAACCGCGCAAAGGGCGAAGGTTTCGACTGCCGCAAAGCCGGCGGATGGTCAACGATCTGTTGTACTTCTCGAAGAAAATCCCCAGTCAGGCACTGGTAAGGAACTGCAACATTGGCGAGTTGGCTCGCTTGCAACGCGATCGCGAAAACTATCCGCGAGTCGGTTGGCCGGTGCTCTTCATGAAGGCTTACGGCATCATCTCCGAGCGGAACGCGACCTTGCGGCAATGCTACATGCCTTACCCCTGGCCCAGCATTTACGAGCATCCTTACCCCATCGGCCGCATGACGGTTTCGCGACACTTCCGTGGCGAGGACTGGGTGCTCCTCGGCCGCATTCCCGAGCCCAACAAGCAGACTTTGATGGAGCTGCAACAAACGGTCGACGAATTCAAACACGCTCCGGTAATGGACGTCGAGCGGTTTCGAATGCAAGTCGACTTCAGCCGCTATCCAACATTCATCCGACGCTTCGCTTGGCGAGTCACCATGTATCTGAGCGGATTCATGCGAACAGATCGCATTGGAACGTTCGGACTGACAACGGTCTCGGCCAACGGAGCCATCAGCATTCACCCACCGTCAATGCCAACAACGATGCTCACATTTGGGCCCGTTGACGAAGACGGTAATGTGCGCGTCACCATCGTCTATGACCATCGAGTCATGGATGGGGCGACGGTCGCGGGCTACTTGAAAGAACTGGACGAAACCTTGAACGACCAAATCACTGCCGAGATGACCGCGCTGCGATACCGCTCGCCGGGTGTCTTGAGTGAGACCAGCGTCGTTCGAAACCAAGAACTGACGATGGCCCAATGATATCTCCCGCCACACCCAAACAGCGATCACTTCGCGACGCCGAGTTCAAGTCGCGTTTGCAGAAGTTACGTCAAACGGACAACGTGACTAACTGGATGTACATATTTCGGGCTCATGCGTTGTTGTTGACGGCCGTTGGTGGAGCGTTGTGGTTTTATCATTTTCGAGTCGACGCGGGCTTGGCGTTTGCCTGGAACATTCCCGTCACCGTTTTGGCTGTGATGCTCGTCGGAGCCGGCCAACATCAACTGGCCGGGTTGGCTCACGAGGCCGTGCATCGGACGTTGTTTCGGAACAAGCATCTGAACGACTTAGCCGCTGACTGGCTTTGTTCATTGCCGATCTTCAGTTCCACATTCCATTACGGGTTGCACCATTTGGCTCACCACCAATTCGTCAACGACCCGATTCGAGACCCCGATCTCTCGCAGATGAAACAAAGTGGACACAAGGCGGAATTTCCGCTGGAAAAACACGACTTTTGGCGGCTAATGGCCAAGCAACTTTGGCTGCCAAATCTATTCAAATACAGCCGTGCCCGGGCCGAGTACGATTCGATCGGCACGGAAAAGAATCCGTACATTCGTAGAGACTGGAACCCCTCGAAGCTGCCGCAAAAACTTGGTGCCGCTCACCTGTTGGTACTGTTGGCGACGCTGGGCGTCTTGTCCTACTTGGGCGATTGGACGTTGCTCATCGCGGCGCCGATCGTTTGCTGGATTGCCACGATGGCCGCGTTTATGACGATGCCTGAATCGGCGTTCTACCAGAGTCTCATCAAACCAGTGATCTCCGTGCGTGCTCGCTCGATGATGAGAATCAGTTTCTTCACGTTTGTGTTGACAGGGCTGACGTGGGGATCGATGCATACCGGCGAACCGTTGCCGGCGTATTTCGGACTTTTGTGGGTTGTTCCAATTTTTACATCGTTCGCCTTTTACAATGTTTTGCGGCAAGTCGTGCAACACGGCAATGCGGATCGCGGTTGGTTGACCAACACGCGTGTCTTCCACGTGAATCCGCTGTTGCGTTTCGCCGTGTTTCCGATCGGTCAAGATTACCACTTGCCGCATCATATGTTTTCCACCGTACCACATTACCGGCTCAAGGAACTTCACGAAGTGTTGCTTGAGTACCCGGAATATCAGCGAGAGGCAACCGTTGTCGAAGGGTATGTGATTCCCCAGGAACGCCCTGCTGTGAAGCCTACGGTCATGGATGTCCTAGGACCCGACTATGCTCCCGAAATTGTTCGCGATGTTTACATCGACAACGAATTGATGGAGCAACTCAACATCAATAAGGAGGATAAAGCCTTTTTGAAACGCGAAGGCGAAGTTGAGCAATCCCGTTTGAAGAATCAGGTGCTCGATCCATCGTGACACTCACGATGAGCAGCATTTCAGGAGACTTCGCTTAGGGACCTGAAGAATTTGTCATTAGTTATTGCTCATTTGGAAGAGGCATGCAGTTCGCGCGCTCTTCAATGAGAAATAACTAATGACTAATTCTCCCTCCGCTTACCATCGCGTTCGGCTACGCCCCCAAACAGCGAAGACTCCTGATGACGAGACGATCAGGAGATGACGTTGAGTACCACCACCAAGCGCTCAGACCAAACATCTTCGGTGCGCACGCCCCATCAGACTGTGCCTGCGCCGCACATACCTCTTCCGGTGAGTCCCACGACGCGCCGCGACGATGTTGGTGTTAGTCAGGAACAGGTCAAGGAAACGATTCGCGACCTGCACGTGCAGAATCATTCGCCGATGGCCTGGCATCAGATGAACAACGTGATTCTGTTGTCAACGTGCGCGCTGGCATACCTTACTTGGAACAGCCCAGCTTGGATGCTGACACCTCTGGTTTGGTTGGTCACCGGCCACTTTATGCACATGAAGCCGTTAGCCTTTCATGACATGGCGCATGGAACATGGCATCCCAACTCTCGCAAAAACGAAATGATGGGACTCTTCGTCGGCACGATCATCATGGTGCCACTGAGCGTCTACCGTTACGCGCACTCTCGGCATCATGCCTACATGTCGACAGAGAAGGACCCGGAACTCTGGCCGTTCGTTGACACCAGCAAACCCCGCTGGGCCCGCCTGTTGGCGGCGTGCCTGGAGATCTCGCTCGGCTACTTTTACACGCCGTTCTTGTTCCTGCGTTCGGTTCTCGTTGCCGAAAAGATTCCGGAAGTGAACCGACGACGACTGGCTGGCGAGTACGCGTTGATTATCGCTTCTTGGTCGGCCGCCCTGACTGCAGTGACTTACCTAGGAATGTGGGAGGCGTTCCTGGTTTCGTTCATGGGCCCGTTATTGGTTGCTGGCAGTTATCAAACGTTAAACAAATACACCGAGCACATGGGCCTGTTCGGCAATTGCGTCCTCTCCGGCACCCGCAGCGTCGACGACAAGCGTCAGCTCGGCAAGCTCTTCTCAAAATCAATCCAATACGTCGACCACCACGGAGCCCACCACCGCTACGCCCGCATCCCGCACTACAACTTGCCCGCAGCAACGCCCTACGTCTATGACGAAAAAACATTCGAGGAAGCGCCGATTTATCCAACCTACAGGGCTGCGTTCTTTGACATGCTCAAGACCTTACCCAATCCGCGTGTCGGCTCGCAGTGGAAAGAGTCCCAGTAAACGAGCTTCGAGTTTCTGACCACAATAAGCGAATCTTTGTAGCCTGACTCTCCGAGTCGGGAAATGCAGCCCGACTCAGAGAGCTCGGAGAGTCAGGCTACGTTCGGTGCGACAATGCCTCGTCACGGGGCGGAATCAACTCCCTTTCCAAGTGTGTGGAAACCCGCAATTGTCGATAACTTACTCAAATATACTTGCACACGTTTAGGTGTGTACGTAGTTTCCAAATATATCTTATATCTAAATGATCAGTATGAGCATCTGTGAAACAGGCATGGATCCCTCACCGCTGGTGATCGACAACCATCGATTGGCACTGCGGTATTTAGGAGAACATCATGCTTGTGAAGAACTGGCTGCGTCTACTTTCTCAGAAACTAGGGGCGGGGGCACGTAAGCGGCGTAGCTTTTCGAGGCGGCCACAAGCTATCCACACACAGCCGGTTGAAGTGCTGGAACAACGTATTTTGTTGTCAAGTACTTCATTGGTGGCTACTTACACCGATGCTAGCAGTGGCGGTTATGAGACGAATTCCACTCCCATCGATCCAACGACATCCGGTACTACAAGTTCCGATCCGCTGGATGATACGCCAATTCCAGACGATGATGATGATCCATCCACTATCGATCCTGGGTTCGCGGTCGATGATCACGACATCTTGCCTACGACCCCGTGCGGAATGTCAGGATCGAGTTCGGACCCTCCAGAGTTTTCGACGTCCGAGGAAGAAGGGTTTACGACCGGAAATGTCCTCGATAACGACTCAGGATCGGGGCTTTCGATTGTTGGATTTGACACGAGCATGACGGATGGCCTCGTGTCCGACAATGGAGACGGTACTTTTCAGTATGACCCAAACGGTGCATTCAATCACCTCGAATCCGGCAGTTACGACACAGATACCTTTGAGTACACGGCATCAGATGGGACAGATAACTCAACTGCTACGGTAACGGTTATCATATGGGGTTCATTGTCACATGACGAGCAGATTGGTCCTCCTCAGATAACACAGACAACGCCGTTATCAGTCGACGAGGACCAGGACGGCAGCGAGATCTCGACCGCGGGTGCGATGGTCGGCCCGGTGGCGGCCACGGATCCTGATGACGATGCATTGAGCTTCGCGATATTGGATCAGGAAGTTCAAATCGACGGTTCTTGGGAGCAGCCATGGAATGGCGCAATAAATCATCCATTTATTATCGGCGCTGAAACGGGAGTGATCTCAGTTAGCAGCGAGGAGACTCGTTGGCGTCTCAACTACGAGCAAAACGACACATATCGCGTCAAGGTTCAGGTGACGGATGGATTCGCATATGACACGGAATGGGTGACAATCACCGTTAATGATGTCAACGAGGCGCCAACGTCCAATGGAACTGCGACAGTCCAGGTGTGGCACACGGCAGCAGCCGGTACAGTCATCTACGATTTCGATTCTTCAGATGCTGACGCTTCAGCTACCTTTGGAACCAACTCACATCAGTGGAGCCTTGATTCTGGAGCAGAGTACTTCTCTCTCGATCCAACGACGGGCGAGCTAAGTCTTACAGGTACCTTGCCTTCAACAGAGCAATTCGTTTCTGCCAGCGTGACTGACGGTGGCGGACTTTCGGTGTCGACAAATATCACTGTGAAAAGCGTGGACGAAATCACAGTCAGCGCAAAGGGTTCAGCATGGCACGGAAGTAATCTTACATTTCACATTCTTGCCCCCAGACCAATCGGAATGCCGGCGAATCCGTCGATTTCGACAATCGAAGTTGACATCGACAATGACGGATCATACGACGCATCAGGGGCCTATGACGCGCTCTTTGGCGGACTTTTTCTGGAAAACGTGAATCAACTCAATCTATTAGGCACGCCTGCAACAACGGGAAGCTACCCAGCAAAGGCCAAACTCAATTGGTCCGATTCGACGAGTTCCATACACGAATTCACGATCGAGGTCAGTAACGCAGAACCAACGGTGACGCTGTCAGCGCCATCCACTGGAAGCACGGGATCACCGATTGCAATTTCGGTAACCGCATCTGATGTGTTGCCTGGCCAGATAACTAATATTGTTATCGACTTCGATGACGGAACGACGCAAACGGTCACGGCGACCAACGGAGTTGTTACGGCGGCTGACGGTAACTTATCACACGTCTACACAGATTCAGGCTCCTACATAATCACCGCAATTGCCACAGACGACGAAGGTGGAACGTTCGAAGAATCGCGGGAAGTCCGCATCGATAACGCTGGAAGTCCAATCATTACATCGAGCACGTTTACACTGCTCGATGGATATCCTGACGATCCCTGTTCAACCACGACAATCTATGGGCAATTGGATATCACTGCGGTAACCGCATCAGGAACCCCGATTCCTGGAACCGGCGACTCCATCATCTGGGACACCGACTACAGCAATTCCTTCTCAGCAGGCGGGGCAGCGGATGCCAATGGCACCTCTGTGATTCTCTACGCAGACAATTCAGGGGTTTTCAATGTCAACGTCGAAATAACAGACCCAGTGTCTGGGACTCGCACGGTTGGATTTTACGAATTCGTTGCCGACGGAATGCCAGTTGGTGGCGTTGCGAATCCAGCACCGAAAATTTCCGGTGAGGGAAGCGCCCCCGGTGATTTGCTAGCGTTGACGCAATCCAACGTCGAAAAAGCATTTGAGCTACTCTACCCAGACAAGAACTCAAAAGATCTACTGCGTGCGTATAAGCGCGCAGGAGGTGTCATCGACTTTGTCGATCCCTTTGTCACCTTGGGTTGGAAGTGGGATTTTGACTATTGGGTTGGCGGCGGTGGGGCGATGCGGATTCAACTGGACGACGATCTGACTGCCCCCATGGCCGCATACCACCTTATGGAGGGATTGATTGAAGCCGCTGGTACAACCGAGGTGCGTCGCTGGTTGGTGACGTACATCGGAGACAGCGGTGACGTCACCAATCTGATTACTTCGTATCAATCCGGCCTTCGTCAAGCAGCGCAGCAAGCAACTACCTTGGCTGAACTGTATGTTGATGGCCTGGGTATGATCAGTTCGGGTGCCGACTTCATCATTTCGATTGCCGCAGCAACGTCTGCAGCTGAGGATGGTAACACGGCTGGAGTCGTGCTTGCCGCACTGCCATTCATACCAGTGATTCCAAAAGGCATTGGAAAACTAAAGATCATCCACAATGGAGTTGAGCATCTCGTTAGTAAAGAGATGCTTGAGGCTGCGATCAAATATGCAAATTTAGTGAATACAGATAAGTGGGACAGTTGGGCAGATCAGATACCGGGTTTCAACGATACGCAGAGAAAAAAGATTCGCAAATTAGCACGGGCACTGGACTTGGTCCCGACGATCCCCATCTCAACAACCGTCCCCGGTTACATCGGCAAACGCGTCGCCAATTTCGATTCTGTTGCACATGCGATTCCAGGGCAAGCCCCACCGTACTTGGTCGATTTGCCGATGGATATGTGGCTGATGAAAGACAAAAAACAGTTCGCCTATCTCTGGGAAACATATCTTCCAGGTACAACACTTGATCAGTCAAGTTTTACGTGGCATCATCACCACCTCACCGGGAAAATGCAACTAGTCCCGAAGGGCATACACAGAGTGAACCACTACGGCGGTAGATCAGCTGGGGCTTGGTGTCACTTCCCACGTGACGGTAGTGCTTATGTGCCATAAATCTAGACCAGGAGCGAATTCATGAATGGCGATGGCGAGTGCCTGATCGAGTACACAGAGGATTCGAGACGAATTCCGTTTAGCAAGCGACAATTCGAACTTTTAATGGCGGACTTGAAATTAGACGTGCCTTCAATCGTCTTTGACGTGGATTACATGGAGTTCATTCAAAGATTCAACGGCGGGATTCCGAAGAAGTGTTGTTTTAACGACAGCCGCGGCCACGGTCGAATGGTTGAGTACTTCATGTACTTTTCCGATTTACCGCGTGACGCAGGTTTGCGCGACGTGCATGTCACCGTAGCGCACACCCAAGCTAGTGACTCGGAAGCGTTTCGCCCAGATTTGATTCCGTTTGCTGAACTGTTTGCGGGGGACATGCTGTGTTTTGATCATTCAGTCAATCCGCAGCAGCCAAGCATTGTGATCTGGTTGCATGAGGAATCCGAGATTGATGCGCCTGCAGTTGAGCACATTGCAAACTCTTTTCGCGAATTCTGCGAAATGCTGTACGAACCCGACGAGTCAGACTAAATTGACATGCAATCTGAGCGGCACTTTCCCGATCTTACGAAAGATCCTTACTCACACCACAACGATATGTGGTCGTTCGCGACGCCGCAGCCGTTTTGTGGCAATTACATCCTGTCAATCCGTGGGAGTACGTCAAATGACATCAGTCTACACTCGGCTCGCTTTCGCTGTACTCTTCGTATGCGCAGCCGCGATAATCACCAATGCTGATGAGGCCGCCACCGAGAAGAAGAACCAATCGAAACTGAAGAACAAGATTGCGATTGCGAGATCGCACGAACAACTTGCCAAGCTGTTGGCAGAAGCACTCGACAAGAAAGATTACAAGTCAATCACCTCGCTGATGCTTCCGCCCGCGCTGTACAAGGAATTCGGCGTTCCAGAAGAAGAGCAGAAACGATACGCAAAGAAAGTCGCTCAAACACCTATCCTGGCCAAGATGCTGCACGCTCATCTGGTACATCAAAAGCTGACACCACTCAAGGGAAAATCATTTCAGAAGCACAATTCGAAGACCGCGCGGAAATCCACGCTTGCCGGTAAGACTCTTGAACGAAGTACTGGCATCCGGATTATTGATGACGATGGTAAAATTCTTTATGAAATCGCCGACATGGCCATGGCCATTGACGGTCGATGGTTTGTCATGCAGTTGCTTGATCCCCGCACTGAAGCACTCATAAAAAAGGATATTCCAGACATCGTGGACAATAGTGGCAATGAAACGAAATAGATAGAAATGGCCTAATGTGCCGCATTGCAGAGTACCTCGAGGAATCATCCCACGCGTTTCTTGATCTCGGCGATGATTTCCTCATTGGTTCGTGAGAACGCATTGTAGAAAATCAATTTTGTCTTCCCGCCCTTGAGATGAATCTTGATATCACCCTTCTTCTCTGCTTTGACGGATTGAATTTGGTCCCATTCGATTGGTTTTCCATAAACGAATAGGCCTGATTCGTGAAACTCCAGTTGCGTGTTGTCGCGATCTCGCCAATCCCAGTATGTACCGATGACTTGAATGAAGATCATCACAACATGGAAAGCGATCAGCCCAACCTAAAACCAGATTTGTCCTGTCGAACGATCCCCAAGTAGCGGTAGGCCGAAGAGGACACAACCGGCAAAGCATGCCAAGACACGTTCACCGCATCTCAGCCACAACAGTTGCGGATCAATCTCGATGATCAGGAACGATTTCCTGTACTTGAGTGCTTTCTTCTTGCGTGTTTTTCTTGAGGGCACAATGCTGACGTCATATTGGTATTGATGAGTTGTTGTTTAACAGAAGATCGCAAAGCTCGCAAAGAGGATCAGCTTGTCATCTTCCTTTGCGACCTTCTGTTAAGGCAGGCTTTTCGAGAACGTCAGGCTACGAACGCTTGCGGGTCGTTGGCGCAACGCCGATCATAGTCGGTGCAGAAAGGGCCAAGCCGCATGTCAGACACGAACTCAACGCGATCTCAGTCTCAACTTCGTCGCGGGGCGTTTTGCTTGGTTCCGGTGTTGTTGATTTGTTTGGCGTTGCTGTCGCTCTTGTTTAGCAAGTCGAGTCCCAATGGACGGTTGACGTTGCCGCCGGAGTACTTGCAGCGAGACCTTGCCATCTTGCAGGACGAGTTTCCTGGATACGTGCTTCCTTTGGAGCGAGTTCAGCTTGGGAAGCAATTGACTGCTGCGATTGAAGCCAACGATGAAGTAGAAACTCTGCGGCTACTCGAGGCCGGGGCTGACGCCGATTGGGGCGGTCCGATCTTTTCGAAGCGATCGGACACGCGTGCGCCGCTGTTTCGTGCGATCAAGCAAGGCAATCCAAGAATCGTTGAGGCGTTGCTCGAGCGTGGTGCTCGCGTCGGTGGTCCGACTTCGGACGAGATGATCTATAGCCGCAACCAATTCAGCCAAACGCCGTTGTACTTTGCCGTTCGGTGCGGGAATCGAGAGATCGTCGATCTGTTGTTGGCTCATGGAGCGATGATCTCAGCGACAAATGGTTATAGCAAGACGCCCATCGTAGGGGCTGTCGAGGAAGCTGACCTGTTCATGTTTCGTCACCTGCTTTCTCGCGGTGCCGTTTGCGACTTTGAATCGACGTTCGGCAAGGACCGAGTGGCCGATACGGACATCATACATCGAGCGCCCGCTGAATACTTTACTCCACCGTTTGAAGACAAGTGCTCGTTGGCGACGACGTTGATCGGATTGGCTCATCAGTCGGGCAGCGTCGAGTTAATCTCCGCTGTGCAAAAGGAATTCGAGAATTCGCCCAGGTATGGACCGGACTTGCGGGCGATCGTGGCTGTCCGCATGAACGATGTGGACACGCTTCGCGAATTGATCTCATCCGGCTACGCCCCCAAGAAGTACAAGCCCAAGTATTCCTACATGGGCACATTGTGTGATCTCGCCGCAAACCTAAACTCGACGGAGTGTCTTGAGCTGCTGAAGCAAACCGGTGTCGAGCAGGAGAAGACCCAAGAACAGAGCACGCTCATGTCGTTTGTCGTGTCCGGGCGACTCGACGAACTCAAGCGGCGGTTACAGCAAGGGGACAAGTTCGCCCCGGTCGAGCCCAGCAATTCACCGATTGGGCTCGCCATAAATTCTCGGCGTGAGGCGACGTTTCGTTACCTGCTCCAGCGGCCGGAAGCTAAGACAGAATGGCTCGCCGATCCAACGTTGATCATGTATGCGTTGCCACACATTCGGTCGCCGCAGATATCGTCGATGTATTGCCTTGAGCTGCTTGATGCTGGCGTCGCCCTTCCGTCGGACTTGGCTGACCCCAAGCGACCCTACGATCATCCGTTGATGCGAGCGGCAAGTGCGGGTTGGCCGGATGTCTATCGGTTGATCGCCGAGAAGCGACCGGCTTGGATCAATCATTCTCTGGCACTTCAG
Organism: Planctomycetaceae bacterium; assembly: GCA_002722955.1. GTDB lineage: Bacteria > Planctomycetota > Planctomycetia > Planctomycetales > Planctomycetaceae. The sequence continues at coordinate 16,692 of PBMZ01000067.1, read as the reverse complement.
TTTGCCGCTTACACGAACCAGACGGAAATGTGTCGATACTTGCTATCGTTGGGTGCGGATCCGGATGAACGCAAAGGTACGTTTGTTAAACCATCGTCGGAAAGTGCACTCTTTTATCGCAATCGCGAGCTTCTTCGAATGTTGCTCGATGCTGGAGCAGAAAAGACTTACCCGATGCAATTCGATGTTTCGCGAGGGTACAACAACGATGAAGATTATGGGCATCCGCTCTATCGAGCGGCGCTTCGAGGGGACACGGAATTCTGCAAGCTGTTGCTCGAAGAGTTTCCCAAAGAAAAGATGTGGCAACCGATACTCCACAAACCTTACGAGTACGACAACGACATTCAGTACTTTGACAAAGGCAACACACCGTTGTTTGCACCTGTTTACGGCGATCATGCCGAGACGCTGCGACTGTTACTTGCTCACGGATCGCAGACAGACGCGGACGGCAATCCGATGGTCGACGTCAACGCAGCCAACGTGAACCGAGCGACGGCGCTTCACGAGGCGATCATTTGGGGAGCCTCGAAATGTGTTCAATTGCTGCTCGCCTCGGGTGCCGACGTTACCCAAGCGCTCGTTTTGCGTGACGACAACGAGGGGCTTAATGCGGCTCATTTGGTTTGGTGTTCGCCGTTTGCAGCTCACATGTATTTGCGGCCGCAGCGGCATGCCGACGCCAGCATAATCTTTCCTATGCTGATTACTGCCAACATCAGACACAACGCTCCGAACTGGCTGGGCGAGTCTGGCCGCCAAATGTTGACACCCCTTCATGCCCACGCGCGTGCCGGCAATCGTGACATTTGTGGGAAGCTGCTTGAACTTGGGTCCGACCCAAATGCCGAGAGTGATTATGACAGGACACCCCTGCTCTTGGCGATCATTGGCCGCTTTTCACGGCATGCAATGCACGAGTCACACCGAGCCCGTCGCAGTCAACTTTGTCTCGATCTTGTCGAGGCCGGTGCAGAATTTGACCGCCAAGACCCTATCTTCAAGATGAGTTACTACACGGTAGCGTACCGCAACGGATTGTATGACTTCTGCAACGAGTTACTTAAACGCGGTGCCACTCCCAACATCGACTCCTGCGGTGGCGAGTACTTGTGCTCTGCCGTGAAACACAAGCGGCTTGACCTATTGAAGCAACTCATCGATGCCGGTGCCGATGCCAACGACGCGAATTATGACAAAGACTACGCACTTCACGTGGCGGCGAGGGCACACGACGAAGAAGCTTGCCGCTTGTTGTTAGCTCATGGTGCCAACCCGGACCTAAAAGACAAATACGGCCGAACGGCGCTCTATAGCGTGTTTTACCGATTCCTCAATCACGTCAGTCAATTCTCGACACCAGACCCGCACGCCACCGACGAAAAGGCTTACCGGCTGCTACAAATCCTGTTAAATGCTGGCGCCGACCCACAAATCAAAGGTGGCGGCAACAACGACAAAACAGTCCTCGAAGCGTACAGCAACATGCCACCGAAACTGCGCCAATTGATCGAAGCGAAGCTCGCGGCAAGTCAGGCGTCCGATTGATCATCAGCCTACTGAAGGTTCTATTTTGCCGAGTTCGCCTTGATGAATTCCAACGACTGCTTGATGACTTCGTTGGTGATTCCCATGTGGCCAGCATCCTCGTAGCGGAGGAACTTATGCGGCGATCCTGCCTTTTTCAGGGCGTCGACCATCATTAGCGCGTTGTCGATCGGTACAGATCGGTCGTTGTCGGCGTGAATGATCAATAGCGGTTTCATGTCCTTGCGAACATGATTAACGGGCGATGCGTACTTGCGAGCTTCGATGGCGTCTCCGTTGGCGGGAGTCCAAATGTTGCCCCAACTGAGCGTTGTCAATTCGTAGTTGGCCGCGACGCTGATGACCGCGCGGAAGTCGTTTCTCGCCTTTTCATGACCGCCGGTACGTCGGAACTTGCCGTCGCCTAATGTTGCGGCCAGTGAAACCATGTGGCCGCCGGCTGATTGTCCGATCAAGAAAATGTGGTCGGGGTCGATGTTGTATTTCTCGGCGTGAGCATGCACGAATCGAATCGCGCACTGCAAATCTTGATAGCATGCGGGTGCCGGAGTGCAGCCGACCAAACGGTAGTCGATCGACATTGCGAAGAAACCAAAATCGGCCCACTGTTGCACTTTGATTGTCGAGTTGTCTGCCTTGCGACCGCCTCGCCACCGTCCACCGTGTACGGAGATGATTGCTGCGAGCGGTTTGTCCGTGGCCTTAGGATAAGCCACGTCGGCTAGCAAACCCGCGCCATGAACTCGACCGTAGACCAAGTCTTCTTCAAAAACGATCTTCGAGTCCGCATCTTGGGCGAACGAATTCGAACAGCACACAGCGAGTAGTATTCCAGCAGTAAGTAGATTTCGGGTTCGCATTTCAATGTCCTTGATAACATTTTTGTTTTGACTTTTGGGAACACTAATTGGCACTAATCTTCACTAATTTTGGTGCGGTGTACTGCTTTCGATTTTCTGAATTAGTGAAGATTAGCGGAGATTAGTGTTCACTTCAGTTCGTCTTCACTTCTTCTGAAACAACAAGAACGCGATCAAATCGACGAATTCGCGGTCTGTCAGCTTCTTTTCCAGGCCTTCCGGCATTGTGCTTTTGTTTTGCTGGCGTCTTCTTTCGATCTCGCCTTTGGGGATCTCGTGGATTTTTCCTTCGTTGTCACCAATCTTGAGCGTGGTGTCAGTTTCTTGTTGGATAACACCGTTGATGGTCTTTCCGTTATCCAGCAGTACTGATGTCGTGTAATAGCTAGGAGCCATATTTCGGCTCGGCTGCAGAATGGACTCGACGATGTGAATCCGAGAAAAGCGGCGGCCGATGCCAGCCAAATCTGGACCGATTCGTCCGCCTTGATCTCTGATGCGATGACATTTGATGCACTGAGACTTTTCGGCGTTGAAGAATAACTCACGGCCGCGAGCAACATCGCCGTTGCCTTGCAATGCTAGACTCGTCAGTCGCTCGTGATCGGCTTTCGAACTCTTGTGGCGGAAGCGAAGTGAGAACTCGACAGCTTTAGGAGAAGACGCGGCAACAAACAATCTGTTCTTGCCCGCGGATAGCGTTGCCTCAAAACTGTTCGAGTTGGCTCGCGACGAAGCCGGTTTGTCGCGTCGGAAGATGGATTTGCCGTTCAACCAAATTCGCAATGCGCCGTTGCCCGCAGCCACAAATTCGACATTGCTTTCCTGGGGAATAACGACGTCACAAGTGGCCAAGTATGATGATGGTTGTTGACCATTGATCGCGGGAAAGCGGAGTTTCGTTACGTCGTCTGTTGCCAAATGAGTCTGCCAATCAATGTCGATTTCGGCCTCGAAAACTTGTTTTCCGATTTCATCGACATTGGTTGAGGGAATCGGTCCTCGCGTGTGCCAAGACATCAACACGCCCGTCGCCCCGTGGATTTCACCAATGGCGGATTGGATCATTGCATGTTGTTTCGACCTCTTATCCAGATTGGCGTCCCATCGGGCCAAACTGGTAATTGCCGTGAAAACGTTTTCGCGAGAATGACTTGATCGGGCAACTGAAGCGATAGCCTGAGCATGTTCGGGTCCGCCGAATTCCTGCAAATACTTGAGCGCCGCCAATTGAGTTTGCGAGTGGTTTAACGCATCCACAGCGCGATCAACCGCGTCTGGGTTTTTCAACTGCCGCAAAGATGTCAACGAGGCCGCGCGCACGGATGGGTTGGAGTGCCTCGTTAATTCCAGCAATCGATCTTTGGCTTTGCTGACTTGAAGTGTTCCCGCTGCTGCCGCGGCCGAGCGGAGGACGGTCACGTCTTGCTCTTTCAATAATAGGAAGCCTCGCCCGCCAGCCGCGTTGACATCACGGCGAGCCAAAGACGAAATCGCGGCGGCGCGGACTTCGGCGTTGGCGGATTTCGTTTTGCGAAACAGCAGATTCGTGCTGTTGACTTTGTGATGGCCGAGTTCCTCGATCAATTTCGCCAAGACTGAATCGTCAGGAAGGCCTTTCGTAAGCGGCAATAGTTGGCTGCCCTCATCAGGTTTGAGGAGCGCGATGAAAGTCGTCAAGGCGGTCATGCGATTCTGTTCGCCGCGGGATGGATCACGGATCACCTTTTCTAACAATGCCGGAGCTTCAGCTGGCAAGTGATCCTTTAACGCTTGCAAGATGACAGCAACTCGATTGGCATCGTTTTCTTCGGCGAGCCACTTGGCCAACGCTTCAGCGGGCACGGGGATTTCTTCTCTCAACATTCGCTGGACGGCGACTCCTCGCACGGCTAAGTCTTCATCTGCGAGCGACCTATGCAGCGATTGTTCGATTGCGGTAGTCCCCGACCACTCGACGGAATTGGCCGTCCGAGGTTTTGGTCGAAAGCCCCAATAAATCCACTCGGCCGGTTTCTTGTAAACGCGAGCCAACGCATCGATGTATTCGCGACGCCGCTGCGTTTTCCTCTCTTGCGAGAGACGCTGGATCAATCCGTCGACGATGATTTCGTTCGGTTGATCGGCGATCGCTTGCAGTGCCAACGTGCGAAGTGTGGCTGTTGCTTCTAGCTGAAGCTTGGCATCGGACGGACTGCGGCTGGAAGCCTCAGCCACGGGCAGATCGAGAAGCTTCAAGACTTCTGGCCAATTATCTGCTCGGCGGAGCGTTTGTTGGGCCGCGTGTATGAGTGCTAAGTCATTGCTCTTTAGATTCTGCTTGAGCCACCTCGGCGATTCTTTCCAACGCAATCTTCCCAACGCAACGATTACTTCCAGCTTGATGCGCGGATCGGCGTTTGATGCCAGTTTGGTCAAACGCTCGGCAACTTCTGAAGAACCGCGTCCGGCGTCGAGCCGATGTTTTACCAAGATGGGATCGGTCAAATCTGCGATGGCTCGAACAGCTTGAGCCTGCACTCTTGGATCTTTATCCGTTTCGGCAAGCTTGAACAAATCGTCAACGGCTTCTGCTCCCAGGCAATTGGCCAGTAGCCAAACGGCGTGCATGCGACCGCGATAACCGAATGATTTGTTCGCGACCGCCGTCCTAAGTTCTGGGACAACTTTGTCACACCGTTGATTGAGAAGCAGTTGCACGCCAAGCCGGGAATGATAACTCTCCGAGTCCAACGACATGACGAGCGCACTCGGAGGTGTCGTGGGCTTGCTTTGATGCGAGATCCGATAGATGCGTCCACGGCCTCGCTTGGGACGTTGACCGTCGCACCAATCGGAGATCAACAGCGAACCATCATAGTCAACTACGATGTCCGTCGGTTTAAAGCCGTAAGGATCGCCAGCAGCACCAACCGCAAAATCGATCTCCTTCGTTGGTGCGAATCCGCCGCTCTTAGTCCGGCGAAGCGGATAACGCACGACGGCTCGACCCCATTCGCAGAAGAAAAGGTTGCCTTGATACTCTTTCGGGAATCACGTTTCGAGATAACAAACTCCCCCCGCCGACGAGCCTCGACCCAGATCGGCCAGCGGTGCCATCGCTTCGTTCGGGCGTTCGTAATAGAGATACGGATATCCGTGATCGGCTCCATGAATACTGTGGCAGACACGGATCATGTAATCTCCGCCGTCGTTTTCGTTGTCGCGAGTGAACACATTCAACTCTTCGTCCAACGCGAGATCGTAAATGTTTCTTAAGCCGCCCGAGAACACGTGCAGGTCGCTGCCGTCTGGCCGGACTCGCAAAATGCCGCCTTCATGAAACACAAGTCGATCGCCTTCCTTGCGTTTGACGTCGCAGCCGCGATCTCCCAGCGAAAGATAAAGCCAACCATCGTGGCCAACCGTCACTCCATTAGCGCAGTGCAAGCGATTCGAGTTCTCTTCTGGCGGCAAGCCCAGTCCGTCGACAAGGTCGATTCGTTCATCGGCAACGCCATCGCCGTCGGTGTCTTTCACCGCCGTCAACAGTGGAGCATGCATGGCGAACACCGTACCGTCCGAGAATGCGAGCCCCTGGATCGAATTAAAGCCTTTGGCGAACACGGTGGACTTGTCGGCGTAGCCATCGTTGTCCGTGTCGGCGAGTAAACGAATTTCGTCACGTCGAGTGATCTCAACGCCAAGACCAGTCACATAATCGTGAGCGACGAACAGCGTGCCTTGCTTCGGCCCATTGGCAATCACCGACGGGTATTCCACCAGCGGGTCGCAGGCAAACAACGTGGCTTTGAAGTCTTTCGGAACGACGACAGGTGGAAAGCGTTTCTCGGTTTCCGGGCCGACCAGCGGCTTCTCTTGAGCGAAACAAAGAGTTCCCAATGAAAGCAATGCGGTGATCACACCGATGCGAGAGCTGACATGAGCCAACGGTTGCCTATTCATGCTCGATCCTTGCTGTTGGGGATGTCAACAGTATGCCCATTTGGCCTTTGCCGAACAATCAAGGGGCGAAGCTTCAGCCCTCACGGATCGCAAGCTGGAAGCTTACGCCACTCAAGCGTCGATTTTTGGGAGTTCAAACCCCTTGCGGTATTCGCGCACCAAATAGCGGTTGGCTTCGTCGTCTTGCCGAAAAGTTTCCGTGTCGGCGTCGAATTCCAATCGGCGGCCTGTGCGGTAAGCGATGTTGCCGAGATGGCATAGCAGTGACGAGTAGTGGCCTTCTTCGATATCTGCGTTCAACGCGTCTTGCTTCCTCGATTTGACGCAGTCCAAAAAGTTCTGGATGTGAGCGGACGTGTCGGCCCACGCCTTGTTGAAGGCTGGTCCGCGTTCGTTTTTGTAGAACACTCGATAGCCATTGCGGTCGATCATCATGTAGCCAGTTTCGCCGAAGATGATGTTGTCGTTGTCGACACGATGGCCTTGCATGCGGTAAGGCGTGAAGTCGCGCTGCTCGTAGACGTACAGCAAGTCGTCGTACTCCCAAGTCACGACCATTGTGTCCGGCGTTTCTTGAGCGTCGCCTTTCGAGCCTAACTTGGCCCCGCTACAAGAGACGGCTTTGGGGGCCTTCAGGTTCAGCGCCCAGCGGCCAATGTCAATTTGATGCACGCCATCGTTGCCGAGGTCGCCGGTTCCATAGTCCCAATGCCAGTGCCATCCGTAATGAAATCGATTGCGGTTGAACGGACGCTTCTTCGCTGGGCCAAGCCACAAGTTATAGTCCACTCCTGCGGGAACAGGTTCGTCGTCGCGGAAAGCCAAACGGCCTCTGCGTTGATTGTTGATTGCCTTGACCATCATGACTTTGCCGATGACACCATCTTGTAACAGCTTCCACGCCGCGCGGTAATGATCCGATCCTCGCAGGTTTGTGCCGTGTTGAACGATGCGTTTGTGTTTTCGAGCGGCACGGACAGCAATCCGGCCCTCGGCAACATTGTGCGAGCAAGGCTTCTCGACATACACGTCCTTACCGGCTACGCAAGCCAATATCGTTGCCGGCGCATGCCAGTGATCGGGAGTTGCCACGGCTAAGGCATCGACGTCGCGTCGTTCGAGTAGCGTCCGGAAATCCTTAACGTGAGGTGGTCTCTTGCCTTGCAGTTGGCCGATTTCATCGCGCAACCGAATGGCTCGAGTATCATCGGGGTCGCAGATAGCGACGACTTGGCTATCGGGCAACTTCGCAAACCAGTGAGCCAAGTTTCGCCCGCGACCGCAGCCCAATACAGCTACACCAACCTTATCATTCACGGATGCTTGCAACGGATTCGCTACGGACATGGCACCGACAGCAAGAAATTCACGGCGGTTGAAACGGCTCATGCTTGACTCCCGGTTAAGTTCTGTGCGGATTTCTGTCCATCAAGAATTGATTTTATTTCCGGCGCATTCAGCAAGCAACTTTGACTTTCCCGAACACGCCCAGACTTGAATGGATTCGCGTTGGGCTTCAAACTGAGCGTTCCGCGTCATGCCGATTCCTCAGGAACGTTAAATCATGAAAAGCTCGAAGTTTGCGTTTGTCGTCGCCGCGTGTGTGTTTGGTGTCGCTTGTTTCTTAGTTGTTGCCAAACCGCAAGCTCAGGACGCTTCAAACGGCTGGCATTTGGTGCCAATCCCAGACTCATGGAAGCGTCAGCTTGGCGGAGCGCTGGCGACGAAAGACGGCTATGCGTGGTATCGCTGCTTCATCAAAGTGCCCGCGGATTGGAAGGGCAAGAAAATCGAACTCAACGTCGAGCCCATCGACGACGCGCGGCAAAACTTCGTCAACGGCGTTCAAGTTGGTGCGACAGGCTCGTTTCCGCCGCAGTTTCGAAGTGGGCTGGGCGAGAAATCGCGGTTTGTCGTACCGGCCGAAGCGCTCAAGTTTGGTGAGATAAACGTTTTTTCGGTGCGTACCTATATGAAGGACGCCCGTTCCAACTTCCTGGTCGCACCACCGATCCTGATCACGGGAAAGCGAGCCATTCGAACAGAGGGCCAATGGCAATACCGGCCTGGAGACAACAAAGACTGGGCGACCAGTGATGTTCCCAAGTCAATCAAAGATGACGCCCCTGCTTACTTCTTCAAGGTCGATGAAGTCGACGATCTTCAGCTTTATCTACGCCGCCGCAAGGGCGATACCGATCCACTTCCCCCCGCTGAGGCCATCAAGTCATTTACTGTTGCCGACGATTTGCGATTGGACCAAGTGCTCTCGGAACCACACATCGGGCAGCCGCTGTTCATCAATTGGGACGAGCGAGGTCGCTTGTGGGTCTTGAATTACAAGCAGTATCCGAATCCCGCCGGCTTGAAAATGATCAGCCGCGACAAGTTCCTACGAGCCGTATATGACCGCGTTCCGTTGCCGCCGCCTCACGGAGTTCGCGGTGCGGACGAAATCACCATTCATGAGGATACGGATGGGGATGGAAAATTTGATACGCACAAAACGTTTGTCGACGGATTGAATATCACCAGCTCCTTCGAGCGAGGTCGCGGTGGAGTGTTCGTGCTGAGTCCGCCGTACTTGCTGTTTTATCCAGATGCCAACAACGACGATGTGCCCGACAGCGACCCGCAAGTGTTGCTGAAAGGCTTCGGTATCGAGGATTCGCATTCAATCGCCAACAGCCTGCGCTGGGGTCCGGACGGATGGTTGTACGCTTGCCAAGGTAGCACGGTCACCGGTCGCATCATTCGTCCGGGCATCGACACCGTGCCGATTCACTCAATGGGCCAATTGATTTGGCGCTACCATCCTGTAACGCGGCGCTATGAAGTTTTTGCCGAAGGCGGTGGTAACACGTTTGGTTGCGAGATCGATGACAAGGGCCGCATCTTCTCGGGCACCAATGGCGGCAACGCTCGCGGTTTTCACTATGTACAGGGCGCGTATGAACGCAAGGGATTCTCGAAGCACGGGGCGTTGTCCAACCCGTACGCGTTTGGCTACTTCCCAACGATGAAGCATCACAGCGTGCCGCGTTTTACGCACAACTTCATCATTTATTCTGGCGGAGCCTTGCCCGAAAAGTACAACGGTCGCTTGTTCGGGATCGAGCCACTGCAGGGTCAAATCGTTCAAAGCACAATCACTCCCAACACAACAACGTTTGAAACCAAGGACATTGACCGTCCGGTCTTGTGCAGCGATCAGTGGTTCCGCCCCGTTGACATCAAGGTAGGTCCCGATGGTGCGATCTACTTTGGGGATCTGTACGAACAACGAATCGACCACGCCAGCCATTACGCCGGCCGAGTCACGCCAGAGACGGGCCGCGTGTATCGAATTCGTGCACTGCATCCGAAACGAACGAACAAGTTCAATTACGGAACGATGGCAACTTCCGAGTTGGTCAAGCGTATGAGTCATCCCAACAAGTGGCATCGACAAACCATTCTGCGAGTTCTCGCCGATCGTCGCGATCGCAGTGCGATCCCGTACTTGCGAGCTCGAATTCTTGAGAGTGCGGGTCAAACGGCTCTGGAATCTTGCTGGGCGTTGAATCTTTGTGGTGGCCTGACTGACGAAATCGCGGACGAGCTACTGGCGCATGAAGATCAATACGTGCGACTCTGGGCCGTTCGATTGCTAGCAGATGCTCGACGTGTCTCGCCGAAGGTTGGCAGTCGACTTGTTGAAATGTCGGCGACGGAATCCTATGCCGAAGTCCGAAGCCAATTGGCGTGTTCGGCCAAACGATTACCCGCAAAGATCGCGGCTCCCATGATCGGCAACTTGCTGACTCATTCGGAAGACATGAACGACTTGCACATTCCGTTGCTGCTTTGGTGGGCGATGGAATCCAAGGCCGCCGATGGGCGTGAGGAAGTGGCGAAACTCTTCGCCGATAAGAAATTCTGGAACCTGCCGCTGGTCCAAGAACACATCCTTGACCGGATCATTCGTCGCTACGCCTTATCGGGATCGCGGCAAGATTTGCTTGCGTGTGCCACGTTGCTCGAACTGGCGCCCGAGAAAAAACACCAAGACATTTTGATGAAAGGTTTCGAGGCGGCGTATGCGGGCCGCTCGCTGGCAAACTTGCCGGATGAACTGATCTCGGCCATTTCGTCTGTGGGTGGTGGTTCGTTGGTTTTGCAAGTTCGTCAGGGCATCCCCGAGGCGACCCAAAACGCGCTGAAGACCGTCGCCTCGTCCAAAGATGACAAGCAGCGGATGACGCTCATTCGCATCTTTGGCGAAGTCACGAACAAGGATGCCGTTCCCGTGTTGTTGGATGTGGTGACCAAAGCGAACAGCGACGCGCTAAAGAGCTCCGCACTTCTAAGTCTGGAAGCGTATTCTGACAGCGACATTGCTGACATCGTCGTGGGCAATTATGCAAAGTTCTCCGAGCCTGTGCGCGAGTCCGCTCAGACGTTGCTTTCCAGTCGTCGGGCTTGGGCCACAAAACTTGTCAACGCTGTGGGCTCTGGTGCGATCGATAAGAAAACCATTCCCATCGAGACTCGACGGCGACTGTTGCTGCACAACGACGAGAAACTGCGAACGTTGGTCGAGGAGCAATTTGGGAGAGTCGCTGGAGCCACGTCGGCTCAGATGCAGCAGCGGATCGAAGAACTCAACGCGATGCTGCAAGACGCCAAGGGTTCGGGCAATCCGTATACAGGAAAAGTTTTGTACAAAAAAACATGTGGCAAGTGTCACGTTCTCTTTACTCAAGGCGGTAGCATCGGACCCGACTTGACCAGCTTCAAGCGAGACGACATTCAGGGCATCTTGCTAAATGTTGTGAATCCGAGCGCAGAGATTCGCAAGGGATTCGAAAACTACACCGTCAGAACGCTTGAGGGGCGTATCGTGACCGGTTTTCTTATCGATCAAGATACGCAAGTGGTCGTGCTCCGCGGGGCAGATGGCCAAAACGTCGTGATTCCGCGCGACGACATCGACGACATGGCCGCCAATACAAAGTCGCTCATGCCAGAAGGACTGCTGGACAAGCTCTCCGACGCAGAGATTAAGCATCTGTTTGCTTATTTGCGAAGTACTCAGCCCTTGGCGAATTAATCGGGAATTGAATCGATTTAGCTGATCTCCTATGTTTGACCGGTTAGCATGACCAGATTAACGCTGCGATCGTAGAGGCAATCAGTATGTCGATGATCTATCCTCTTCTTGTCGTCTTCACGCAATCGAAGGAAGACGTCTTGGATGTCATTGCGTCGCGTGACGGAAAGGCAATCGTCCAAGACAGCGAACTCCACCCAATCGTGATGAAGCATCAAGCTGAGGTGGAACAGAAGTACGTTGAAGGCAAATGCAAGCTAGCCACCTTTACGAAATGGTGCGAGGTCAATTCATCGGCGGCTGAAAAAATGTTCCCGAATTGGCGATACGCGGCAGTTCGCTGGGACGAGAAACGCAATCCCAAGTGGAAGAAGCCAGTCTCATTGGCGGCGCGATTGAGCAAGACGTTGGTCATTGACGCCAAGCGAAAGAAGATCGTCGCGGAACTCTACGGCTGGGGAAACTATGAAGCATTCGGAAAACTGATCGTCGACCGACGCGTCAAGATCAAGGACGCGAAGCAGGCTCGACTGGTTTGGACCGCCTTTTGCGAGTTGCACAGGAAATTCTCGCCAACCGCGAAAATCGAACGAGCCTCGGACAACGAATGGCGACTAGGCATTTCGAGCTATGACCAAACAGTAGCGTCGTCAACAAAGGCAAAGACGGTTGTCACCAGGACTCACTACACTCGAGTGACGACCGATCCCAAGACGTCACGAATGCTCACGTGGAAATCAATCGTGGAGACGTCGAACAAGCGAGAAGTGGCCATCGATCGTTAGTAGTAGGTTGGTGAGCTAGCGTTGCAACTTCTGACGGTAGAACTCATCCGCTTCATTGAACATCGAAGTCACATCGGCGTCGAGAATCTGTACTGAAAATGACTGCATTTTGATCCCGAGTTGCTCAACAACCGAGTCCAATGAGTCGGCGGACTGTGTGAGTACGCCGTGCCGGTCCATCTCCGTAATGCGGAACAATGGGTTGTGTCTCTCCGTTTGTCAAAAACTCCACAAGATATTCGAAGTAGACTACTTTAACACGCCGCTTACCGGATGAGTGTGTTGTTTTGTTTAGTAAATTGTTATCACGAATCGTGATTCCAAGTTCGCTGCCGAATAGGCTCAGCCCAATCGTTATCCTGAGATCGGGACGATCAAACGTGATGGAGACGGACGCATCTCTTGGTGACGTAAGGTCCCGCACAATGGGATCGCTCTGCGTGAATTCGTGGTCGACCGCGAGAAATTTGATGTATTGTGACACGGATAATTGAAACGAAGCAATACACTCCGTGACTTGTGGATGTGTGCGATTCATTTCGCTTCGCCCGCTACTCTCTAAATGCTTGGCCACAAGTGACTCATCCACAATGGAAGGCACGGCTGGTTATCGCGGTCTCGAAACCTTCAAGATCCAGATCTAATCGGCGACGCGAAAGATTTGCATGCCGATCATAAGCTTCTCGCCATCTCGCTCGACGAATAGATCGGGAGCCCACCGCTTGACTTCTTTTTGGTCGCGTTCCGAAAGGTTGTCCCAGGCTCGGTATGTGGTCATGTTGTTCATGGCGTCCTTGATGATGCCATGACGCTTGAGATACTCGAAAGGCGCCGGGTTTACGAAATCCGTGTAGCCGTAAGTGGGACGGTAACGCAAGATCTCGCCCCAGTTCACGAAGATATAAGCGATGTTGTTTTGCTTCAGCGTCTTGCGAATGTCATCCGGCGGCCGCATCACCACGGCCCCTTCCTTTGAGTTGGGATCATTAAATCCGCACCAACGTTCGAAGATCGACTCGTCAAAGACTGTGTTGTACTTGTGCTTGAATCGAGCGTCGAAGACTTGTGCCTCACCCACCATTAGTACCGTTTGATCTTCTGAGATGTCCAACTGGTTCAGAGAGTGGATACCGAATGCCAGCTTCTCGGCGATCCGCTGCGCATGATTGCTTTCTGCTAAGTACGCATTGAAGCCGCACAGATCGGTGGTGACAAAGGCCAAGTTGTAAAAGATCGTCACCGTCATCAAGGCTCGCCGAATCCGTAAGTGGCCGATCGAATCCAGCCATGCGGCCGAGTATCCCGCTAACAGTGCGGCCACGGGAATCAGTGGCACCCAAAAGCGGTCGATGCGATGCGTGAACGTCCACCATGCGAAGAACAGAAATCCGACGTAACTCCATGCCGCAAGCAGTACGAACTTCGGCGGTAAGCTGCCCGTGGAGGCCTCGTCTTTCCACAGCGACCTCCACGCGATCACAGTTAGCGGAGCAAAGCCAAACACCAGAAAGCTTTGCCAGTCACTCTTGGCGGTCACATCGATCAGTTTAACAACGATGTCGGTGGGTTGGTGATGGTCGGGACTGTGCGCTTTCTTCCAGCGTCGATTCAGGTCCTCGTCCCAATCATCGGCTCCGAACACTGAGTACAACAGCGGATAGACGGGGTTACCGGTTTCTGCAAAGTTCTTCACCAGCCACGGTCCGATCGTCAATGCGATGCCGACGATCACAGCACCGACGGGCTTGGCGATGTTTGCGAATGTCAACGGACTCGATGTGCCAGCAGTGGCGGACTTAGCTCTCAGCAGAGAAAAGCCCAAGGCACCGCACAGAGGAATGATAACGGTCAAGACTCCTGGGTACTTGCAGGCCATCGCGCTGCCGGACATGAGACCTAGCAGCATTGCATGCGAGAAAATTGATTCTCCACGCCGCAGTCTTTCTAGAGCCAACAGTAACGCGAAGAATGCCGCGAACAGATAAAACGTCAAACCGCCCTCGGCGTAGGCGATGATCGAAATGCGGTAAGTCCACGGTGTCGAGATATGAACCAACAGTGCCAGCCAAGCCGCCTCGACACTGAGCCATCGCCGCGCCAGCGCGAAGATCGCCAATGACGTCAACGGAGCAAACATCGCCAACACGGCCTTTCCCGCCAACGCGCCCCGGAACCAGTCGTCTCGGAGAACCATCGCCAGCAGACTGAGCATTTCGGTGAGAAATGGAAAGCTGGTGTAAACGTTGTGTTCGAGCCTCTCGATACGACCCGCTTGAAAGAATTCCTTTGGCCCTTGCAGGTGATATTCTCGCACATCGAAATCGGTCGACGGCAACATCGCCCCCAGATAGATCGCCAGCAAAAACGCGACGATCACGGCAACTCGAAGCGCCTTACCCAAGACCTCATAAGAGATCACGAATTGCTCGTCCGAATTCGACTGTTGCTTAGGTCGGAAAATGTTGAGAGCGGCGAAGAGTTGGCGCGGACCATCTTCTGACTTGGATTGAATGAAGCGGCAAACGACCTCGCCCAGGACACAGGCAAGAATCACGCCCACGAATAGAGCTCGCGAGAGCAAGCCGGCCAAACCGAACAAAAGAGTGATCAGCGACAAACCTGAAAGCCCTACGCCGAACGCAAACACCGTTCGCTCAAGCCGAGATTGCGACGGCGGCAGTAGCACTCGAAGGACAAGACTTCCGAAGCCCCACGCCCCGGCCAAAATCACGCTTGCGACGAAAATCAGATCGAAGCGTTGTGGGAAGTTGCGCCAACCCGATCGAGGCGCACCGACCACTGGTACAGGATCAATTAAGTCCATGTACTGAAAAGGCGCCATCGCCCAAACATCGAAGCGACTGCGGGGTGAGTTGGGCAAATCGAAGCTGTTAAAGAATGCGAAGAATCCGATCAGCCAGATGATGGCAAGCAACCCGGAGCGCGACTTGCTGGCGGAATCAGCGGTTGATGGTGATGCGGGCATTCGGAGTGATGAAGCTTGATGGAAATCGTAAGCCGACGCATGAGAGAGGGACGCACACATGTATTCGCGACCAACAATTATCGATCGTGAATATGTGTGACCGTTCCTCGCTCATGCGTTTGAAGTTGCACGTTTTCTTGAGGCCCAACGGGCCGGATCTATATCAGCCCAGGGCGAAGCCCTGGGAATGGCGAAAAGAACACGGAAAGCCCCAACGGGGCGACTCTAAAAACCGAATCAGAATTAGGGTCGAGGTGGTTGAGGCATTCGCCGACGTATCGCCTAATACGTCGCAATAGGATTCAGTGGTGAGCCCGTACCGCCGCGAACGGGAATTGGCGAGGCGGTCAGCAAGAACTCCCAGCGTTTCTTCTCGGACGCGACCTTGCACAAGTCAGTGAAATCGCAGTTGTCGAAAATGTGGACGCCCATCGAGTGAAGCATCAAGACGTGAACAGGATGCGAGACACCTTCAACTTGCGACGGAATGACATCGAGAGCCGCGTCGCTTCCAACCATGGCAATATCGTGTTCCTTGAGCCATTTGGCACATGAAGCGTGGAAACCGGCAAGACCGTCTTTCTGAACGCTCCAAGGGCCAACTAAGTCCCGACGTTGCCAGCGGCCGGTGTTGATAAAGACGACGTCTCCGCGGCGAACCTTTAACTTGGCGAACTCTTCAAAATCGTCCAAATCCTTGGGGTAAATGGCCGTCCCCGGCTCTAGAAATCGAACTCCACGCATGGCTGGAATGTCGATCAGAATGCCCCGCGTCATGATGCCTTTTTTCACGTTGTGAATGCTGAGCTTTTGGGCGCCTTGGTCGGTGACCTCCGAGCGAGAGAAGCCGTTGTACATCTTTCCTTTGTAGAACAGGTGACAAAGCGAATCCATGTGCGTGTGAGCGAACCCGTGATAGGCCACACTGTACTTGTCCGAGCTAAACTGGCCCGTGCCCGCGCCGGTCAACAACATCTCTTGGACGAACGGCTTCGGATTGTCGAGTCCTTGTTTGGTCTCGACGTATCTTGCTAATGACACCGACACACCATCCATAACCAACTTCGCTGCTTCTTTGCGCTTCGCGTTGGTGATCAAATTCAATGCACCAAGCTGATCGTCTTTTCCCCAGCGCCCCCAATTCGACAACTCTTTGACGAAGCGATCAATGTCGTCCGCGTTCAACTTCTCTTGCGCGCTGATCTTCGGCCCAGAGAAAGCCAGAGTCGCGCAAACAATGATCAAACAAAGAGGTTTCATGAATCGCATTTCGATCTCCTGTTGTAACTCGACGGCGGGTGTCTTTGCATAACGTTCTTGTAGCCGACCTACCGCCGTTTGGCTAGCGCACGCTTGAAGGCTGCTCTCTCGGGTGTGCTCATCGATTTTGGTTTTTTCGCGGGTTCACGAGAACGACCTGTTTCGGGTGGCTGGGGCCGAGTCTTCGAGCCCCCAGATATTTAACTGGGGGCT
>PBMZ01000066.1 GCA_002722955.1 Planctomycetaceae bacterium | reverse complement strand
GCCCGCGATGAAGCCGGGCAGACACGTACCGGTGCAATTGATGCTGCTAATGCATCACTCGTCGCATCAGAACTGCGTATGCGCGGCTGGCGCGTGATCAATCTCGAAGAACAACTGGCAGAGGCGATCGCCCGTAGAAGCGACGGGAGCTTGTTCAATCGTCTCGTGGGCGTTAGCAGCGTGCAGGTGGAATTGTCTCTGCGGCAACTGTCCGTGATGCTTCGCGGCGGGATCAGCTTGCTCTCGGCCATGCAGACTCTTTCCACTCAATCTGACCGTCGCGCGGTTCGCCGAGCGTACGATTCCATGATTGAAACGGTCCAGTCCGGTCGGCCATTCTCTGAAGCGCTCGAGTCAGAGCCCGGTTTTCCTGAGTTTCTTGTGCAGCTCGTGCGGATCGGCGAACAAACCGGTATTCAGGAGACCGTTCTTGTTCGTGCTGCGGACATGATGCGGACACGCCGTGAGACTATCCGAGAGCTGGCCACGGCGCTGCTGTATCCGGTGATTGTCCTGCTTGCCGCGATCGGCGCAACGGGGTTCATTGTCACGAGCCTGCTGCCGCAACTGTCGGAACTGCTGAAATCACTGAACAGACCGCTTCCTCCGATAACGCAGTCTCTCATCGTAGTCTCTGATTTCACCATCCAATGGGGCTGGCATATTTTCGGAGCAATGGTTCTGGCTGCCTTTGTTGTGTTTTTGACCTGGGCCTCGCCTCCAGGTCGAATTTGGATGGAAAGAGTGTCATTTCGCATTCCGGTTGTCGGCAAGCTTTTCCGCATCAGTGGGACGCTAACTTTTTCACAAACATTGGGAGTTCTTTTGGGCAGCGGCGTCACGGTGCTGGAATCGCTGATTACCGTTCAGTCGATGCACTCCAGCGCATACTTCGCTTCCATCGTGCAGTCGTCTCGTGATGCGATCATTCGCGGTCAAAGTCTGGCAGACACATTACGCGTGCGGGGAGCCTACATGCCCCTGCTGGCGACAATGGTTGCTGTAGGTGAAGAGAGCGGAAACCTGGACGAAGTTCTTGAGCAAGTGTCCGATTTCCACCGCACACAGCTCACCGCGATGATCAAGACGCTCAGCTCTCTGGTGACGCCTGCCATTACCATCGTCGTCGGATCGATCGTGGGCTATGTTTACATCGCCTTCTTCGTGGGCCTGTTCTCGGTCGCGGGGTAGTTCGGATGAATTGCGATTGATGATTGTTGATTTGTGAAGGCCAGGGCTCATTCTTCCTCACTTCACAAATCGTAGATCGCCAATCATCAATCGCTATTCACCAGCTCCTCATTTTTTGGCGTCTTCGAGATGCTTTTGAATTCAAGACTGACCCGATTGGGCTGTAGAAAAGCAACGCCTTTATCACGCGGATGGAGCGTAGTTAAGATACCACTTGTCTTTGATTTTCCTGAATATGACGTCTTCTGAGCCCGAGCGTCCTTCGAGTGTCATTCGGATTTTTCCTTTAGCCACTTTGCCTTGGATTTTGACATTCTCGAGTTGAACATCTTTGGCGAATCTGACGTCGTTGATCCAGATCTCCTTCTTCACGTCGTGAAAGAGATCAAGAACGGAAGAAACGAACGTGCCTTTCTCCTTGATCAGCGCAGTCAGCTTTGGAGCGATAGTGAATTCCATGCCGCGTGGCAATTCCCGCATTTCCGCGACAACACCCTGAAGCTCATCGCGATCGGCGTACATTGCAACAAGAGCCTGACCTTCAGCCCGGAGTGCCCCGGAATTTGCGGCCATGATGAGGCTGGCAACGACGTAGTCTTCTGATTCTCGCGTCAACATACGCAATGCACTATCCCATTTTTTTCCTTAGCAGCAGTCCGAAACGCTTGAACAACCGTGGCAGGACTTTCAGCGCCGAATGTTTTCTTATCAGTGTCAACCTTGGGTTTGTCGACGTTTTGTTTGTTAACTGAATTTTTAATAACTCGATGTTTGTCGACATCGGGTTTACTCTCGTCAACGAGCAGCAGGCCAATCCCCACCGCGATTGCGAGAGCACACACAAAGAACATCAAGTATTTCAACGCTAATTTCATGACATCAATATCGTTCTAGTGTGACGTTGACGATGCATCGAACGCTGTTTCCGCGTCCATGCATTTGGAGTCCATTCGTCTTGAGTTCAGCAACTGTACGATGATACCACCAGCACCTGGCTCTGTCCCTTAATTAGTTGAGTAGCTCAAACACAATCAGCCGCTGGGCGTTAGCCCGCACTCATTTTGTCGATTTGAGAGCCCAAATTGCCACGAAGTGGCGGCAAAGAGTAGCACCGACCGTGAGGTCGGTGACCCAAACCAATTGACATGGTCTAGGGCCGAAGGTCCGATACTTTCACGTTGACATGGTCGATTTGTGCCGGGCCTTCGGCCCTATCCGCATACGCCGGACCGATCACCGACCTAACGGTCGGTGCTACTCTTTGCCGCCACTTCGTGGCTAACCCAACAGCCGTTGTCGTCGACGAGTCCGGAAGTCTTGACGAAGTTGCCGATTTCCACGAAGCGCAATTGAAATCAGTGATCAAATCATTGAGTGTACTTGTAACGCCTGCGTTTATTATTTCGGTCGGCACGGTCGTGGTTACGTCTACATCGCCTTTTTCCTAGAAATCTTTGCTGTTGCAGGTTCGAATTGATAATAATTGGTGGGATGACGATCTGATCAATACTTCACGCAAGCTTATGCGGCGTGAATTTCAAGGCACTAAATGAATTGAGACAAATTATGCGTTTAATTCAGTTTTCACTCATTATTTGCTTGGCTTTGCAATCGTTCGCTGTCGGCCAGGAAACCACAGAAGAAGCAGCCGAAAAGGCCAGCGATCCAACCACGCCGTCAAAGCGGTTTGAAGAAACAATGGCCGCCATTAAAGCTGCTGGGCAAGCCGGGGATGAAGTTAAGAAGCTACTAAAGGAGAATGAAACTCTGACCAAACGAGTGGAAGAAGTACTTGCCCTAAACTCGCAAATGGCCGAGACATTGCAGGTGACGAATGAGAAGAACCGAGAGCTTACCACGGCCATGGAAGCTTTGCTTAAGGAAAATGAACAGCTGTCCGTCAAGATCGACGAGCTTGAGTTTCGGATGAACGATGTATCGCAAATCGAATTGCACGGTCTGATGATTGGTGAAGACAAGGCAGCAGCACTCGTCAAGCTCGCCGGAATCGTCCGCATCATCAACGTTGGGGAAACATTTACAGTCGCCGCAGGTAGCGATAAGAGAGCCGCGCAAACAGTTCACGTGAAAGAAATCAACAAAGATGGCGTCCACATCGAACTGACCGTCCCGGGCGAAAACGGAGCGGTCAAGAAGTCCGTCGTCATTCGCTAAGAGCGACCATCGCCAACGCGTTTTGATGTTGCGGTTTTTTTGCGTGGAAACCCTAGTGTGGGTCAGCTTTAAGAATCCCGCTACTTGCAAAAGCGTCTCAACCTGAATTCTTAAAGCTCACGAAGACTTAGAATACTCGGTAATTGTGGATGGATTTGCTGCGAGCGACGCGAGCCTTAGTCCCCTCTCCGCCGGCTCTTACTTCACAACAACGACCCAATAAGCTCCGCGCTCATCGACCACATAACCATATCCGGCTTGTCGACCAGAGAGCATGATACCGTGGTGGGCTCGAGACCAGATCCACCCGTTGATGGCGTCCTCCGCGCGGCGCGGGCCGTAGTAGATGATCTCCATCCAAGGCAATGCGCTGTGCTGATACCAGCCCGTATCCGCCATCCACTCGGCATGCTTTTGGGCCTGTACATTCATCTTTGGGTGCATCTTGACCGGAGCAATGCCGTATCGAGCACGTTCGGCATTTTGCAGTTTCATCAATTGCTTGATGACAGGGTCAATCGGCTTCGATTTCAGCTGCGGTAACGCCGGAGGAACATCGGCGAACGAAATCGAGTTCAGGACAATTGTGACGGTGACGACCGCCAAGCCTCCTTTGAGAAAGTTCACGATTTTATCCTTCAGTGAAGGCGACCCACTTCACTAACGTCGCGAGCGGCGGATGCTAGCGAATCGCGTTATCGACCTGCAAGCGTCGCGAGGCAAATAACTCGAAATAGACGGAAATGCCGGATTCAAGCACGGCACACCGCAAGAATCTTCGAATGCTCCTGACAACTTCCGGTTTACAAGTTAAATTGTCGTAGTTGAATAGCTCGTCTTATGGGAAGGGAAAGTGATGAGCAACGAAACCGTTGGTCGTCCTATGGAGATCTTGCTGGTAGAAGACAGCTTGACCTCCGCGCGGCTGACCATGGGCGTGCTGAAAAAGGGAGACGTCCAGCACCGCCTGACTTGGATTACCAACGGCGAAGAAGCGCTGGAGTTTCTTTATCAGAACGGCAAGTTCAATCGCGCGCCTCGGCCAGATTTGATTCTGCTCGACCTGGGCCTGCCCAAGAAGGATGGTCGAGAAGTCTTGCGCGATATCAAAGCTGACGAGAACTTGAAAAGTATCCCGGTCGTGATTCTGACCGCCTCGACCAATCCCGACGACATCGAAGCCAGCGAGCAATTAGAGGTCGAGAAATATCTGACCAAACCAGTCGACCTGGAAAAATTCTTGTGGCTGGTGCGAGAACTCAAAGACTATTGGATGGCCGGAGTCATTTTGCCCAACATCGAATAGCTGCCTGCAAGAAATGTCTCGTCGAATCGGCGACGGATCGAAGTCAATCATGGATGAACCTCGAAAACCACGCCAGCACTGCAATGAATTGGACGGCAAGCGTTGGTTGCAGAACTCGATCAGTGTTTGGAGCGACATTCGCAAAACCACCGAGGAAAATCGGCTCAAACACCCGGCGATGTTTCCCAGCTCGCTGGTCGAGCGGTTAGTGGAAACGTTCTTACGGCCCGAAGGGCAAGTCATCATCGACCCCTTCGCTGGTTCCGGCAGCACAATCGTCGCCGCCGAACGATTGGGTAAGACGGGCATAGGCTTCGAACTTTCCGAGGAATACGTTGAGCTCGCCAACCAACGATTGCGGGCAATTTATCACTCGGACGCCGAACTGTTTCCATCCGATGAAACGCCGATCGACAACGGGCGGAGCGAACCCGCGTCGATCGTTCATCACGCGTCGGCCGAACGCTTGCTTGAGCTTGTTGATGAAGAATCGGTCGACCTCTGCATTAGCTCACCGCCGTATTGGAATATCCTCAACCAACGTCGCACGGCGGACATGAAACAAACGCGGCACTACGGCAACCTAGAAGGCGATTTGGGCACGATCGAAGACTACAACGAGTTTCTGACCGTGGCCACAAACGTCTATGCCGACGTCTGTAAACTTCTCAAGCCCGGTGGCTACTGCTGTATCGTCGTGATGGACTTGCGTAAGAAGAGCCAGTTCTTTCCTTTGCACAGCGACCTTGCCACGCGGTTGTCGCAAGTCGGCTATATCTTCGACGACTTAATCATTTGGAACCGGCAGTCCGAATACAACAACTTGCGACCGCTGGGTTATCCGTCGGTCTTTCGCATCAACAAGGTCCACGAATACATCGTGTTGATGCAAAAGCCGAGGGAGAAGAAATGACCAATGTCCAATGAAGATTCGGTTGCTTCACTCTTCTGTATAAAATGCGCTTCTTCTTCGCGGTAAAGCCGTCCCATAGTAACCCGACGCGTGAGCGAGGGACGCTCAAACGTATTCGCGGCCAACAATTATCAATCGCGAACTACGTGTGAGCGTCCCTCGCTCACGCGTCGGGTTACTATGCCGGGAAGCAGATGCGCAGCATCCAAATCTTTCATTGGTCATTGGTGCTTGGACATTGGTCATTTCTTGTCGCTTGGTCATTGGTCATTCCCTCAAACCACGGTTACCATGCCTTGTACCAATCAACGGTAACAAGGAACGTAACCATCCATGTCCATTCGAGGTGCCAATTTAGTCATCCGTTCGCTGGCGCGAGCCGGTGTCGAACGCGTGTTTGCTCTCTCCGGCAATCACATCATGTCGCTGTTCGATGCTTGCTTGGATGAAGGCATTGAGATCATTCATGTTCGCCACGAAGCGGCCGCCGTCCACATGGCCGATGCCGTCGGCCGATTGACTGGCAAACCTGCTGTGGCCTTGGTGACAGCAGGTCCCGGCTTTGCCAATACGCTGTCTGCCCAATACGTCACGTCGATGGCAGAATCACCGCTCGTTCTCTTAAGCGGCGCAGCACCATCAACGGCGCCAGCGGGCCTCGGTTTCCAAGCAATGCCGCAAGAACAGATGGCCGGACACGTCAGCAAGGCGTCGTGGGCTGCCCAAGACATCGATCGACTCGGACACGACGTTGCCCGCGCGTTTCGTTTGAGCCAATCAGGTCGCCCCGGGCCCGTCTACTTGTCGCTCCCAGTGAATCTGCTCGAAAGCGAAACAGAAAGAAACGCGGGCACACTTCCTGTCGAAGATGATTTTCATCCGATCATGGATCTGCTCGACACGCAAATGGCACGTCAATGTTTGGCGCTGATCAGCTCAGCCGAAAGACCACTCATTATTACAGGTCCCGCTTGTTGCCACAGCGACGGCCATGAATTGATGGGAGAGTTGACCGAGAAGCTTGGCGTTCCCGTTGTCGCGATGCAAAGTCCGCGTGGCATCAACGATCCAAGTCTCGGTGCGTTCGCGGAAGTCTTGTCGGCCGCGGACTTGCTGGTGTTAATCGGTAAGAAAACAGACTTCACGTTGAAGTTGGCACGGCCACCATTTGTCGACTCGACCTGTCGCATCATCCAATTCGCGCCGGAAATCGGAGTGCTGGAACAAACAAACGAGTTACTCGAGCAAACCGGGCAATTCGTCTTAGCCGACGTGGCCGGTCCACGTGCTTGTTTAGAGCGACTCTTGCAAGTCGGCGAGACATCCGCAGACCAATCCGATTGGCTTACGGAAGTGCAATCTGCAATCGGCTATCGCCCTGACGAGTGGCCTTCAATTGACACAGCCACGACAAGTGAACTCCATCCCGTTCAAGTCGGCCGCGCGATCAACGAGTTCCTCCAACAAGAGAAAGACGCCATCTTTGTTTCCGACGGCGGCGAATTCGGGCAGTGGATGCAAGCTTGCGCGAACACTGCGCGGTGCATGATTAATGGTCCGGCAGGTTCGATCGGCGGAAGCTTGCCCATGGCCATCGGAGCCGCCATCGACAGTGAGGAGACGGTCCTTGCCACATTGGGGGACGGCACAATGGGCTTCCATCCCGCCGAGTTCGAGACAGCCGTTCGTCACAACGCGCGCGTGATCGCGGTTGTCGGAAACGACAGTCGTTGGAACTCCGAACATCAAATCCAATTGCGAGAATACGGTGAAGCACGCACACACAGCTGTAATCTTTCCGCCGTTGACTACGCAAGTGTGGCTGCATCATTTGGTGCTCGTGGATTCCAAGTCAATTCGATCGACGAGCTGCAGGCCGCGTTACACGAAGCGAATCAAACAGACGGCCCAAGTTGTATTGATGTGAAGATCGAATCCGTCGCGGCACCGATTATTCGAAGAGCTTGATTACATTCGAGGCAACTACAGATGAAGCGAATTGTTGTTACCGGTGGAGCGGGTCGGCTGGGCGTCAAAGTTGTCGAGAGCTTGGTCGCCAAGGGTTACGATGTCGTCGCTGTGGACTTGGTTCGTCCCGAAACGCAACGTTGCCGTTTCTTGACCGTTGACCTAACGGACCCCGGTCCCGTCTTCGACACCTTGAAAGGCACCGACGCCGTCATTCACCTGGGAGCCATCCCCGGCCCGGTGTCTCATCCGCAGTCAACCACATTCCGCAACAACGTCCAAAGCACCTGGAACGTGACCGAGGCCGCCGCAACGCTCGGACTGCAGAAGATCGTTTTCGCCTCATCCGTATTCACGCTGGGTTGGCACGAAGCCGCCGATGTGTACTGGCCCCAATATGCGCCTGTCGACGAATCACATCTGCTGACTCCGTTCGAAGCCTATGGCCTATCGAAAGTCATCGGCGAAGATATCGTCGCCGCCGCCAGTCGGCAATCAGGGATCACCGCCGTCAGCCTGCGGATCATGAATGTTATTCAAGAAGAGGTTGCAGCGCACTTGCCTTGGCCAACACCAACTCAACAACAGCCCGTCCGCTTCGTGCTTTGGCCCTACGTCTACATCGACGACGCAGCCATGTCTTGCTGCCAAGCCCTGGAAGCAAGAACAAGCGGCCACGAAGCCATGTTCATCGCGGCCGAAGACATTCGATTCGCGGCATCAACAGAGACCCTGTTGCGCGAGTTCTCACCAAGAACACAAATCCGTGGTTCGCTTTCTGGTCGTCAAAGCGTGATCTCGATCGAGAAAGCCCGCCAATTGATCGGCTATGCTCCCAAGTTCAGTTGGCAATCGACATAGCAAATCACGACGACGGTACTCCCACGCGAACAACCGAAGTCAAAACGGTGTCAATCATGGTAACCCGACGCGTGGGCGAGGGACGCTCTCGTGTATTCTCAACGAGGAATGATCGATCGTGAAACCGTGTGAGCATCCCTCGCTCATGCGTCGGGTTACCATGATCTCCAACTTCGTTGGACGAACCATTCCTCTAAGTCCAGCAATCATGTAGAATAGCTCCTTCCCGCCCATTGGCTCCCCCGTGAGCCGCTGCTGAAGCTTCTCTCCTCTTCAGCCACCTCAACTCAAATTGTGCCCCTGATGCCTTCCGAAGACGATCAGCCTCAACAGCCATCGATCTATAACCGAGTTTTTTGGTTGACCTACGCAGCCAATGCCTCGCTGGTGGTTGCCAATGCGCTGACGTTTCGATTCGCGGAGCTTGTCGCCTTTCTGGGGGGCACCGAACAGATTGCGGGAACGATTGTGAGCGTCGGCATCATCGGTGCCTTGACGGCTCGAGTCTTCTTGGGGCAATCGCTTGATTGCTTCGGAACTCGCAAGGTCTGGGTTGTTTGCTCGTTGCTTTTCGTTGGTAGCTGTGTCGCATTTATGGCAAGCGGCTCGCTGAATTGGCTGTATGTGGCACGCATTGCGTTTGCTGCCAGCGTCGCCGGGATGTTCACTAGTTCGACAGTGCATATCCAAAACCAAGTTCCCGCCGAACGGCGTACCGAGATGATCGGGAATCTCGGCAGCAGCGGATTCATCGGCATGATCATCGGCACGCACCTTGGCGATTTGATCTTCGCTCAATTCTCTGAGGGCCGCGCGCAGTTCTATGCATTGTTTGGAGCGGCCGCGTTGCTTGGCGGCGTTTACTTAGTACTTATCGCCTTAGCGACTCAAGGACATCAGCACCGTCGTCCTCGAGTCACGCCGCCGCTTCACAAGCTGGCGTTTCGTTACTGGCCCGGCATGATCGTTTTGGTGGCGATCATGATGGGAATCAGCATGACGGTAACGACCGTGTTCTTGACCCGCTTCGCGACCGCGCAGAACTTGACTGGCATCGGCCCGTTCTTCACCGGCTATTGCGTATCTGCGTTTTGCTTTCGAGTGGCCGCGCATAACTGGAGCAAGACGATGGGCCGGCATCGCATGATCTTGCTTGGCTTGGCCGGTCACTGTGCTGGTCAGTGCTTGCTTCCGTTTGTGACCGCCGATTGGCATTTCGTGCTGCCGTCACTGCTCAGCGGTTTCGGACACGCGTTGCTGTTTCCGGCAGTCGTGTCAATGGGATCAGAATCGTTTCCGCGACGTTATCGAGGCACCGGTACCAGCTTTGTCTTGGGCTTCATCGAGCTGGGGATTCTGATTTCCGCACCGATTCTGGGCGGGATCATCGACTTTTGCCAAGCACGCGACTTCGCGAATCCTTTCACTGCGATGTTCTGGACATCCGCAGCCACCGCGGTCGTGATTTCGATCGTGTATTCATTGACCGACGGCAGAACGCCCGATCCGGCCAAGGTGAGCCATTCTCGCCCCGTTGTGGGTGACGAGTGCGGAACGCCTGAAGTGGCAACTCAGAAAGCGCTTTAGAGCAGTTGCATTTCGTGACAGAGTTCGCCGGCTCTTTGAGCCGCTCGATTCAAGAAAATTCTTCTGCGGGTCATTTTCATCGCCTCCTCGATGCGGGTGTCGGGTTAATAAATGAGTCCGATCTCACAATTGATGCTGAGGAGACTCGCTGATGAACCGACCCGCAAGACGAACTGATGGGATGATTCTCCCAATGCCTGATCGTAGCCAGCCGATGGATTACGAACAGGAGTTCACAATTCCGCAATTCGAACAGCTAGCTCAAGGCGTCATTCCGCAAAGTATGGACGAGCGCTGGTTCATCTAATACGAAGAACCTTGGTTGCACATTCATCGCATTTGGACAGGCGCCTATGCGTTTATGATACGGTTCGAGAGAAGCGAGAATGGTGTCAAGGTGGCTGAGGCCATCATGAATCGTGATGATGAACAGATCCCACCAAGAGACCAAGCACGTGCCATTAAACGGCTGCGAGGTTTGTTGACGTCACGGTCAATAGTCCCGAAGTCGCACAGACAAGAAAGCGGCTGAAGGGAATCGAACCCTCATCTAAAGCTTGGGAAGCTTTCGTGTTGCCACTACACCACAGCCGCAGCAGCGCTAACGCTAGAGTATCCATGCATCCGCGAAGGGTCAAGAATCAGTTTGCTGGCATTGGTTGCGGCAAATCGGCGCGCGGCTCGGGGAAGTTACTCAACACTTCGCTGACGCGGCGACGAGTTGGGTTGAGTGATCCAATGACTGAGGCGAGAGCAGTCTTCAAGCCGGGCTCGGTCGTCTTTTGCCAGGCGGATCGAGTTTCTTCGACTTCCGTCTTCGTCAGCAAGAGTCCAAAGCGTTGAATGTGAAAGGCGAGTTGCACGGCCGACGTTTGGCGGAAGTCAGCTTCCAAGGTGTCGTTGGCCGAGATCTCTTTCAGTCGTTGCTGAGCTGATTGCGATGGAATGGATGCCAACGCGTAAATCACGGAACCAGCTAGCTTGGGATCATTGACGGCTTGGAACAATGCTCGCTCTGCTGTCGAGATGTCGAAGACTTTTCGGCGAGCGTTTGCGGAGATGTGTCCGAACCAAAACGCGGCTGCTTCGATCCGCTCATCACGTTGTACGTCCGTTAATGCAGGTGTCGTGATTTGTTGGAGCAGTGGTGTCACCGCCGCTTTCATTGTTGCGGGAGACTTGGGTTCAACGAAGAACACAGTTCGCTTGTATCGCGAAACCGCGCGGTCGAGCTTGTCCTGAAACTTTTCTAATCCGAACACAGCAATCGGCAGACGAGCCGTCCGCGCGTCCGCTCTGAGATTGGCCAGCGTTTGAGACAGCGGCCAGCGAGCCACGTTTGCCTCGATCATGATCAGCTCGATGTCGCCCCGTTCGCTGGCGATGCGGAAGCCGTCTTGTCCGGTTGCCGCCGTGATGGGATCAAAGCCCAACGTGCCAGCAAGATCGGCTAAGGTGTTTGCACGCTGACTATTCGCGTCGATGACCAACGCTCGGCGAGTTCCGTTGTCAGTCAGACCTCGCTGCAAGATTTCGACAACTCGACGTGAACCTCGAAACGGTGCGTTCGGCTCTAGCTGTAACACGGTCGTCGCAGCCATGAATTGCACGCGTTGGTCTGGATAGTCCAAAGCCAGTACGAGCGGCGACTTGTCCAGGCCTTGATAAAGTTGATTGCGGCTGGCCACTTGCCCCAAAACTTGAAGCGAAGCCAACGCCGCGGCCGGATCGGGATTGTCCAGAGCCATTCGCAAGACGTCCAACATCGTGTCTTCGCCAGCGACAAGTGCCGTGTTGTGAGCCGTGCCTGGTCCTGTTGGAATTGAACTGGCCCAGTCCGAACGATAGACATCGCGAGCCAGCATGATGCCCATGTAGAGGGCTTGTGCGTTCGTGTCTTCTGGAGCCAGCAGCATGGCTTGGCGAGCAAATCTTGCTCCAACCAACAAGCTGGCATTGGCCGGCGTCGTCGATACTGAGGTCAGCAAGTTGGCCGTTGTGTCCCACGTCCAGAAATCAACAGTGCCATCTTCTTGCAATTGCCATTCGGTCTTTTGGTAGAAGTGATCGCGTGCTGCCCGCTGTAGGGATTTGGCGACTCCATAGCCAGTCAATTCACCGATGCGAGCGGGGTTGCCAAACTTGATGCGAGCCAATGCTCTTCGGGCTGCGGCTCGAACGCCAGTCGGTTCGGCTTCGGAATAAGCCCAGAAACTCAGATAAGGAACATCACGATCGCTGCCAAGTTGACCAATGGCATCGATGACGGTGGCTCGCATGTCGGGATCGGGGCTATACAAGGCACCTCGCATTGCCGGTAGGACTTGCTTGCCGAGACGCGATAAGGCGAAGACCAGCTGATCTCGTTCTGGTTGAACGGCACTCTCGATCCGTTGCAAGATTCTCGGAAGCACACGCGGTCCGGCACTGCGAAGTTGGATGATGGCGACGTTGCGTTTTTGTGTTGTTCCGCCCAGATCGGCGATCAACGTATCGACTCGAGCCGGATCGTTGGCTCTCTGCCGGAAAGCATCGTTCATCCGGGTCAAGAGTCGCGTTGAGAGCGGTTTCAGCGTTCGAATTCCCGCTAGCTTTAAGAACATGGCAGGCCCGTGCTTGTCTCGCATTCGCAAGATCGCGGCGTCGTCGGGATTCAACGAGAACAGGCGTGCCAGATACTGTCGGGCTAGCTTGGGATTTGCCAAATCGATCATCAACACAGCGGCATCAAAACACGCTTCGGCCGTCTTGGGCTCGACAAGCAATGGAGATTCTTCGTCGGCATCTTGCGCCGACAGATTCATCGGCGCAGCGACAAAGAAGCTCAACAGAGCCAAGACTAGCAGAAGCGTAAATCGATGCATGCGAACGGCTCCACGTTGTATTTTCGTTAATGCATGACTTAAGCAATGGAAAGGAAGACTTAAGCCCGTCGCTCTAACGATAACACCTGCTCCATCTTATGGGTGAATTCGAAGGGAAAACAATCACAACTCGACCGAAACGTTTATCTAATTCGAAATTGCGAGGGCCCAAGGTCCCTCAATGGACTCCGTTCTGATTCAACGCCGTCCACAGGTCACTTCGAACAAGTGAATTGTCCGAACGGTACCCGTTGTATTGGATATCGGTCTGGTCCGATTGTGAAATGATTCCGGTTAATGACGTTCGGAACGTGACGTTTGTATCAGTCGTTAGAGTCGAAGGTATTCCGGTTGTAGCAGTTGTAGGGTCTCCAGCAGAGGTGTTCCTCCTACCGATTGGACTTCATAAGCCGAGCGTAAGAGCCTACGCGACATGTTGCAGCAGCGATTCCCCCCGAAGAGGTTCGGGGCAGGTTGTCGGCGCCTCCGGCTGGGCGTTAAACGAAGACACTCATCAGTAGTCGTTAGCTTCAGACGAGTCGCCGTCGTCGAAGCCTTGGAAGTCGGATTTGACGACTTGGCGGATGACTCGGTCGTTGACTTCGGCTTGGAGTTTTTCGATGGCCGCTTCGATCGTCATCGCTCCTAAGTCGCCGTCGATGCGGTCTCGCAGGGCAACTTGACCTTGCTCGGCTTCTTTGGGGCCCACGACAAGCATGTACGGGATCAGCTCAAGCTGAGCCTCGCGAATCTTGGCCTGTAACTTGGCGTCGTGCAGATCCGTGGTGACTCGGAAGCCCGCTTCGGCGAAGCGTCGTTGGACTTCTTGAGCGTACTCGTCGGACTTTTCGCTGAGCGGAAGAACGCGCAGCTGCTCTGGGGCGAGCCACAGCGGAAACGCGCCGGCGAAGTGTTCGATCAGCATCCCGCAGAATCGCTCGAGCGAACCAAGCGGCGCGCGGTGAATCATCACGGGGCGATGCGTTTGGTTGTCGCTGCCGACGTACTCCAGTTGGAAGCGTTCGGGCAAGTTGTAGTCCAACTGAACCGTGCCCAATTGCCACTCGCGGCCGATACAATCGCGGACCATGAAGTCGGCTTTCGGACCGTAAAACGCGGCCTCGCCTTCTTCGGCAACAAAGTTCAAGCCCGACTCGCTCAGCACTTTTCGCAGCGATGTCTCGGCCTGTTGCCAGTTCTCTTCGCTGCCAACGTACTTGTCGCTCTTCGGATCACGTAGCGAAAGTTGAACGCGGTAATCCTCGAAGCCAACGGCTTGCAACACGAACTGGGTGAAGTCGAGCATGTTGCGGAACTCGTCTTCGACTTGTTCCGGCGTGCAGAAGATGTGAGCGTCGTCCTGCGTTAAGCCGCGGACTCGCAACATCCCGTTCAACTCACCAGTCTGCTCGTGCCGGTAGACCGTGCCGAATTCAGCCAGCCGCAATGGAAGTTCGCGGTAACTGCGAGGCTGCGACTTATACATCTCGACGTGATGCGGACAGTTCATCGGCTTGAGTAGGTAGCGCTCTTGTTGAAGTTCCCACTGATGCAAGACTGCGCGCTTCTCGTCGTCGGCAGCCGCGATGTTGAATTCCTCGACCGCGAAACCCAAGACACGCGCGGCGTCCAAAAGCTTGTCTTCCTCTTCGCGAGTGACCTCGCCATCTTCGTTGGGGTCGAGCAGACGAATCCAGTTGTCGATCAACTGGCCAGCTGGATGTCCGAAGATCGGCGTGAACTGAGAGTCGCGGTAATACGGAAAGTGCCCGCTGGTTTCATACAAGTCGACTCGGCCGATGTGCGGCGAGTACACCGGGCTGTATCCACGTTCGAGCAACTGTTGCTTGATGAAGTCTTCCAACAGCGTCCGCACGGTGGCTCCCTTGGGAAGCCATAAGCAGAGGCCTTGACCGACGGTCGGGTCGATTTGAAACAGCCTTAGCTTCTTGCCCAACACGCGGTGATCGCGGCGCTTGGCTTCCTCGACCATGGCCAAGTAAGCCTTCAGGTCCTTCTTGCTGAAGAATGCCGTGCCGTATAGCCGTTGTAGCGACTTCGAGGACACGTCGCCTTTCCAGTGAGAGCCTGCGATCGAGAGCAGCTTGACAGCTTTAATGCGGCCGGCGTCCGGAATGTGAGGCCCACGGCAGAGATCGACGAACTCGCCCTGGCGATAGAAGCTGAGCGTTGAATGATCGCCGAGGCCGGTTTGAATGTGCTCGACTTTGAGTTCCTGGTTCAGGTCATCGCAAAGCTTGACGGCTTCTTCGCGGTCAAGATGGAAGCGTTCGAAAGGCTCGGCTTCCTTGATGATCTTTTTCATCTCGGCTTCGATTTTGGGAAAGTCATCTTCGCTGATGGGCTGATCCAAATCGAAGTCGTAATAGAATCCGTTTCCCGTTGTTGGGCCAAACGCGAGACCAACGCCTTCGTAAAGCCGCATCACCGCGCGGGCCATTACGTGAGCGGCCGAGTGTCGCATGACACCGAGTGCCTCGTCGTCGCGACTGGTGAGCAGCCGCAGCGGAATCGGGCTGGCATCCGTGACGTCGGTCATCGGACGCATCGAATCGACGACTTGACCGTCGACATCAGCAGCAACGACCGCAGCAGCAAGCCGCTCGCCAATATCGGCGGCAACGTCGAGCGCGGTCGAGTTCGCGGGATAATCTTTTAGTGTTCCATCGGGCAGTTGAATTTGAATGGAGGCGTTTTGATCCATGATGGTTGAGTTCCTGATCGAATATGAGCGGTAGTCTCGCCGTCACGAGTGGCGAAGATCCGTCAGCGGCCCATGTTTTAGTGGAATTGGGCGTGACCAGCAACGTGCGAGGACACGAATTCAGCGGTGTGTGTTCGCGCTTCTAGTTAGATTTCCGTTATCGAGTGAACGTTAACAACATACCGAAAGTGGGAACAATGCTCGACTTTCGGTTTCGCGACTTTCGACACCGTACCACTCAGCATCCGAGAGTCTCCTACTTCGGACACTCGCCATCAGCCGATAGTTGTCACATGCTGCGCTCACGGTAGCGAGTCCACTCGTGGTAGGCGACGAACGCAATCATGCTTAAGGCAACCACGCTCCACTGAATCAGCACCAGATGTACTTTGACGGAAATCACAGCAAGTGTCGCTAGCGTGGTCGCCGCCAGTCCGACGATGCAGACAACCTGATCGTGACGCAAGCCAGTTTGAACAAGTCGCTGATACAGATGCCTGCGATGAGGCTCCCAAAACCGTTCGCGGCGTAGGACTCGAGCACATAACGTGAACGTGCCATCCGCCAAGAAAAACCACATGCACATTGCGACGGCAAACAGCGATTCCGATGATTTCTCGGGGCCGAAGTGCAAGGGCAGGACGGAAATCAAGAAGCCAAGAGAGTTCGAGCCCACATCGCCCATGAAAACTCTCGCCGGATGCCAGTTGTAGATCAGAAAACCAAGACAAGCTCCTGCGATCGACAGCCCGACAACACTGACGGCTCCCTGACCGACAAAGGCGATGGCGAGCCCCGCGATGACTCCTTGAAAGCCCGCATAGCCATCGATACCGTCCAAGAAATTGTAGACGTTGGTGACGCCCACGATCCAAATCAATGTGAGAACCAATGACGCGGTGGTGGAGAATTCCGAGGCGCTCGACAGTGGCAAAACCGGAGAATCCAGCGTGTACACCGCGCAATAAGCCGCCAATGCTTGCGCGAGCAGTCGGATCAAGATTCCTATACCGCCGAGCACGTCATCGAGGAATCCCAATGAAGCAACGATGGCGACGCCGAAGAATATTGAACGATTCGGCAACGGCAGATTTAAAGCCCACGCTGCCACGCACGCAGCGGTGATTCCGATCAGAATGCCCAAACCTCCGCCCCGTGGTGTCGGCGTCGAATGCGACGATCGCGTGTTGGGAATGTCCATTAATTGCAGTCGAGCGAGCAGTCTTACTAAGGCACGTGTCGCGACGCACGACGCCAAAAAGGCGACCAGCAAAATCCAACAGGTGGCTTCCCAACTCATCCGAGCACCTCGTTGGGTTTCACTTGGGCCAGAGGATCGCTCGTCTCGGACGACTGCTGCGGAGCACTATGTGGATGGACTGCATCGAGCATCACGTTTCGAAATCGTTGTGCCAACAGATCGCGGTCAAACTCTTCTTCAGCAACCTGTCGAGCATTCCGCGACATTTCACTTTGCAACTCGGCGTCCTCGGTAAGCTGAATCAGAGCAGCAGCGAATTCCTCAGCATTCGATGGCGAAGTCGTGATACCACAGTGCCGGCGCTCCATCAGCCGCTTGATCCAGCCTTGAGTTGCCTGGACAACGGGCACTCCGGCAGCGAACGCGTCGAACATCTTGTTGGGTGAGACCGTATCCAGACACGGTTTATCCCGAAATGCCAGGATCGCGCACGTCGATTTAGCCAGCCAAGCGGCCACTTCTTCTTTCGGCCGTGGACCGAGCACTTTCACGTTGTCGAGCTTGTATTGTTTGACATACTGCTCAATTGCCGGCCGATCACGACCGTCGCCAATCAACACGACATGAATATCGTCACGGTGTTCCGATTTCAGTTGCTCGGCCATGCGAATGATTTGCCAGCAATCATTCATGGCTCCGATTGATCCTGTGTACAAAACCAAGGATGTGTGGTCGGCCCACCCAGGCAATGGGATGTTCGTGGTTGTGCTGAAAAGCCGATTATCCGCCGCGTTCGGAATAATGGCGATGTGATCGTGTTCGTAAGTTTCGCGGATCCAATCGGCCATGCCTTCCGAGAGCGCAACGATGTGATCGGCCGCGTGATAGCAAGCTCGCTCAAGCCAAGTTGCCAAGGCGATCAAGAAGCGGTTGCGAAGAATTCCCAACTGAATCGCACCTTCAGGCCACAAGTCGCGGACCTCGAAGATCAGTGGCCGTCGACGAATATAGCGCGCGATGAGACCTGGGATGCCAACCGTCAGTGGCCCGGATGAAGCGACAACGACGTCGACTGGCAGCCGAATCGCATACCAGCTCGCGATGATTGAATACGCCAGAAATGTCAGCAAACGCGTTACGAATCCATGGCTATTGGACAACGAAATGTTGACGATACGTACATCGATGCCTTCAATCTCTATACGATCGATCAGTCCTTGAGGTTGCAAGTCGGACTTGTCATAAACACTGGTGATGACGGTGACCGAATCGCCCTCACGGCACCAGCGTCGAGCAAACTCGTACACGCGTGTGCTGTAGGCCCCCTTGGGAGTCGTGAAGTACTGATAGAAGTACAAGATTCTCAAGCTGCCGGCTCCAGATGTTTCTCAATTTACTCGCCACGCGGAACGCTTAGGTTATGCATGGAATTTTTCAATGGCGGTCTCGTAACACTGACTAATTCGTTGTGAAATGGTTTCGATAGCCAACTCTCGAATTTGTTCGCGGCCCGAAACGGCTTGGCGACTTTCAAAGACGTGGGCAAGCTTCTCGGCGATGTCCGTGGCGCCGGCATCGGCGATGTAGCATCCGTTCACTGATTGAATTCTTGAGCGAACGTCACCAACATCCACGGAGACAATCGGCCGATCACAGGCCAGCGCCTCTTTGATAATGTTCGGCGACCCCTCGTGAGCAGATGTCAACAAGACAGCGTCCGCGGCATTCAGATGCAACGATACGTCTGCATGCTTAACACCTCGCAGCATGTGCAATTCGACGTCCATCCCTCGATCTGTTAGCCGCGACACGGCGGCTGTCGCCAATTCGGGACGTTTGACGGCGAAGCCCATGTTGGCAGGAAACAGAACGTGAAATCGCTCGCGGTCCCAACCCAGTTGTTCCCGGCAATGCTCTGCATCCGCCGGCTTGAATTGACTCATGTCGACACCGTTGGGGATAACTTGCACCTTGCGTCGGTCGACTTCGTCCGGTAGCACGTGTTCCAGGTTGGACGACTTGACGATGACCTGTGAAGCACGACGAGCAGCGCGATGCGAGCACCAGACGCTTAGTCTGGACGACAGCTTGGGCCGCGAACCAGAGTGGTATTCTCCCAACAGATCCGAGCCGCAAAACGACACAACGGAAGGGAAGTCGCGAGCACTTCGCGTGGCAAGATGTGCCATAATGCCCCCAAAAGCCACATGGATCACATCAAATGTCGCGGTTCGCAATTGCTCTTTGACAACTCGCGGGACCGTGCGATAGATTCGCTTGCCCTTGGCGCGACGGTCAAAAAACAGCAATTCGACTTCAATGCCAATGTCACGCAAACCCTGGATCATTTGCCGCACATGGACACCACCATGTGGAGCATCCACGGTTGGCCACATGTTGGTGATCGCAAGAACTCGCATGGGAGGCTCTATGTAATTCTGATGCTTTTTGAACCGATGACGCTAGCCATGGGCACTCGCTGCTCCGCTGCGAATAGCGACAAAGTGAGTGTCATCGGGCTAGCGATTTCGGCTCACGACTAATAAACACAACCTAGCAATGAACGAGTGGTGAGATGCACCTCGACGTGGCAGATCCAAGAGCAATTGGCAGGCCGTATCCCAGTGAAGTCGCTTCGTTTACGAATCGATGTTCCAAGGTTGACACAAAGGATTCAGTACGCCGTCACGATCGTATTGATCGATAGAACCGTCAGCTGAACAACTCCCGTAAGTGTGTTCGCACGGATTAACTTTGTTCAGAGATTTTGACGCACAATGTATCGATGTGCGTACAGATTGAAGGTTTGATTACGCTCGGAACGCCGCCTTTCAGTAGGAATTCCGCGCGAGAATCAGTATACGAGTTACAAACACTTGCATTCTCTACGGAGTCTTCCATGAGCGGCCAAGACAAATATGCACTCACTTGGGATCTGGATGCGAGATTGCCCCCAGATGGGCCATGATGAACGTGCCAATCAGAATGTTCGCCAGCGGTGATTCATTTCCCAATAACTCGATGTCGTCATCCGCAAATGGTGTCCCCGAGATCGCAGCACCGATTGCCAATGCCAACAAGGGAGAGAGAATAAAGAAGAACCAATCGTAAAGTGGACTCGCGATGTGTCCGGATGCGAGCTGGCTGGCGGAAGTCGTTCGAAGCGTTGTTCGTTCAAGAGCCGAAGTCACGGACATCATGTCGCTCCAAGATGAGTGCTCGCAGCAAACTGTAAAAGGCAAACAGCGGTTGCGCGAGCGAGCGGTGAGGATTGAAAGGCAGGACTCAAAACTTAGGTCGCTCTCACGGACACGATTTCGCGGCACTCGAATTCAAGGCAGCTTGAGACGAAAACCTCGCCGGCAAATCGCGGTTGTAAGGATTGTGAGGGCGGCAAAATCACTGTGGGGGCTCCACAAGTTCTTGGCGACTTTGCCGAGACATTCGCTGCACGGCATGGCTATAATCAAACACCAACTCCGACAGCAGGTTTAGCATGCGAAATCAGCGTTTCTCATCACGAACGGAATGCCCAAGCTTTCGCCAAGCGGCCACTTGTGGCATGAGTCGTCGCGAGTTGCTGAAAGTGGGTGGGCTGTCTTTGTTGTCTCCTGCGCTGATTGACATTGTCGCGCGACAAGCCAGCGCTGCCGTCAAGAAAAGCGCTCGCATCAAATCGTGTTTGGTTTTGTTCCAAGCTGGCGGCGTTAGTCAGATCGACACGGTCGATATGCGACCCAATGCGTCGGACAACATTCGTGGCGAGTTCAACCCGATCGGTTCAAAAGTCGCCAGCATGCCAGTTTGCGAGCATCTTCCCATGCTTGCGCAGCAGATGGACAAGATTTGCGTCGTCCGCTCGATGTATCATCGTATGCTGTGTCATAATCCCGCATGTTATTCGATGCTGGCGGGGCGGGATGTGGGTGAATCCAAAGCGGTCTCGAATCAGACTCCGGCGACGCAAAATGATTATCCGAATTTCGGTTCAGCGGTTGCCAAGTTCCGGCCCGCTCCGGCAGACTTGCCTTCGTTCGTGTCGCTGCCATTTACGCTCTACAACGGACCAGCCAAGACGCCCGGCCAGAACGCTGGGATGTTGGGCAGCCACTACGATCCTTTCTTGATCGAAAAGGACCCAAGCGGAAAAGACTTTCGCGTTGACGAGCTATACATTCGAGAGCAGATGAATCAAAGCCGATATCGCGATCGGCAAAGTCTATTGGCAACTTTGGACAAGCAGTTGCGACGGATCGAAGAGACGCACGCCATCGATCAAATGGATACTTACTTTGAGCGAGCGTTTTCGTTGTTGACGACGCCACGTTCGCGGGCAGCCTTCGATCTCTCGAGTGAACCGGCCAAACTGCGTGCTCGTTACGGAAATCATCAAACTGGGCAAGCGACGCTTTTGGCTCGGCGATTGATCGAGGCTGGAGTGCCATTCGTCACAGTTTATGCTCCCGTGGATCATATCGAAGCCGGTAGTTGGGATACGCATAAGAATAACTTTCCAATGCTGAAAGACACATTGTTGCCGCCAGCGGATCAAAGTTTTTCGGCACTGCTCGAGGACATGCACCAACGCGGTCTGCTGGATGAAACCTTAGTCGTGTGGACCGGCGAATTCGGCCGCACTCCGAAGATCGGCTACACGCAATCGAACAACACCAACAACAGCACGGGCCGAGACCATCATCCGTACTGCTATTCATTGCTGTTGGCTGGCGCCGGCGTGCAAGGAGGCAGTTACTTTGGCAAGAGCGATAAAGACGGATGGTATCCGTCCGAGAATCCCGTGCATCCTGGAGACCTTGGTGCCACAATCTATGACGCCTTCGGTATTGATCCTCACCAAGAAATTCGCGACCCGTTCGGGCGTCCGCATCGATTGATCGAAGGACGCACAGTTCCGAATCTCTTCTAGTACTTTTGCTAGCAACAACTTCAAATTACACGGAGCCGACAATGCGAGCAGTTTGCCTGATCTTAGCAGCGACTGTTTTGAGTGCAGGCCCCCTGCATGCTCAGAAGAAGAAAGTTAACAAGGTTGGTCTAGCGCTCGCGAAGAAGACCACTGTAGAATTTGTTGACACTCCGCTGGTTGATGTTGTGAAGTACATTTCTGACTTGCACAAGATAGACATCGAACTAGCAAAGAAGGAGCTGACTGAAGAAGGCATCTCGACTGACGAGCCGATCACCTTGTCGCTTAAAGACAAGACACTGCAATCAACGCTCAACATTATGCTGGAGCCGCTTGGAGTGACTTACTTGTCGAGCTCCGACAAGCTGCAAATCACCTCGATTACGGCATCCGAAGAGAAGCTAGAAACTCGAACGTACCCAATCGGCCGGCTGCCGCAAGCGGCCATGTCCGAGGTTATTTCATCCATGACAGACGCTTATTGGTTGGACATTGAAGGGACGGGTGGATCCATTCAAGGGGGTGGCAACGGGTTCTTGCGGATCTCACAAACGCAACACGCACACGCGTCAATTGAAAACTTGTTACTTCAAATCACGCGAATCATTGATGCTCGCCGTGCGCCGAAACCAACGGCAGTTGAGAAGTCCGAGGATGCTCTTCGCAAACAACTTTCTCGCAAAGCGTTGCTCAAGTTTTCGAAGACTCCGTTGAACGCCGCATTGAAGCAAATTCAGACCACGCAGAAGGTGACGATTTGGCTTGACGAAACCTCGCTTCTGGAGGAAGGGCTTGAGACCAATATGCCCGTCTCTGTCAACACAAAGAACGTTTCGTTGGCCAATGGCCTGGATCAATTGTTAAAGCCGCTGGACCTAGCTTGGTTCGTTGACGATGAAGTGATCAAGATCATGCCATCCGCATATGCGGGAGAAGAATTGTCCACGCGAGTCTACAACGGATCGAAGATCATTGGTTCGAAGTACACGCCAATGCGCTTGACGGAATTGTTCTTGCAAACAGAACAACTTGCGCCGTGGGAAGAGATTGCAGGATCAGGTGGCCGAGTCGACGTCCGCGGCACGTTAATCTTCATCCGTCACTCACCCGTAATGCAACGAAAGATTGCGGCGTTGATTCCGAATCTCTAACCTCGTGACGCCCAATAGTGGCAACCTCGGAAATCTCCTACTGTTGGCGATGGTTCATTTAGTGGGGACAGTAGGTAAGTCGTCTTCGTCCAAGTCACGTTGCGCGTGATGTCTGATCTTCAAAATGACGAGATAGTCATCGGCAATCGTAAATATTGCACGGTGAGTTGGACGTTTTCCGATGCCGTAATGGAGTTCGCGGATTTGGTAATGAAACTTGTTATTCTCTGGGCAAATCGGAAATCGCTCCGGGTTTTTCGACAATGAACGGATTGCTTCCGAGAAGCCAGCGTACCAATCTCTAGCCTGTTCGACGGACCGGTTTTCTGCCCACCAATCGGCAGCGGAGACAAGCTCCTGAGCTGCCGTTTCCGTAACGATGACGCGAAATCTCATGTTCGCGTAGGCATTCCCAAACGGGCTCGAATTTGAGCATCGACGTCTTCAAACGGCAAGACTCGTCCAGCTTCCATATCATCGATGCCCGATTGAATCGCGGCAACTTCATCTTGCTGATAAAGCGCTTCCATCGCACGTTCGTAGAGGTCGTCTTCCACCAAGTAGTAGATTCGCTTTGTCTCTGAATCTTGGACCGCTACAGGGACCTCACTACTCGTCAACGCCGAACGCAGTTCTTCAGATAGCTTGAGCGAGGCCATGTGCTGTTCCTCTACATCCACTCTTTAATGGCCTTGCCTTCGATCAGGCGGACTGGACGACCGTCAGGGCTGGTGGCGATGAGGTCGTGAGGCAGACCCAGCTTCATGTAGACGGTGGTGGCGATGTCGGCGCTGAGGTACTCGTTACGGGCAACTTTGCCGCCATCTTCTGTGGTCGAACCCAAGATGTAGCCGCCCGGCACGCCGGCACCAGCCATGACCGCGAATCCTGAACTCGACCAGTGATCGCGACCGCTGGCTGAGTTGACTTTGGGTGTACGGCCGAAGTCGGTAAGCCAAACAACTAATGTCGAGTCAAGTAGGCCGCGTTCTTCGAGGTCGGCGATCAACTGAGGAAGGCCTTGATCAACGGGCGGAATACGGCTCGACTTCAGACTCTTGAAGTTGTTTTGGTGAGTGTCCCAACCGCCATCGGTCACCGTGACGAATCGCACGCCAGACTCGATCAAGCGGCGAGCCAACAGGCAGCGTTGACCGAAACCAGTGCGACCATAACGATCGCGGAGCTTTGGATCCTCGGCATCGATTTGGAACGCTCGCTTTGTTTCCGGCGCGGTGATCATATTCAAAGCAGCTTCGTAGTGTTCGTCGAGAGCATTGAAGGCCTTCTGCTGGACATCGGCTTTCTTCTGCAAGTCGTCGATCTTCGACAACATCCGACGGCGACGCTCAACGCGGCTCATCGAAATTCCGCTAGGAGGCGTGATGTCCCGCACGGTGAATTTTTCGGCGTTCGGATCGGCAACCATCTCGAACGGGTTGTGTTCAAGGCCCAAGATTCCTGCCGTTCCGCCGCCGCGACGACGATCGATGGAGCTGCCTAGTTGGATGAATGGTGGCAATGCCGAACGGAAGCCCTTTACATAGCTGACGACCGAGCCATACGTTGGATAGGTCAAAGCTGGGTTCGGGCGGCGGCCAGACATGACCCATTGGTCGGCATTACCGTGGCTACCGTTTTGAGGATTCCAGCCGCGAAGCACGGCGAACTTGTCGGCGGCCTTGGCCATGTTGGGGACGATCTCGGTGAATTGAACGCCGGGAATTGCCGTATCGATTGCTGAAAACTCGCCACGGACGCTTGCCGGAGCATCCGGTTTGGGATCGAGTGTATCGTGGTGACTGGTCCCGCCATGGGTCCAAATCAGGATGCAATTCGTCTCTTTAGCGGACTTGCTTTCGCTGGCTGACGCCTTTTGAGCCGCCAAGAATCCTGGAAGACTCAGCCCCAACGCGCCGAGTGAACCGACTTCGAGAAAACTTCGTCGAGAGACGCCTTCACAATTGCGGTCGATCTTCGAGAAGAGATTCAACATGAGCGTGGCTCCAGGCGGGAGGACTTGGCGAGAATGGGTATTCAATGACGTGTGGAATCCACTGAATACTAGATCGTTTATCGTATCAAACACAACGCAGAAATCAACGTTTATGTAAACCTGACAAGTCTAGCGAAATTCTGTAGAATCGGGGACAGGGCAAGTTATAATGAGCCCCACCTACCAAGATCGCCACCTTTCCTTCCCGGCGACGACGACCAGCAAATGGCAGTTTTACGAATTTCGTAGACCCAGCTGGCCGGTAACCAACCTCGTGGCATCAGGAGACTCTCGTGATCTCACAGCGAATGATGCAAGCCGTTGTCACTCTTGCGTTTACGACGCATGTCTTGACGCTAGCTCACGCCAACGCCGAAGAGCTTAAGTTTCGCGTTGTTCCCCAGCAAGTGAAACTAAATGGACACTTCGAGCAGTCACAACTTGTTGTCAATCAAGTACTTATCGACGATGCGCCCAATACGGACATCGACAAGACACGCCTCGCTACGTATGTCTCAGATCATCCGGAGATCGTCGCGGTTGACAAATATGGCCGACTGCTCGCAGTAGCCAACGGCTCAGCAACCGTGAAGGTGACAATCGGGCCCAATGTGATCTCTGTTCCCGTTGAGGTGACCGGTGTCGACGACAAACCAAAGCTCGAGTTTGGCGGCAAAGTCGCCCCCATTTTGAGTAAAGCGGGCTGCAACATGGGAGCTTGTCACGCTTCCCAATACGGCAAAGGTGGCTTCAAGCTGTCCGTTTTTGGCTTCCAGCCAAGCCAAGATCGCAGCGCCATTGTCCGCGACTCTCATCAACGTCGAGTGAATTTCAACGATCCGTCGGCCAGTCTCCTTTTGCGAAAACCAACGATGGAGGCACCGCATGGTGGCGGAAAGCGGCTCGAACGCGATTCCGTCGACTACAAGATTCTGGAGGCTTGGATTGCAGACGGTGCACCGCGGCCAGACAGCAAGGCTCCCAAAGTCACTAGCATCAACGTTTTTCCAAAATCGCGAACGGGCACGCAAGGTCTTCGGCAGCAATTGCGAGTCGATGCAACCTACAGTGACGGCAGCATCCGAGATGTCACGGCATGGGCCAAATACGACACAATGGACGATGCCGTTGTCAACGTTTCGCCGTCTGGATATGTCACCGCCATCGGTCGCGGACAAGCTCCCGTGATGGTGCGCTTTGAAGGTCAAGCGGAGATCTCTATGTACGTGATCCCATATGCCGACAACATTAAATTGGCCGCTTGGACCAACAACAACTTCGTCGATGAATTGGCCGAGAAGAAGTTTCGTAGCCTTGGCATCGAACCCTCGCCGTTGTGTGACGACGCCACGTTTATTCGTCGAGCGTTTCTGGATGCCACGGGAACGATTCCGAAGCTCGAAGAAACGAAGGCCTTCATAGAAAACCAAGATCCGCAAAAGCGCGAGAAATTGATCGACCGCCTGTTGGGTCTGACGGGTGATCCCAAGCTGGATATCTACAACGATGCGTATGCCGCATTCTGGACATTGAAGTGGTCCGACTTGTTGAAGAACTCAAGTGGTGGCGGTGGTCGTGAATTGGCGATGTGGTCGATGCATAACTGGATCAAAGAGGCATTTCGCACGAACAAGCCATTCGATCAATTTGTCAAAGAGCTGGTAACTGCGAAGGGCTCCGTCTATATGAGCGGACCGGCGAACTATTTTCGGATCAACGCGAACAGCTCGGCGTTAACAGAATCGACGGCTCAGCTATTTATGGGCATTCGCCTCGAGTGTGCAAAGTGTCATCACCACCCATTCGAAAAGCACAGCCAAGACGACTATTACGGCTTCGCCGCTTTCTTCGCGCGGGTTAGCTCGAAGCGCAGCGAAGAGTTTGGGCTGTTCGGCGGTGACTCGGTCGTCATGGTTCAAGCTGGCGGAAGCGTCCGGAATCCTCGAACAGGGAAAACCATGGAGCCGACGCCATTGGACGGCGAGCCAAAGACACATCCGCTTGACTTACGTATTCCGTTGGCTGAATGGTTGACGTCGAAGGACAACAAGTTCTTTGCGAAGTCGATCGTGAACCGCTATTTCGGCTACCTAATGGGACGAGGTTTGGTTGAACCCATCGACGATATGAGATCGACGAATCCGCCGAGCAACGTCGAGTTGATGAATGCGTTGGCCAAGCACTTTGTCGACAGCGACTTCGACCTGAAGCAACTCATTCGAACGATCATGGTCTCGCGGCTGTATCAACTCGATTCGCAACCGACGGAATCAAACGCGTCCGATCGCCGCTTCTATAGTCATTACAAAGTCAAACGTCTCTCGGCCGAGCCGCTACTTGATGCAATCGACGTTGTTACGGCCAGCCCAACGAAGTTCAAGAATCTCCCGAAAGGCACGAAAGCAATCGAGCTTCCCGATGCCGAGTACCCGAATTACTTTCTAAAGACATTTGCCAAGCCGAAGCGAGCCAGCGTGTGCGAGTGTGAACGTTCACCTGACGAAAACCTTGCCCAAGCCCTACACACTTTGAATGGCGACATCTTGGCGGCAAAGATTGCTGATGTGAACGGTCGCATCGCGAACTTGCTGAAAGCTAAGAAGTCTCACGAAGAGTGCGTTACCGAAATCTATCTTGCCACACTCTGCCGACGGCCATCCGGTGCCGAGATGAAAGCCAGCCACGAGTTCCTCAAGGAAAGCCCATCGCCGACGGAGTTCTACCAAGACCTAATGTGGGCGCTGGTGAACTCGAAGCAGTTTCTGTTTGTGCGCTAGCGAGCCGGCAACAAACCGGACGTCATTCAAGTCATCAGGAAGCACGTATGTTGACACGAGCATTCACATTTGTCTTCGTTGTATGTCTTTCGAGCGTCGCCGCGATTGCTCAAACGGGTTACCCCATGTTAATGAGCGTCAAGCCCGTGGCTGCTCAAACGGGTCAGACGTCCGAGGTCGCGGTCTCGTCGCGGTACTCGATGTATGGGGCGTACAAAGTATGGGTGTCGGGGTCGGGTGTTCGCGCTGAAGTCGTGCCGCACGCGGTTAAAG
The DNA here is from genome assembly GCA_002722955.1 of Planctomycetaceae bacterium. GTDB lineage: Bacteria > Planctomycetota > Planctomycetia > Planctomycetales > Planctomycetaceae. The sequence goes on along the minus strand of PBMZ01000066.1, from coordinate 669 downwards.
AAGGCGAGAAGATTCCTAGTCTGACGAATCTGAAACTCAAGTTCATTGTCGACAAAGACGCATTGCCGGGAGTCCGCGATTATCGAATCGCCACGCCAAACGGCGCCAGCACAACCGGTCAAATCGTGATCGTTAGCGATCCGGTGCGCACTGAAAAGGAAGGCAACAACTCGCTAGAAACGGCGACCGAGATTGAATTGCCGGCGACCATTTGCGGCGGCATCGAAACCAATGAAGACGTCGATCTGTTCAAGTTCAAAATCACCGAACCAACTTCGCTAAGTTTTCACGTGCGATCGATGCGGCTGCAAGATCGCTTGCACGATTTCCAGCGCCACGTTGATCCAATCATTACTGTCAAGAATTCGTCGGGCTCGACATTGGCAGCCAACGATAATTACTTCTTCGGCGATCCGTACTTGACCTACAAGTTTGATCGACCGGGCGAGTACTACCTGGAAGTTCGCGATGTGCGCTATCACGGCAACCAGTATTGGCAGTACAGCATCGAGGTCTCGAACCGTCCGTTTATCACCAACATGCATCCAATGGGCATCGCCAAGGGGCAATCATCTCAGCTTGAACTGGTCGGAGCCAACATCCCCGAAAGCCCGTTCATCGAGTTCGCGGCCGCCGCTGACTTGGCCGAGTCGACACGCTGGCTGCAAT
>PBMZ01000065.1 GCA_002722955.1 Planctomycetaceae bacterium | reverse complement strand
GAATTCCGTATCAAATTCTGTATCAAGAGCAGTATATACCCCAAAAATGATTGGGAATAGAGGAAAGTGCCACGGACTTCTAATCCGCAGGTCGTAGGTTCGAATCCTACCGGGCGTGCTTTTGTGGTAAGGGGTTACGTCGATTTGTTTTTGATTCGGGATCTTGTTGCAACGTCTTTGCAACGGGTTCTTTCGAATCTGGGGCTAGGTGGATGGCTTCTAGGATTGCGCCTTGTTTTTCTTCGAACCAAGCTTGGTCGGGAAAGGCGGATTCGTGGCAGTTGAAATCCAGGCTGGGGAGTTGGCCGAGGATTGCGCCGACAGGGATGGCTTGTAGGCTTTCGATGGCCCATTGGGATGCGTCGGCTGTGCTGGGGTAGAGTTCGAACATGGTTTCTAGCATTCGCATCCATTTCCTATGGATGCCGAATTCCTGCTCGACGCGGCAGTGAATTCCTTGGACAAATTTATTGCGATCTTCAGCTGTTGTGAGATGGTTCCATTTGTTCCAGAGAAGGCACCCAATATAGCAATATAGCAGCCTTTTCTTATTTCACCGGAGCGGAACGTATATGTTCTTTTAATGAATTCGCCGGCGTCGGCCCATCCCCAGATCGAGATTGGCTTGTCGCGCTGCAGGACCATGTTCGACTGGAACACATTGCTGACACACAGCCCGTCGCCGATGGCCGGGATTTCGACAACGTCCTCACGCGGCAGACGCTCCTGGGCGGGAACGATTGCGTTTGCAGTCAGGCTGAACAACAGGCTTAGCAGGAACGGCGTCCGGAGCATTTCGTATCTCTCTTTGGATGTGTGTCGATTTGTTGGTGGTCGATCAGCGCGGACCACACGGAAGGTGTTCGAGGAGATATCTGATGATCAGCATCCTCACATGGACTTCCGATCCTCGTCCTTCGCGGAGACCGTGGTCGCGATTGGGGTAGACCATGTAGTCGAAAGGCTTGCCGAGTTCAATCAGCCGATCGACCAGTCCTTCGATGATCTGGATGTGAGTGTTCGTTTCGCCCGAGCCGGTGATCATCAGCAGATCGCCCTTCAGACCAGACGCGAAATTGATGGCTGCCGATCGACGGTAACCGTCCGGGTTGAGCTCGCGCGTCCGCATGTAGATTTCCTGGAACCACGCGTTGTAGAGATGCGGCTGAGGCTTGGGCACGACGGCGATCCCAACGTGGTACAGGTCCCGTTTGCGGAACATGGCGTTGAGGGTGTTGGACACGCCGCCGCTCCAGCCCCAGATTGCGACTCGCGACAGGTCGACGTAAGGCTTCCTCCTCGCAAGCTCTTTCAGACCCGCTGCCTGGTCTTCCGTGGAAAGTGGTCCCAGGCTGCCGAAGATGGAACGCCGCCACGCAGCCCCTTTTGGTGCGGGCGTGCCACGGTTGTCGATCGAAACGACCAGGTAGCCCAGGTCCGCCACGACTCGGTGGAAATGGCTCTGAGCCGCGCCCCATTTGTCGAGCACAGTCTGTGCATAGGGTTCTCCGTAGACATAAATGAAAACGGGATACTTCTTCGACTCGTCAAAGTCCTTCGGCTTCATCAGCCAGGCGTCCATCGTGACGCCGTCGCCAATGTCGAGCGTCAGAAACTCTGTGGGTTGAGACCGCAGCAACTTCATTTTCGCGTGAGTGTCGCTGTAATTCTCAAGCACGCGCACCTTGCGGTGGTTCGGAAGTTCAATCAACGACACGGTGGGAGGCGTGTCGAGCGTCGAGTACGTGTGGATGGCCCACTTCGCATCCGGTGAGAATTCGTATTCGTGCGTGCCCGGCTGACTGGCGGGGCTGATCCGCGTCAGTTTTCCCAAGCCGTCGAGCGGAACTCGATAGAGGTACTTCTGCGTCCCGTTCTCAGGCGACGCATAGAAGTAGAACCACCCGTTGGTCGCATCGACAGCACCGCGATCGATGACGTCGTACTCGCCGGGCGTCAGCAGCAACTCTTCTTCTTTGCCATCGCGCGAGCAGAGAAACGCATGTCGCCAGCTGTCTTTCTCGCTGATCACGATGAACGACTGGCCGTCGCCCACCCAGATGAGACCGGCATTCTTTCCCTGGCTGCCGACAGCCCACGCTTCATTGGTTTCCCGAAAGATCGGTGTCGTGCTGCCCGAGTCGACATCGGCAATCAGAAACGTGCGCGCGTCCCGGAACCGACTTTGCGTCTCGACCAGGACCTCGTCTGAATTCAACGCCCAGTCAACCTGACCAAGGTAGAAGCCATCGGGAGGAGCTTCGATCGGCAGCCACTGTGTCTTCTTCCCTTCGACGTCGACGACACCAACTCTTAACGCTGAGATTGCGCCGCCCACTCGCGCAAAGCGTTGAGTTCGAACTCCCGGGTAGGACGGGTCTGACGGAACAAGGATTGATCGCAATGCGACGTCAGTCTCGTCCGACTCAATGAACACAATCCGGTTGCCGTCGGGGCTCCACCGAGGGTCACGATAGAAGACATCACGTTCGTCCGGTTTCTCTGTCAGTTGAGTGCGCTGCCCGGTCGAAATGTCGCGGACGAACAGATTCCGCTCCCGGAATTCCAGAACCCGCCTGCCGTCAGGAGACAACATCGGATTCGACTCGGACCGGCGGCGGTCGCTGCGCAGTTCCGAACGCTTGCCTGTGCGGACCTCATAGACCACTCGAACTGGCTGTCTGGTTTTCGCATCGCGTTCATAAATGATGTAACCGGAGCTGTCCGGCAGCCACTCCGCCCGAAACGAGTTTGCCGAAAATTCACCGCGTTCATAGATCGCACGGATAGTGGGTGATCTCATTCGCGGCAGTCCGCGCCTCGGAATCACTCAGTCCGGACATCACATCGGGCATCGTCGTTCCCGGCTTGACAGCCAGCGGAGACGCGATGAAGCGCTCGACGAAATGCGGATCAATGTGGCCGATCGACCGCAGCAGATCGGGAGGCTGCTTTCCCGTGACCGGCACCTCCGTGAGATCGTCAGGATGGCAGGCCGCGCAGTTGAACTCTTTCAGCAGGACGAGGCCCTGAAGTTCCGGGCGGACGTCTTTCCGCCCGGCAAGTGCCCGTGTGCTGCCGGTGTTTTATCTGCAGCAGCCAGTTCCATCATGTAAGGGACGAGGTCGAGGAACTGCTCGCGTCCCGCCAGTTGATCGACAAGATTGTCCGGCATCGCTGACAGCTTGCTCGGCACAATCTGCTCAATGTCGGATCGAGGCAGCGTAACACGCTCCAGTTTGCCGGACGAGACCTGCAGCACAATCCGCTCTGGACCGTCTTCTATCATTCGGCCCGTGACTGCCTTGCCGGCGGTCGTCACCACCGAGACAGACTCAAACCCTTTCCGGATGGCTTTCGACGGCAGCAGCAGTGCTTCGACAAGATACGTGTCGGTTACGTCGCTGCTGAGTTGAGCCAGATCGGGACCGACAGGCCGAACGGCACCTGCTGTATGGCATCGCGTGCAGTTGAGATTCTGCTGAGTAAACAGAATCGCCCCGCGAACGGCGTTGCCATTCTGTCAGGCAGCCTTCGCGAGAGTCTCAATCGATTCGCTTTTCAGCCGCTGCGACAGCGACTGGGCCATCAGAGTCGCATCGGACGCAGCCAGCAGCACCAGCAGCGCCGTCGCCTTAAGCACGCAGTGTTCCATTATCGAGAGGTCTCCGGTTCCTGCCGCAGCGCGCCGACTGAATAGTCGTCAGCATTGACGGTCTGCACGCAGAGCCAGACAAACCCGAGTGCGAAACAGGCTCGCCATAGTGCGAAAGGTTGCCTCAGGCCATTTGTCTTGCCGGTCATCGATTCGTCCCTCAATCACTGCTTCGATTTTCAAGGTGCGCCGGCGCCGGTCCACCAGCGTTTAACCTGTCGCCGTCGGGCGTGGGTAACTGAGAATCAATTGACTCCCGCAAAAGCGGCAGCAGGGCAGGCGTCCGAAACTCTCGGCCGGTTTCGCAGCAGGAAAACGCCGATTAATTGATTTCCACTGGCTCAGGGTATTCGGCCCGGCCACGCGCATCCACCGGCACACCCGTCTTGACCAGTTGTCACACGCCTTCAGGTGGAGACGGAAAGGTGTGACGCGCCGAAGCGTTCGGCCAGTTCCGCGTAATCGGGACGGTCCGATGCTTGCGAGTGCTGGTAGCCGCCCAGAATCTGACCACAGTGGTAGATATAGGCGCCAGGCATCTGAAAGCCGTTGCCTCGCAGGCGGCCGACTCCGTGACCGTTCAGAACAGCCGCGGTGAAACCTCGGAGCCAGACGCGTGGACCAAGCAGTTCCGTAAACGATCCGAGGTCGAGCCCGAACAGACGGTACAGACGGCATCCGGGATCGGCGATGCGCGGCACGTCACCCAGTCCGTACTGGTCGAAGAAGGATGCATCGCGGTCGTTGTCTCCCATATGGACCAGGACGATGCCGCAGCCGGATGCTTCAATTTCAGATCGCTGCCGCGCCAGGTCCGCGAGCGCTTCGCGGCAGAAGGTGCATCCGGCATGGCGAAGAAACATCACCAGTTGCGGCTGCCGGTTGGCCAGTTCATCCAGGATGTTTCCGTGGTTCGTGCGGAGTTCGCTCAGCGGGTCGTCAGCCTCTGGCATGTCGTAAGCAGTGTTCACGCTCTGCTGATACCGCACCGCGCCCCACAGGATCGCTGCGAATGGAAACCACCAGATCAGATCATTGGTGATGAGTGTCCAGCCGACGCTGGCGGGGAGTGTCCCGGTCACAAGCGAGAACAGGAATCCGATCGGACCGAAGACCTTTCCGAGTAATCCGACCAGCGTAATCGGCCAGTGTCGATACGGGTCTCGCGCGGCGATCAGATACCCGACGCCGTAGACGCCGACGATCATGCCGATGCACTGCCAGAGCTGAGCGATCGGCGGCTGCGAACTTAGCCCCAGCCAGCCCAGCGACATGCCCGGTGCCAGAACTGTGAACGCTCCCCAGGCGACGTTGTAAGCACCGGCCGCAAGCAGAACTGTCCGCATCCACGGCCGCGGTTTGAGATTGCTGTTCATTGTCGGTCCTCGTTGCCGCTGCATTGCGTAGGCCGGAACCAGCGAATCGCAATTCCGGCAGTCGTCCAGTCTTTGTTGAATCGAATCGTCGGAACTGCGTGAAGCTTGTTCCGGCCTGCGGGCGTCAGGTGAGGATTGTCACCTGGCATGGATTTCTGACTCAAGGGCACGCCTGAGGTCCGGTTGGGAAAAGACGTAACCCGAAGTTTCAAGACGACGAGGTAGCACCCGGGTACTGGCGAGCAGCAGGTCATTTGCCATTTCGCCCAGAGCGAGGCGAGCAGCAAAGCCTGGCACGGGAAAGACAGTTGGTCGTCTGAGGACTGAGCCGAGCATTCTCGTGAATTCGCTGTTTGTGACAGGCTGAGGAGCGACGCAGTTAATTGCTCCTCGAAGCGTGTCGTCGTCGATGGCGTGGTGGATGGCGCCGACGACGTCGTCGATCGAAACCCAGCTCCAGAATTGTTGACCGCTGCCAATCCGGCCTCCGACTCCCAGCTTGAAGGGCGTCAGCATTTGCGGCAGAGCACCGCCGTTACGGCTGATGATGACTCCGATTCGCAGGTGGACAACGCGGATGCCGGCATCTTCAGCCGGCTGCGTTGCGGCTTCCCAGTCCCGGCAGACGTCTGCCAGAAATCCGGTACCGGCATCCGCGTACTCGTCCAGAATCTTCGAGCCCCGGTCGCCGTAGAAGCCGATCGCCGAAGCACACACGAGCACGGACGGCTTTCGGTCCATGCGGGCCAGAGTCGATGCAACAGCTCGCGTGCCATCGACGCGACTGTTGCGGATCCGACTCTTCTTCGCTTCAGTCCAGCGGCCGGTTGCAATGTTCTCGCCCGCGAGATGCACGAAGGCATCCGTGCCTTCGAGGCGGGCCGGGTTGACGATGCCACTGTTCGGGTCCCAGATGATGTCATCGAAAGAGCGTGCAGCTGGATCGCGTGTCACATTCAGAACGCGATGATCAGATCCCACGAAGCTCGAAGCGAAGGCCGATCCGACCAGGCCGGATTTACCCGAGATGGCAATCGTTCGCTCTGCACAGGGGGTCACGGCTGGAGCGGGCGGAGCCAGACTGTGAGTCGACATTACTGATTCTCCGGTGTGCTTGTGGCGGTGGGTTGAAGTGTTTCTGCTTGTAATGTGTCGGGTGGAGGTGTTTCGAATCTCGCCGGCTGCTGCGATCCGCCGATCGACAACGCCAGAGTTCCACCAATGCACAGGCCAAAGATGCCGAAGCCTATGACGAATAATGTGAGATCAGTCATGACGGCCCCCCAGCATCAGCGTCCCGAAGGACAGAATGGATGGCACCCAGAGCCCCACATAGAGGCCCTGCTCCCGGTTGCCTGTGAACCACAGATAAACAGAGAGCAGAAAAGAGATTCCAGCTCCTGCGACATACGTCGTTTTTGCAAGGGTCTGCTTCGACATTTGACCGATCTCGTTGCGATACAGCCGACGCTTTTGCGATTTGTGGCTGAAGACCACTGGCACACCGCAAAGGGAACTCGTCACGCCTGAGAGACCGGATTCGTAGACACGATCACAGCGGAGCAAAGGTCGATTCGAAAGGTTTCGCTGCTTCTCCGAGTTTTTCAATGCCTTTCTGGAATAACTGGCGCACGCGTTCTTTGCTCAGACCTAGCTGTTCGCCGAGCACTTTGAAGGTCTTGCCTTCACCCGTTCCGTCCAGCCCGAAGCGGCCGCGGACAATGACCTGTTCGCGGTCGTCCAGCGCCTCATCGATCTTCGCGATGACAGCGGCTGCTGCGATCCTGATTTCGTCTTCGGTCGGCTCATAAGGATCGATTTCGACGGCAGGTTCCACGGCCATTATCTCGGATTCGCGGGCGTGCTCACGCTGTGCCCGCTTCCGGCGCCGATCGATCACGCGATACAGATGCCGCTGCACGGCGTGCGTCAAATATGTGCTGAAGCGATATCCGCGCGAGTAATCGAATTTGTCGATCGCGTAGAGCATGATCGCGTTGCCCTCCGCAACGAACTCATCGAATTCGTCTCGCGAGATCGACAGTTTGCCGGCGATGGACGCAACGAGTCGGAGATTGGCTTTCGCCAGCTCTTCGCGAGCAGCCTCAGCCTCGGCCAGCAGCCGCTCCATCTCGCGGACTTTCTTCTTCGCTGGCTTCGTCGGGTGCAGAGTCGCCTGAATGGCACTTGCCCGGAATCGCAGAAAATTCAACTGCCTGAAGAGGAACTGCTCGCCCTCGAACGTCAGCAATCGGCTTTGCTGCAGCGAACTCAGCAATGAGGCGGCGACATGACCCGCGGCGAGCGATCCCGGTGCCTGTTCTTCGGCGGCGTAGAGTTCGAAGTCGGTCTCCTGAAAGTCCGTCTCGGCCGTACTCTCAAAATCCTCACTGGGGATAAAGTCAATGGGGCGATCCAGCAGATTTACGGCGGCAGAGTCTGAGTCCTGATGATTGGCAGGCATTCCTGAACTCCTGAAATTCTTTCAAAACAATCAGTGGCTTCTGCCACCTGGCGACAACAATACCCGCATATCGTCCAAATCGACAACACAGAAAACATTCAAAACGTTCATTCTGCAGGAATTCATCTATGTTGACAGCCAATTCACGCACGTTCGCACTCTCTACGAAACTGTGGGCACCTGTGAATCGTTCTCATGTGTTCGAATTGTTCTCAGACGCTTTTCAGCTTGAGCACCTCACGCCGCCATGGCTGAACTTTCGCGTTCTGACTCCGGGGCCGATCGAAATGTGCTCGGGCCGGCTGATCGACTACCAGATTCGACTGCACGGCCTCCCGATTCGCTGGCGAACCGAGATCACAGAATGGGATCCGCCGTTCTGTTTCACCGACTCGCAGCTCCGTGGGCCCTATCGTTCGTGGGTCCACACCCACACATTCGAGGAGCTGGACGGCGGCACGCTTGTCCGGGATCGGGTCGAGTACCAGGTGCCGGGCGGTTCGCTCACAAATCGCCTGTTCGTTCAGGGCGATCTGCGACGGATATTCAACTACCGGCACAATCAACTGCCGGGCCTGCTGGCCGTCCGAGTTGAAGACTGTAAGCGCGGCGAAGTGCTCTTCACCTCGGAAACGGGGAGCACGCAAATGAAGGCCGAAGCCTGATGCAACGCTGGCCATTTTCGGTCAGATCGTTCACTGCGGCACAGGGCTCGGAAGTTCAACTGCAATCCCAGGGGGCAGCAACGGACGCCAATCGCGTCCTGCAGCGAAGCATCTTACGACGACTGACTCACGCGATTGATGCCTTGTCGAAGGGTTCGCGAACAGCCTCGCTCTCCGGATGGCCGAATTGAGCGAATTTGAGTTAACCTTCGTTCTGGAACGGCTCGCCACAGATGGTGCGAAAGTCCGAGAAACAACTCAGTCAGCACTCCCGTCGAATGAAGAAGCTGATTTCTCCAAAACAGGTCGCCCGAGCCATCGGAGTCAGCGAGTCCACTCTGAAGCGGTGGTGCGACCGCGGGCTGATTCCAATGATCAAGACAGCCGGCGGCCACCGGCGGATGGAAGTTGAGGCCGTGGTCCGCTTTCTGCGCGACAGCGGTCACGAGATTGTCGAGCCTGAACTGCTGGGATTGCCGGCCGCCGCGGGACAAACCGGCTGGACGCTCAAGCGGGCCAGACAGATGCTGGTCCCGGCGCTCGTGAAAGGCGACGAGTCGGTTGCGCGTCAGATCGTGTTTGATCTGCTGCTGGCCGGTCATTCGGTCACCGCAATCTTCGACGATGTGGTCGCACCGGCGTTCCACGAAATCGGCAATCAGTGGGACTGCGGAGATGTCGCCGTCTATCAGGAGCGGCGGGCCTGTGAAATCTGCATGCGGATTCTGCGGGAGCTGCGGGCAACAGTGACGTCGGCGCAACCGACACATCCAATCGCCATCGGCGCGACTCTGGAGCACGATATCTACACGCTTCCCGTCACGATGGCCGAGGTTGTGCTGCGCAGCGTCGGCTGGCAGTCCACGTCGCTCGGTACGAATCTGCCGTCCGAGACGTTGATCGAGTCGATCAAGACAGCACGTGCGCGTCTGTTCTGGCTGAGTGTCTCGTTTATCAAAGACGAGCCGTCATTCATTACGTCTGTCAATTCGATCTTCGAGACAACGGATGATGTGGGCTGCGCACTGGCCATCGGCGGCCAGGCTGTGAATGAAACCGTCCGTCGAAAGATTCAATACACGACGTTTTGCGAAACCTTCCGGGATCTGGAGATGTTCGCCCACTCGCTGAATCGCGTGACCACGCAACCGACACCACCGCCGGCTGTCGATTCATGATGTTGGGTTCGAGCAACTCGACGAATGACGCGGTGGAGTCTGCAACCAGACATTCCAATCGGGAGTTCCGGCCATCGGAATGAGCGAACGGTCAGAATGTCTTCCGCTGATGTTTGCGGCGCGTCTACGGATGCTGGCCTTTAAAGAGGTAGAACAGCCAGGCAAGTGAGGGGACGAGGATCACGCTTCCCGCACCAACAACCGCATAAAAGGAGCAGAAAAGTGAGAGCGGGTTAATCCACCCCGTCAGATGATCTCCCTGGAACTGCCCATCTTCGTCGACCGGCAGTCCCGATGCGATCGCACCGGCGCAGGCTCCGAAAAAGAACGGCGTACTCGTCGACGCGAAGGCGAACACGGCCCCGAACAGAGCCTGTTGACGCACGGCTCCTGCGGCGTAAGCGCGAAAAGCGAATCCGACGCCTCGTGCGAAGATGCCAAGCAACGCCAGCAGCAGCGGTATCCAGAGCGCGCGTAACAGCGCTGCAAACGCGATCGGAAACGCGCTGAACATCAGCACGAGCGCGAAGACCAACCAGACGTGATTGGCTTCCCACACCGGCCCAATTGCGCGGTACAGCAGGTCTCGCTCCTTTTTCGAAGCCCGCATGACAAGATTGAATTCCCAGACGCCCGCACCGAAGTCTGCTCCCCCGAGGATTGCATACAGTGTGATGGCAACCAGCAGGATTCCACACACGATCAGCTCAGGCTGCATCTGAGTTCTCCGGCAATGGTGTGCGGGACAGAAGCTGCAGTGTGACGACTGTGCCAACGGCCAGAATTGCATAGACGGTGATCGTCACTGCGAACAGTGCAACGACACCTGGCGACTCCGTGACCGCTTCAGCAGTTCGCATCACGCCATGCACGATCCACGGCTGGCGACCCACTTCCGTGACGATCCATCCGGCTTCCAGTGCGACAATCGACAGAGGCCCGGAGGCGACAATCAGGACGAGCAGCAGCTTATTGCCCGACAGGGGTTGCTTTCGCCACGCTCGCCAGATGATCCACACGGCGAGCCCGATCAGCAGCGTGCCAATGCCAACCATGGCCTGAAATGCAAAGTGTACGACCGGGACCGGAGGCAGGTTGTCTGCCGGAAACTCATTCAGCCCCCGCACGGTGCTGGACGGATCGCCGTAGGCGATGAATGAGAGGCCGCCTGGAATCTCCACAGCACGGTTCGTCTGCCTGGCTTCCATGTCAGGGACGCCTCCAATTCGCAGAGGAGCCCAGTCGGTTGTTTCGAACTGCGCCTCCATCGCCGCCAGCTTGATCGGCTGGTACTGCGCGACCATGTGACCGACTTCGTGTCCGACCGGTCCCTGCAGGAGAGTCGCGATCACCCCCATGCCGAGAAGCCACCACCACCAACGACGAAGGTCAGCAGTTTGCGTCGTTCCTCGGGATCCGGTTCGTTGTCGGCCTGCTCCAGCATGCGCACCGCTTCATTTCGCAGACGCAGGGCGTCGCCGAGGTATTTGAAGTCAATTGCGTGCTCTTTCATCCCTGGCACGAGCGAGTAGTTCATCTTTGTGCCCATCGCGAGCACCAGATGATCGAACTTCAGCTCTGTCGGCCTCGGAATGAACTCGGGAGCCAGGCGCACCGTGCGTTGTTCGATGTCGATCGCTTCGATCTCACGGGTGTGCAGTCGAGCCCGCTTCGCCAGCCGTCGAATCGGTGTGATTACATGCAGCGTTTCGATCGTCCCGGAAATGACTTCGGGCAGGAAGGGCTGGAAAACGATGTAGTTTTCCTGACTGACCAGGGTGACCTCGATGCGTTCACGCTCCGCGCGAGTCATCGCCTTGCCGAGGTACATCGCCGTGTACACCCCACCGAATCCACCGCCGAGGATCAGAATTCGAGTCTTGCCTTCAGCCATCTGAACAACCCTGTCGTGTTGTCGGTTTCAATCATGAATCCCCCCCTCCGGACCGTTTCTGCCTGGCGATGCTGGCACCGTCGGACCGTCTCTGCCGGAGGGGGGGAAATCTGCGCTGCTGTCTTTGTTAGACAAGACGTCCGATTTTCCAATTCGTTTTTCTCATTTCGGCGGTGAAGGGCGCAGATCGGCTTGCGTCGCCGTTCCCTGACGCGGAGGGTGTTGTGGACGCGGGCAGCAGTCCAGCGGGCAGACGTCGTGGCTGGGGCCCGACTGTCCCACAGATTTTCTTGCGGCTCCTGACAGACGCTCCTCAATCAGTTTACGAATCATTGTGATGAAACGGGGATGCGTCCCGACCGTTGCCGCCCGGACCATGTTCAGTCCAATCTCGTCGCAGACGTCACGGGCCTCCTCGTCCAGATCGAACATGACTTCCATGTGGTCCGAGAGGAAGCCGATCGGCATGACAATCACGTCCTCAACTCCGGCGGAGCGGATGGCTCTGAGGTGATTGCAGATGTCGGGCTCCAGCCAGGGAATCTGCGGTGGGCCGCTGCGGCTCTGATAAACCAGCTTCCACCGGTCTTCGGGAATACCGACAGCCGTCGCGACCAGCCTGGATGTCTCGCTCAATTGCTTCACGTAGTCGCATGACTCCGACATCGATGTCGGAATGCTGTGCGCTGTGAACGCGATGTGCAGCCGGGCTCGACGCTCTACGGGTATCTGGTCAATTGCCGCGTGAACGCGGACCGCGCTGGCGTCAATGAAGTCGGGGTGGTTGTAGAAGACTCGAATCTTGTCGACTTGTGGAGCCCCGTCGCCGGCGGCAGTCTGCGCGTCGGCAATGTTTTCCCGGTACTGGCGACAGGACGAATACGAGCTGCATGAAGACGTCACAAACGCCAGGGCCCTCTGAATGCCGTCTGCCTTCATCTGGCTCAGAGTATCGGGCAGCATTGGATCCCAGTTCCGGTTGCCCCAATAGATTGGCAGGTTGATGCCGTGTGCGGCCAGTTCCGGTCGAAGCGCGTCCAGCAGGTCCCGGCACTGCGCGTTGATCGGACTGACACCGCCAAAATGGTTGTAGTGTTTGGCTACTTCGAGCATGCGTTCGCGAGGAACATTCTTCCCACGCAATACATTCTCGAGAAACGGCATCACGTCGTCCGGTCCTTCCGGCCCACCAAACGACACGAGCAGAATGGCGTCGTAGTCAGTTGTCGAAGCAGTCATCGTCGCGCCTTCGATTGCCAGGTCTCATTTCCAAAGTTGCTTCTGTGCAGACCCGCGACGGGCGTACCGCTGGATGTAGGCCTTCACCTTGAGTTTCCGAGCGGTGTTCTCGCTGCTCATGTAACGAATCTTGCCGAAGATCGGACGCTCCGGTCCCCAGGCGCGGTCGTAGCGGCCCAGGCACCAGAAGATGCCCGAGTACGAATTCGGGTTCCGCCCATCGACGGCGTAACGATTGTTGAGTTCGATCAGCACCTGCAGCGCGTCACGAGGCGAGGCGGACCATTCGTAGATTTTCTTGCCCCACAACATGCGCAGGTAATTGTGCATGCGGCCCTCGGTCACGAGCTGATTCTGCGCGGCGTTCCACAAGTCGTCATGAGTCTCCGCAGCGTCCATTTCTTCCAGCGAATACAGATGCGGGCGGACGTCGCCTTCATGTTCTTCCATCGTGTCGCGGGCCCATTCCGGCAGAGACTCGTACTGGTCGTAGTCGTCCCGCTTCGAGCACATGTTGAACCCCAGCTCACGCCAGGTGATGAGTTCGTCCAGGAAGCTCTCGGCCTCGGGACTCATGCCCCACCAGCCCTCGCGGCCTCCCGTCGCTTTCGCAGCAAGGTGTGACTCGGACCAGTTCTCGCGCTGCAGAATTCTGACAAAGACCTCGTGCGAGGAGATGTGTCCGAAGTGCAGAAACGGAGACAGTCCACTGGCCGCATCGCTTTCCGGCTGGTTCCGCTCCTCGGCGTAGCGGTTAATCCGATCGTTGATGAAGCTGTCCAGTGTCTCGCCCGCAGCACGTGTGCCACCGTTAAACAAGGCCGCCTGGACTGTGTGGTCAATCGGCAGGCCGGACAGCACATCACTGTCTGCCCACAGCAGTTCGTTTCCGGCTTCAGGCCATCGATCTTCAAAGCCTCTCGGCAGACGGTCGAATTCTTTGAGCTTTCGGTTGGCGAGTGGTTCCGGATCAGGCAGGTCCAGCATGTGAGCGGGCAGTTCCTTCTGCAGGAATCGGCGGAACGAGTACGCGGTCGAAAACACTTTGTCTGTCGCCCGCATGGGCAGAAGGCCGTTCGAATCAACCGCTTCGAGCCTCACGGGGAGCCGCTCAGCAACCGACTTGAGCATGCGCGGCAGAAAGAAGCATGGGAAGTCGTCAGTGACGATGAGGCAGGCTTTCTTCGCCAGAGCCTCCAGCATGCCTGCTCCGTGTCCCGGTTCCGGCTCGACGTAGGCGTAGTGCCATACACCGCAGGATGCGGCAGCCGCACGATTGTCGGCCATTCCCTGCAGAACGAAGCGGTGAATCCGATCACTGGCCCATCGATATCCTGATCGCAACGCCTCGACGATCAGCAACGGTTTCTGAAGCCGGACTGCGTGATCGACGGCTCGCTGAAGAGCGAAATTCGAAGTGAGACGCCGATTCGCGATCATCCAGTACACGACGAACTCTCCGTCGGGCCTGACGCAGTTTTGGTTCGACGCCTGGATCCGAAGTTCAGAGAGGTCGCTCATCATGGAGTGGTCCTGCAGGCGGAGAGTCGGGCTACTCGGAGGCGGAACGCTCGAGACGATCCGAATCGCCCTTCTTCCAGTTGAAGACCGTCATCGCATCCAGCTCACGCACGAAGACTTGATCGTCCGCAATCGCGACGTGGGCCCATGTCGGTCTGTTGGCGATCTCGCGCCGGTCAACCAGATCGAATTTTTCCGGCGTCGCGCGAATGAGCAGCAGTTCGCCGCGTTCGTCCAGAGCAAGGATGCGATCGCCGGATGCAATGAGACTCCAGTACTTGCCAAACGGCGTGCTGATCCAGGCTTCCTGACCGGTCTTCAGATTGATGCACGCGAACCGCTGGTTGCGAAGATGAAGATAAACGTGCCCCTCGAGAACGATCGGCGAGGACATATATCCCTGAACTTTGTTACGCCAGACCTGAGACACACTGAATCCGTCAGCCCGCGAGCCCTGTACACGAAACAGAAAGCTGCCGCCGCCGTAACTGCTCGTAAAAATCGTGTTCCCGATGACTATGGGAGTGAGGATGTTCATGCCGCGGAACGCTTCCACATCGTGTGACCACAGCACTTCTCCTGATGCCAGATCGACGCCGCTCAACTGTTTCCGAGTCTGAACGACGGCCTGTCGGTGTCCAGCAATCGTCGCGATGACCGGCGACGAAAACGCGCTTCCGTACATTCCGCCGCCATCATCCAGCGACTTCCAGATGAGACTGCCGTCAGAGCGATTCAGTTTGACGAAGCCGCCCGCCGCCTGCATGTAGACATGATCTCCGTCGATCAGTGGCGAGCACACACATCCAAACGACGGCAGTGACGTGCCTGCGTCTTTGGGAAAATCAACTCTCCACTTCACACCGCCTGTCTCAGCAGCAAGGCACACGAGAACGTCTCGGATGCCGGCAACGAACAGCTCTCCACCGTCCAGCGTCGGTGTCGAGCGAATCCAGCTTCCATTCGCGGCGGCAAAAAACGGGACTGACATGGCTCCCGGCCACTCGGTGCTCCACACGGGCTTGCCAGTTCCTCGATCAAGAGCGGTGACGACTTCCGTCTTCTGGCCACGAGTTTCCGTGACGTAAACACGGTCGTCCGTGACGAGAGGACTCGAGTAACTCGGGCTAAGCGGGATTCTCCAAACCTACTTCAGGGATTTCTCGCCGAGCGAATCCGGCCAGTTCTGATCTGCCAGGATTCCCGTACGGTCGGGGCCTCGCCACTGAGTCCAGTCATCCGCATCGGCCGCCGCTGGGACAAGCATGAGAGCGGCAATCAGCGAGCAGAATAGACGCATGGAATTTCTCCAACGGGCAGGCGGACTAACGGTAGAGTTGTAGGCATGCCCCATGAATTGACCATGCAAATCACACCGGAGTTTCTGATTATTGAACTCCGGGCATCAAGCTGATGGAGCAATCGCGATGTCGTGGAATATGGCTTCGAGACCCGCCTTGAAAACGTTGCCGACCAGAATGTCAGTGATTCCGCCGCGGTGTTCGGGAAACTGCGTCAGGAATCGACCGAAGTTGAAGTCCATGTCGTAAAAGGCGTAAACCAGCTGGCGGAAATTCTCGACACCCGCATCGTAGGTCGGTTGCCATCTGCCCAGAGTTTTTGCGGAGACATCGCCCGTTATCAGGGATTCGTGAATCGAGTCGGCGGCCATCTCGCCGGACTTCAGGGCGAGGAATGCCCCGCTCGAATAGACCGGGTCAATAAACCCGTAGGCGTCGCCGATCATCACCCAGCCGTCTCCGGAGCCGGGGCGACACCTGTAGGAAAAGTCTTTTGTCGCCCGGTACGGCTCTACTCGCTCGGCAGTGGCCAGACGCGTCTGCAGCGACTCGCAGCGTTGCAGTTCGCGCTCAAAGATCTCTTCGGCGGAAGAATTGCCACGCTGAAACATGTAGTCCAGCCGCCCTGTGCAGCCGACGCTGACGATGTTGTCCGGCAGTGGGATGTACCAGAACCACGACTTCATATCGCGAGAATGCAGGATGATTGTCGCTCCCGCATCACGCCCGGAGTCACGCCGTGCACCACGAAAGTGTGTCCACACGGTAGCATTCTTCAGGGCAGGATCGTTCCGCTTCAGGCCAAGCGTCGAGCCGATCAGTGCGGACTGGCCAGTGGCATCGACGAACACCCGGTTCGAGACACGGATCGGCGGACCGTCCGATGCCTGCAGTTCCAACTCCCGGAAAGAACCGGCCTGGCCGTGTGGGACGCGCAGCTTCGTCTGTGACATCACTGTCGCCCCCAAACGCCTCGCGTTGTCGACCAGCATCCGATCGAAGTCCGATCGAACGACCTGCCAGGTATGGCCGAGTCCGGTCGACTCGAATCCGTCAAAATAAAACGGCTCGGACTCACGCCCGGACTCAGTAATAAACTGCACGCTGTATTTCTTTGGAAACGGTGACGCGAGCATCTGGTCGATCATCCCCAATCGATCCAGCACCTCGTTCGCCGCTGGAATCAGCGACTCGCCGACGTGCAGACGCGGGATCGATTCCCGTTCGACGATCAGTACCGAGTGGCCGTGCTCCGCAAGCAGTCCAGCCGCAGTGGCGCCGGCGGGGCCGCCACCCGCGACCACAACGTCAAAGTCGAGCACTGGAGAACGAACTGTCATTCCGTCGTCTCCCGCGAAGCCGCTGTTGTGACGAAGTCGAGGGTCGTCGCAGTCTCGCCATCACAGAGGATACGAGCCTTGAGAAAGAAGACATCGATCACTCGGTCTTGCAGCCGCACATGCACATCCAGCACGTCCCCGGGACGAACCATGCGTTTGAACTTCAGTCTGTCGGCACGGGTGACAACTGGCACCTTCTCACCGGTAGAAACGCCCAGATGCGCGACGCGAATCGCCGATGCCTGGAAAGCGCATTCGCAATGCAGAGCCGCGGGGAACACCGGGAAATCCGGGTAGTGCCCGGAGAACAGATCGAGTTTCGGATCGATGAACTTCCGCGTGTGAATGTTGTGATCGTCAATGTCCACGACATCGTCGACCCACAAATAGGGCGGCCGGTTTGGAATCAGATTCAGATATTGGCTTGATGTCATGCGGCGATCCCTCAGGAGACTTTCATCGACGTTGTAGACATCGCGTCCGACCGGACCATCAGTGGCCGGCGATTGAACTCAGCTCAGGTCCGACAGCGGAAACTACGTCTCGGAATGCCGCCAATTGACTCCCCTCAGCAGATGACTTTACCTGGCAGGAACTGTTTCACACGACGGCCATGTTTCGATCAGTTTGCTGCGACATATTCCGTCACTTCGCGCGGGGACTCGCTGAAACGGCGGTTGTCGGCGACCCAGTCCTCTCGTGTGTACGCCACAACCGACGTGTCCGTTTCCCGCAACTCGATGCGGTTGAGGCGGCAGCCGAGAGCCGTGATCTCCGAGAACAACACGAAGCAGACGTTTTCAACACTGGTCGGAAATTCGAGCACTTTGAGACGGAACGTCTCACCAGTTCGCTCGGCGTGAAGCTGGAGTGTTTCGTAAAGAGGGTCCTGCCGATTGATCAGCATCCCGTGATCGTACTCGCTCCTGAGCAACGGCTCGATACGCTCGTCGAAGTCGCCGAACAAGGTCGTCAGGTGGCCGGTACGTTCAACCTCGAAGAAACAGGTCAGGCCGTAGCGGTGACCGTGGATGTTGCGGCATTTGTCCTGCAGTTCTTCGTTACGATGAGCAGCGTAAAACTTGTACTGCTTCTGAATAATCATCTGATGACCTTGAGTTGAACGCTGCGGCAATCAGACCGGCGGTCGCCGCCCCTTTGATCACGTCGCGGCGCCGTACGTCGTATTCAGAGTTGCTGTGTTTAGAATTGTTTTTGTCTTTCATTTTGTTCCCTCACGACTTCTTCGAATGACCACTCGTATAGAACCGAGCCCTCGTCGTCTTGGAGTTTCATTGAAGACACTCGAACGATTCCCTTACCGCGCGACGGATCGAAACGAATTGCGGTCAAGTCGCTCTTTGCCTCAAACTCGACAGCATACTCATTCGGCTCACCGTTTGCGGTGACCGCGAACGTCTTACTGCGGTCGCGGATAAAAGCGGGCGCGGCGCCGAACTCACTCCAGAACAGTTGTGCGTCGCCTCGAGCCGAGGACGCGAATTGCATTTTCAAAACAAACTGTCCACCCTTCAGTCGTTTCGGCAACTGGTAGCTCAGGTAAGGATCGTTTCCTGTGGACTTGATGACTAGTTCGCCATTACGAACAGTCAGTTCGCAATCCTTGTGAAGCCGCCATCCGGCCACCTTTTTTGCTGGGATCGGTTTCTTCGTTGAAGGCTTGCGTCTGAACGGAACGCCCTCAAGTTCTGGCTGATACTTGTCTGGATCGAATCGCGGATTGACGGTTGGCCTGACCGCTTTCGTTGCGACAAGGTGTTCCTCGATCAGTTGATCAAGTTCTTGAACCAGTTTCAGGTGTTCGGCGACAAGATCGTGTTTCTCTCCAATATCGTTCTTGAGATTGAACAGTTTCCATCTGTGTCGACCATTCTCGCCGCCGTGGAAGATACGAATGAGCTTCCAGTCGCCTCGGTGAATACTGACTGACGGCGGAAGCCAGTCCGGTACTGCGGGGTTGTGCGGGAAGTATGTGAATATGGCTTCCCGCTGAAGTTTGCCGCCTGCGAGCGCGGGGACGATGCTGACACCGTCAAACTCGAAGGTCTGAGACCTTTCGATTTCCGACATCTCAAGCAGTGTCGGATAGAAGTCGCTGCTCTGAATGATTTCGTTGCTACGGCTTCCCGCTTCCACCTTGCCCGGCCAGATGACACAACACGGTCCGCGAATTCCGCCTTCGTACATTGTCGCCTTGCCGCCTCGCAACGGTGCGTTGCTCGTGGGCGTTTCGCCTTCGACTTCGTTGTACATGTTGCCGCCATTGTCCGACGCGAACACGATAATCGTATTGTCGCTGAGCTTCAGCCGGTCGAGTGCGTCGAGCAGAGTTCCAACAGCATCGTCCATGCTTTCGATCATGGCGGCGTAGGTGGGACAGCGTTGAGGATCTTTCGGATCTACCGTTTTGCGGTACTTCTCGATCAATCTCTTCTTCGCGTCAAACGGAGCGTGCACACTAAACATCCAGTAGTTCAGGAAGAATGGTTTTGCACGATGCTTCTCCATGAACGCGACGGCTTCTTTCGCCATCCGGTCTTCAATGTGTTCATCCGGAATATCTGGGTCGTGGTCGAAGTCCTTGAACTTCCACGGAGCCACATAACTTCCCGCCGGTCCTGGCCCTGGATGATGAGGAACATCGACATCAAAGCCGTGTTCGAGCGGCGAATACGGCTCGTGGCCGAGGTGCCATTTGCCGAAATGCCCTGTCGCATAACCGGCGTCTTTGAAAGCTTCTGCCAGCGTGTAGTAGTCGGTCTTCAGCCGCGAGACGGAAACTGGGATAGTTGCCTTACTGATCGGCGAACCGGTCTTTGCCGGTGACGCTTCGAGAATGACCTTAGGAAGGTGGCATGATGGCGTTGTGATGCCGTGACGAGCGGGACTGAGCCCCGTCAGAATGCTCGCCCGCGTCGGCGAGCATAAAGGGCTTGACGAGTAAGCGCGAGTGAACGTCATTCCGCGTTTCGCCAGTCGCTGGATGTTGGGAGTTCGGTAGAACTTGGTCGTGCCGTAGAGCGTCGTATCGCTCCAGCCGAGATCGTCAGCAAGGATGAAGACCATGTTGGGTTTGTCACCAAAAGAGGTTCCGCAGACCAGAAAGAGAAGGAATGCACTGAGTGAAAGTTTCGATGTAATCGTCTTTATCATATGGCTAACTTCTTATTCGCAGTTGGCGGAAACTCTTCTGCGTTATTCATCAATGAGCGACGTCTGAGCCGCTACGTGTTGAAGATTGCTTTGATAGTCTTCGCCCACAAAAGCTGCTACATGAATCTTGTTGCCATCCAGAGACGCAGGGACATCGAACTCCACCTTCGTTGTTCCTTCACCGCCGATCTCGACAACTTTGCGTTCAAGTCGCTTGCCAGCGGCGTTCTTTAGCGTTACGTGAACCTTCTGCGTCCCGAGTCTTTTAGGCAGTTTATGTTGGACGGTAACAACTGTCGTGTCACCCTTGGCGACTGCTTGCGGCAGCGAGAGCTTGATGAGCTTCAGCTTTCGTTGGTTGTTACCGTTTTTCCTTGGACGTTGTGACGCTTCTTTCTCAAGTTTCAAAACATAAGTTTCGCGTGCGTCGGCGTCATCGCGATTTTGAAATACCGGCAATATGTGATCGTTTGTCTGTTTGAGTTCTTGTTCGAGTGAAGCTCGCAAACCATCTAGATCATCTTGTGCATCGAGACTTTCGATCAAGTTGCAAAGGCAATCGGGATCATTCTCGACGTCGTACAATTCCTCGACGACTCGATGTTGATAAAGGTCGTATCGAGCGGCGAGCTTCTCATCGGTCTTTGCCAATTGGGCGAGGCGGCGACACGTCTGCGTTCCTGTGGTAGCTGTGGCGAAGACGCGTGTGCCGTTGGACCACGCATTAAACAGGTAGAGATATCTCTTGGTCTGAATCGCCCGCATTGGATCTCGGGAACGCCCCGAGTTTTCATTGTAGACCTTGATCACGTGGTCACGGTTTTTCTGCTGCTGGCCGCGAATGATTGGGGCAAACGATCTGCCGTCAAAGCCCTTGGGATGTTCGATGCCCGCGACATCGAGCAAGGTTGGCAGGAAGTCGACCGCCGAGACCATGTGTTGCGTATCTTTCGTGTTCGCTTTTGTGACTTTGGCCCAGCGGACAATAAGCGGTGTGTGGGTGCTGTGGTGATAGAGTTGCGTCTTGGCGAAGGGCAACGGCATCCCGTGATCGGAGAGGAACATGATGAACGTTTCCTCTGTCTTCCCTGCCGCTTCGAGAGCTTTGAGGACACTGCCAACACAATCATCCGCTCGACGGACCGACGAGTAGTACTGGGCGAGTTCTTTGCGAACGATCGGATCGTCGAACAGGAAACCAGGAATCGGCACTTCGTCAGCCTTGAAGACGCGAGTCGGTACGTGGGGGTCATCGAATTCCTGACCGTTCTTCGCCTGGCGGTAGAACGGCTTGTGAGGATCAGAGATGTTCACCATCAGGCAGAATGGCTTGTTCGCTTTTTCCGCACCCGCAATCGCTTGTCTCGTCGAGATGCCGTAGGACTTGGGATCTTTGACGTGAGCCTTTGTGCCATCGGGAAGTGTTGTGAGTTCCAGATCCCACTTGTAGGGATAATACGGCGTCGAATGGGAAACCTTGCCACGAATCGCCGTGAAGTATCCTGCGTCGTGCATAAGGTTAGCGAGCACAGGGTATTGCGGATCTTTAACTTGATAGAATCCCTCGACGCCGTTGTTGTGTGGGTATCGACCCGACCACATGACATTGCGCGATGGCATACAGTTACCCACCTGAACGTGAGCGTGCATAAATCGCAAACTGCCTTTTGCCAGCGCATCAATGTTTGGAGAGGTATCCGCTAATTGACATCCGTACGAACCGAGCGAATCGGCACCCATGTCGTCAACGGTAATGATCAGAATGTTGGATTGGTCTCCGCGAGCAGGAGCAACGAAAGTGGACGCGAAAACAATTAGCGAACAGAGCAAGTGGTCAAGGTTAGGTTTCATTGGGTTTTCAATTGATAAGGGGTTAATCGGAATTCATTTTGCTTGCTTTCTCAGTTCGTCCATCTTCAACTTGCCGTCACCATTTGAATCGATCTTTTTGAACCGCTTTGTCAGCGCGGGCACATTGCGATTCTTGGGGTTGCCGATGAATTCCTCCAGCGTGATCACGCCGTCCCCATTCCGGTCTCGGCTCTTGAAAAACTGATCTTGCGACGGGCGTTTCGGCGTTGGATTAGTAGTCGCTTTCTTAGGCTGGGGCTTCTCTTTAGCCGGAACCTCAGAACTTCCACTGTCGGGATACTCCGAGTTGATGTTGGATAGATGGTCGATCAGCTCCGTCTTGAGCGAAGCGTAAACCTCGGGCAGCTTTATCCGCAGATCATTCTTCTCGGCAACGTCTTTGCCGAGGTCGAAGAGAGCGAGGTCCGTGTGCTTCAGTTCGGCGACGACAGCGTTCCAATCCGGGGAATAATCCCTCCCGATCTGGCTCCATAGTTTGTAGTCGCCCTTGCGCAATCCGATGTTGCCCCACAGCTCAAAGATCATGGTCCGCTCCGGGATGGTTTTCTTCCCGGCCGAAAGCATGTGCGGCATTAGTGACATCCCTCGAACCTGATTCTTGCCATTCATCTTGGGGACCGTGATGCCCGCCGCGTCCAACAAGGTGGCAAAGATGTCGCAATGCCTCACCTGATCATTCGAGGTCATGCCTTGTGGCAGTCGCCCTTTCCAGTTCATCAAGAACGGCACGTTCAGTCCACCCTGATACGTTGTCGCCTTGCCGCCCCGGAATGGTCCATTGTTGCCGGGAAAACTGCCGCCGGCAGCGCCTTCTTCCATCGTGCAGCCTCCGTTGTCACTGACGAAGACGATCAGCGTGTTTTCGGCGACGTCCAGTTCATCTAACAGTTCGACCAACCGGCCGATGTTGTGATCCATGTGTTCGAGAATGGCGACATAGTCGCTGCGCAAGAAACTGACGCCCCGGTCGAGAGCCTTTTTAACCCAAGCTTCGGGCGCTGAGGCGGGCTTCGATTTATCCGTGCGAAGCGGACCATGTACAGCGTTATAGGCAAGGTAACAGAAGAAAGGGGCATCCCCGGCGGCGCTTTCTCGGATGAACTTTTCAGCCCACCCGGTAAACAACTCGGTCGCGTGGCCTTTCGAGGTTCGATCCGGTTCGCGGTTGTGCATGATCTTGGAGCGTTTTTCGGTAATCCAATACGAATGGGCTCCGCCGAGAAATCCGCGAAACTTGTCGAATCCACGGTCGTTTGGAACTTCTCCGTCCAGCGATCCCAAGTGCCATTTGCCGAAGGCTCCCGTTTTGTAGCCGGCTTCGGCGAGATGCTCCGAGAGCATTTTCACGTCGCGCTTGATACCGCGATAGCCCGGCGATCCGAGCGGCTGCTTGCCGGGGCCTCGCCACATGCCGTTCTCGGTCGAGTATTGACCGGTAAACATACAGGCGCGAGACGGTCCGCAGAGTGGAACAGTATGGTAGTTCGGAAAACGCACCCCTTTTGCGGCTAGAGCTTCCAACGTTGGAAGCCGGATCTCGGCTTTGTCCCAATTCGATGGCAAATCGCCCCAACCATGATCGTCGGAAACGATGAACAGAATGTTGGGCAAACGCTCCGTGCGACCGCGATGCGTTTCCGCTCCGGAGATGGCGATTGGGGCAAGCACGAGTGCTAGTAGGAATACCGAAGTCCTCATAGTCTTCATCTGTTGTTTGAGTTACTTGATGAAACGGTCGAACACGTTTTTCATCATTCGTTGCACGCGTGCGTTAGGGCCTTGCGGCTTGGCGGCCCCATGTTGTGCGTAATCAAGCGAATTCGTAAGTCACTTTTGCATTTGCTCGGCACGCAGTTTGTTAAATTCGGTGATACTCTCCCACGCAATGCGCTGGAGATCGGCACGGTCCTTTTCGGAGAACGTTTGCGTGATGGGACTACCATCGCGGTCCTTCGTGCGATCTTTGTTGTTGAAAAATCGAATATCGGTGATGGAGTCAACTGGTAAGCCTTCCGGAGTCCGATCGAACAAAGCGGCGAAAAGCGAGCAGGCCGTTAGATAGGCCATCGTCTTGTTTAAATGAGCGTCGTTGATAAACCGTAGTGTCAAATCAGGACGCTGGGTTTGACAACGCAAACCGACCAGCGACATCGGAGCAACCGACGCGTCGATCCGGTTGGCTAGACTCGCCATCGCTCGCGCGTTCTTCATGACCGGCGCCGGATCGGGCGCGGACGTCAAGGGCTTGGCGTTTTGAGTTGTTGGTGTCGTCTCATAGAGGATTACACGGGCCCCTTGCTCCTTGGCCAACGCGGCGAATTTCGGCGCGAATCGTGCGTACAACGACTCATCACCTTCCAAATCGTCCCGATATGATTGCAAAACGACCACATCCCACTTGGTCCGCTGCGATTCAAGTTCCGTGAGTAGTTTGCGATGACGAGTGAGTGCGGCCTTCGCGTACCGGTTGCTGGAATCTTTCGCAGCGTTCTCAAGAGACGCGACGGTTTCCTTTTGTTCAGTTGCAGTGAGCGAATGAAGCTTAACAATGTTCTGCGTACCGAGTGCCACAAGTACTTGCCCGTTTTTAGATTCAAGGCAAGAACGCGACGCTCGAACGAGATGACCAGCACGTCACCGGATTTGGCGAAGACGGCAAGGTTAAGGCCACCACCAAAGAAGCCTCGCGCAAATCGCAAGCCCAGCTCCTTGGCAACATTGCGATGCCATTCGACTTTGCCCG